>DATAIH010000116.1:0-1675 GCA_036262755.1 Candidatus Acidiferrum sp.
TTGCCGCGAAACCCAGTTTTGGTAGATGCCGGTGGGGAGCTCAAGGACATCGATCGTGAGGATGATCAGGGGAGAAAAGATGAGGGCTTGGAGAAAGCGCTTGGAGAATTTGTCTTCGGCTAAGGTGCGGTATTTGGCGGAGAGCTTCCAGCGCAGGATGAGCCAGAGGACCAGCAAGCCATAGAGGAAGCTGATAAGCGCGAAACGAAAATGAATCTTGGCGAGATTGTGAGCCTTTTCGTAGCGATCAGAAGGAAGCGTGTACCTGACGATTCTTTGGGAAGCTGCCGGTTGTGGCTCGGCCGAGGCCGCGGGAACGGGTGAGGGGGTGGCGGAAGGAGTCGCGGTGGATTGCGGCGAAGGTCGAGGAGATGCTGCCTTTGCCAGTCCCGGCGTGAAAGATACGATCGCAGAAGCGGCGGCCGCAAGGAAGATGCGTTCGAAGTTCATAAGACCTCACAGAAAGGCAGAATGGAGCCTCCGGCCAAGAAGGGAACGGGGGAGTATGCTCCCCACCGAGCCGACGCGCAAGGCACTGGCGGGAGCTTCACCGCCAGGCAAGCTGGGGCAAGAATCCGACCAGGGTGCGGTGCTACGGCTTGCTCTTTTGTTGTTTCTCGGTTTCTTCGAAAAGTTTGCGGAATTCCGCAACCGCAGGCACGTCGGGTGATCGCAGCGCGTCCTTGGCGATATAGCGCCAAAGCGGGGAACGGTCGAGCGGATGGTCGACACCTCCGGCATAAAGAACAAACATGTCCTCCGGAGGGCCAGCCTCGAGCTTGGGATGAGCAGGCCCGGTGTCGGGCGGCGCGCCTTGCGTGGCATCGGGCGGACGCCCTCGTTGTCCTCCGAGTCGGATGCCATTGTCGGTGGGCTGTAACACTACCGGACGATCGTTGTCGTTTGGCACGCCCGCGATCGTGGGCTGTACGAGTTTTCCCTGGCCTTTGCGAACCACGATGACCAGGTCGGGGTTCTGCCCATCGAGAACGGGCAGAAACCGGCCCCACTTCATAACGGCCTTCTCGACATCGTCGCGGGCTGTTTTGTTGGCAGCGGGATCCGTGGCGGAAATACCCGCATCAGGGTCGACGAGCACCAAAACGGTGCGCGCCTTGAGGACCGTGGCGGGCAGCAGATTCTTTTTCTTGCCGGTGGAGACGGTAACCGCAGTTAAGAGAAGAACTGCCGTCAGCGATACGCGGATGCGGATTGACATGGCAACCCTCCCACAACCCGGGACTCCGGTATTGTACTCCCGCAACGGCAGTGCCAGCGCAGGACGCAGGACCGGCTATTTCCAGAGGACGAGGATCGTGCCCATCACGAGATAGCAGACGAGTTGATAGCCGGTATTGATGGCGAAGAGTTTCATGCTTTGCTTGGCAAACAGAGCGCCGGTGAATTGCACGGTGGCCACGAAGCCGAGCCAGATGTGAAAGCTGGCCATCAGGCCGAAATGGAGAGACTCCGCACGCAGGCCATGAAGAATGAGCGCAAGGGTGAAGGCGGCGATCAGGGCGGCGACCAAGGAGCCGCCGTACGCGGGGCCAGCGTTCTTGCGCATTTCATCGATTTTGGCTTTGTCGTTCAGGTCGTAGCCCATCTCGCGGGTCCAGGGCTTGGCGAAGAGCAAGGGCGAGTACCAGACGAAGCCGAGAATCATGGAGGCAAT
>DATAIH010000117.1:0-13749 GCA_036262755.1 Candidatus Acidiferrum sp.
AGCCTCGACCTAATACTAGTACTCACTAAGGTGCTCAAACTAGGCGCATTGATCGAGGGTAGGGGTTCCCGAAGCCAGATTCTATACGTACTAGTACATGTAAAGATTACGCGCACCGGTATAAGCCGCGATAGGTGGGGCCAAAGAAGGAATTAGGCGGCGTGAAGAGCGTCGGCACCGTCGGCGCGATCGGCGTTAAAGTAGCAGTCGAGCGTATTCACCGCGGCTTCGAGAACCAGGCGGCAGTCGGAGCAAGTTTCCAGGTGGCGCCTGATTTCCGTCTCGACGGGCGAGGACAGGCGACCTTCCAGGTACCAGCAGATTAGATGAATGGTGTCTCGACAGCTCATGCCCGCCCCCTAGATTCGTACCGAGCCGACGGACCAGGCGATGGGAACCAGTGCACTTGCAGCGCCAAAAGTGGGCAAGGCGGTGGCAATTGGGTAGATGGCTGAAAAGGAAGGCGTTACGTCTTCAGGCGCAGTGCAAATACCGCCGGGTTAGGGTGTCTCATTTTGAAAAGATTACACTCCCGATAGGTAAAAAATGAGTCCCGTTTCGCCGGGCGTTCGGTCCTCACCTTTGCGGAATAATGGTCATTTCACGAAGGGCGGCGATGCGGTCGGCCAGCGCCGGGTGGGTGCTAAAAAGGGTCCCCAAGGAGCGGCGGCCGAATAGCGGCTTGACAATGCACAAGGAGGAAGTGGAAGGCGAGATGGCCGTCGTCGGGATGCGATTGTTGTAGGCGCCAAGCTTCTGAAGGGCGCTGATCAACCCGTAAGGGTTTCCCACCATGCGTGCGCCGGTCGCGTCGGCGGAATACTCTCGCTGGCGGGACAGTCCCAACTGCAAGAGCATGGCGGCAAGAGGGGCCAGAATCATCATCAGCAGAGCAACGATTCCCCCGCCTCCTCCGCCTCCTTCACGATCATCTCGGTTGCCGTAACCGAACCATAGTCCCCAGTGGGCAATCCAGGTAATGGCCCCGGCAATGGTTGCCGCGATCGAGCTGATGAGAATGTCGTAGTTGCGCACGTGGGAGAGTTCGTGGGCGATGACGCCTTCTAGTTCGTCGTCATTCATCAATTCGAGCAAGCCCTGGGTGACCGCCACCGACGCGTGGCGCGGATTTCTCCCCGTGGCAAAAGCGTTGGGGGCCGCCTCGGGAACCACGTACAGTTTTGGCACGGGCAAATTTGCTTTCGCAGCAAGGCGCTCCATGACCGCGTACAGTCTCGGCAACTGTTCCCGGGTTACCGGCTTGGCACCGCTCGACATAAGCGCGATTTTGTCTGAGAAGAAGTATGCAAACGCATTGGAGAAGACGGCAAAACCCAAACCAATGGTCATGCCCGTGCTTCCGCCGAGACCAGTGCGAACGCCCAGATACTGCCCCAACAGCATCAGCAGGAGCGTAAGGGCTACCAGCAAGAAGGTTGTTCGAAAAACTCTCATGATTTTCCTTTCATTCCCCGCGGCGCCAACCGCGTGCAAAGGGCCGAAGTCCCTGCTTCAACGAGAAAGCCATCACAACGCCCTGCGGCCCACACCACTCCCCTTAGATTAGATACGCGCGGCGGCTGCGGGTTGTTTCCAAGGCTTCCGCTCGAAGCGCATGGCGTCCTTCTGGCCGTCACGGTCGACGATCACGTGGTCGCCCGGAAGCACCTTGCCTTCCAGGATCTGCAAGGCTAGCGGATCCTGGATCAACCGCTGAATCGTGCGGCGAAGCGGCCGCGCGCCGTAAGCCGGATCGTAGCCTTCGCGCAGGAGCAACTCCTCGGCCGCCGGTTTCAATTGCAAAGTGATTTGCCGCTCGGCGAGCAGCCTCTCCACGTTCTTCAGGAGCAGGCCCACAATTTTCGCCAACTGTTCCTTGCCGAGCGGATTGAAGATCACGATTTCGTCGACGCGGTTGAGAAACTCCGGCCGGAAGGATTCGCGCAGCGCCGCCATGGCTTCCTTTCTTGCACGCTCCGGATCCTTGCCGGCCAGTTCAGAAATGGCCGTCGAGCCGACGTTGCTGGTCATCACCAAAACGGTGTTGCGGAAATCCACGGTGCGGCCTTTGCCATCGGTGAGCCGCCCGTCCTCGAGAATTTGCAGCAGAACGTTGAACACCTCCGGGTGCGCTTTCTCGATTTCGTCAAAAAGCACGACGGAATACGGATGACGGCGCACCTGCTCGGTGAGCTGGCCGCCTTCTTCATAGCCAACGTAGCCGGGCGGCGCGCCAATCATCCGCGAGACGCTGTGTTTTTCCATGTACTCGCTCATGTCGATGCGGATCATCAACTTCTCATCGTCAAAAAGAAATTCGGCCAGGGCACGCGCCAGCTCGGTTTTGCCCACACCCGTGGGTCCGAGAAAAATGAAGGAGCCGATAGGGCGCTTGGCGTCCGAGAGCCCGGCGCGGCCGCGGCGCACGGCGTTCGCCACACCCGCGAGGGCATCGCCCTGGCCGACCACCCGCTGGCCCAGGCGTTCTTCCATGTGCACGAGCTTCTGCGCTTCGCCCTCAAGCAGCCGGCCGGCCGGAATGCCCGTCCATTTGCTGACGAGCTTGGCGATGTCCTCTTCGTCGACTTCTTCCTTTAGCATCGGGGCATCTTTCTGCACCGAGGCAAACCGTTGCTGCGCCTGCTGAAGTTCACGTTCGGCAGCGGCGATTTTGCCGTAGCGGATTTCCGCGACCTTGGCCAGTTCGCCGGCGCGCTCGAAGCGCTGCTCCTCCGCCTTGAGCTGTTCGATTTGCTCCTTGAGCTTGCGGATTTTTCCGATAGCCTCTTTTTCGGCCTGCCAGCGAGCTTTTTTCCCGCTGGATGCCTCCTTCAGTCTGGCAAGTTCTTTCTCGATCTGGCCGCGCCGCTCCTTGGAATGCGCGTCGGATTCCTTGAGCAAGGCCTGGCGCTCGATTTCGAGCTGCAGGATGCGGCGCTCGATTTCGTCGATCTCCACGGGCAGGGAATCGATTTGCATACGGAGGCTGGCGGCAGCTTCGTCGATCAGGTCGATGGCCTTGTCCGGCAAAAAACGATCGGAGATATAGCGATTCGAGAGTGTCGCGGCGGCCAGTATGGCCGCGTCCTTGATGCGCACCCCATGATGCACCTCGTAGCGTTCCTTCAACCCGCGGAGAATAGCAATGGTGTCTTCGACGGTCGGTTCGGCAACCAGGACTGGCTGAAAGCGGCGTTCGAGGGCGGGATCCTTCTCGATGTGTTTCTTGTATTCATTGAGCGTCGTGGCGCCGATCGCGCGGAGGTCGCCGCGCGCCAGCGCCGGCTTCAGCATGTTCGAAGCGTCCATGGCGCCTTCCGCGGCGCCGGCCCCTACCAGCGTGTGCAGCTCGTCGATGAAAAGGATGATTTGCCCGTCGGCTTCGGTGATTTCCTTGAGGACGGCTTTCAGGCGATCTTCAAACTCGCCGCGAAATTTTGCTCCGGCCACCAGGGCGGCCAGGTCCAAGGCGACAATGCGCTTGGTCTTCAGCACGTCCGGCACGTCGCCGGAAACTATGCGTTGTGCCAGGCCTTCAACGATGGCGGTTTTCCCGACACCCGGTTCGCCTATCAATACCGGATTGTTTTTCGTGCGTCGCGCCAGAATCTGCATCACGCGGCGAATCTCTTCGTCGCGGCCGATGACCGGATCGAGCTTCTGTTTCCGGGCCAGTTCCGTCAGGTCGCGCGCATACTTCTCTAAGGCCGCGTAGGTAGCTTCGGGATTCTGAGACGTCACGCGTTGTGTTCCGCGTACTCCGGCGAGCGCCTGAAGTATCGCTTCGTGCGAAGCGCCCAGCTTCTTTAACAATTGCCCGGCAGGATCCCGGTCGCGTCCGGCGATCGCCAGGAAAAGGTGTTCGGTCGAGACGTAGTCGTCCTTGAAGCGGTCCGCTTCCTTGAATGCTTGCGCGAGAACGTCGTCGAGCGGACGGCCCACATGCTGCTGGGCAAACCCCTCGACTTTGGGCAGGCGGGCGAGCTGGCCTTCGATTTCCTGACCGAGCGCTTCGGTGTGAATGCCCAACCGGGCGAGCAGGGGGGGCACGACGCCGTCGCTCTGAGCGACCAGCGCCGCCAGCAGGTGAATCGGCTCAATCTGCTGATTCTCGTGCCGAGCGGCAACCTCCTGGGCGCTTTGCACCGCTTCCTGCGCCTTCACGGTCATTTTGTCAAATCGCAACATAGAAACCTCAATTTCCCGGCCATGGCAATAAGGGCTGGCGCGCCGGCCAGCCCTTATTGTTACAGCTTCCGCACTTTTCTTGCAGCCGCTGGCTCGGTCTGGAGCTTATTTCCCGGAAGCCGCCGCGGCCACCGCCGGAGCGTTGACGTTGACCTTAATCTGCTTCGGCTTCGCTTCTTCGCGCTTGGGTATGGCGAGCGTCAGCACGCCGTTCTCATACTCGGCTTTGATGGCGTCGGTGTTCACGGTATTTGCAAGCGTGAAGCTGCGGGCAAAGGAACCAAACGAGCGCTCCACGCGCAGGTAGTTCTCTTCGCTGACCTTCTTTTCGAACTTGCGCTCACCGCGGATGGTCAGCAGATTGTTCTCCACGCGGATGTCCAGATCTTTGGGATCGATGTCGGGGAGGTCCGCCTTCACCACGAGCTCGTGTTCGGTCTCGTAGATGTCAACGGCGGGCGCCCACGCGCTGAGGCTCGATTGTTCGCCGGTGCGGTTAAAGGTATCGCTGAACAGGCGATTGATCTGGTCCTGCAGGGTGGTAACGCCCCGAAAGGGCTCCCATCGGGCTATTGTTTTCATGATTGTAAGCACCTCCATTGGTGATTTCCATGGAAGCATAGAATATGAGTGTACGATTGTCAAGTACTATGTGGTTTTGCTGGTTGTCCTTGTAAAGTTATTTATAATGAACAGGATAGCAGATTCATAAGGCGGTCGCAGTTCTGCCTCGCTGCGTGCTACGCCGCCCGTGTGCGACGCCTTTCGGCGGGGCGAGGTGGTTAGTTTCCTTGGTGAAAGCGGCGTTGCTGCTAGACTACCTTCTGCCCATGCGTCTCGAGAATCTGGATTACCAACTGCCCCGCGAACAGGTCGCGCAGCGGCCCCTCGCGCGCCGCGAAGCTTCGCGCCTCCTGCTCTTGGACCGCGTTTCGGGGGCGTTTGAGGACCGCCGGTTTCGAGAATTGCCCGATCTTCTCGCAGGCAACGAGCTGCTGGTTTTGAACAACGCGCGGGTGATTCCCGCGCGGCTTTTTGGCCGGAGAGCCGGGGTGCGCTCCGAGAAGCCTTCGCGCTCGACACGAGCCGAGCACTTGACGGGGAAGGTGGAGGTCTTGCTGACGCGCCAGGTCGCGGACGATTGTTGGGAGGCCTTGGTCCGGCCAGGGCGCAAAATGCGGTTAAGGGAGCGCGTTCTGTTCGGCGAGGGGGAACTGGAAGCCGAGATCACCGCGCGTGCGGACTTTGGACTGCGCACCCTGCGGTTCTTCTCTCATGACTCCCGCACCGTGAACGGACATATCGAACGGCTGGGTCACGTGCCCCTGCCGCCGTACATTGAACGAGCGGACGAAATCGCGGACCGCGAGCGTTATCAAACCGTGTTTGCCAAGCGGCCCGGTGCGATTGCCGCTCCTACCGCGGGTCTGCACTTCTCGGAAGAAATCCTCGAGCGAATCCGCGAACGCGGCGTGGAGCTCTGTGAGCTGACGCTCGACGTAGGGCTCGGGACCTTTCAGCCAGTGCACGGCGAAACGCTGGAAAGCCACGTGATGCATTGCGAAACGTACGAGATTCCCAGCGAAACCGCCGAGCACATCCAGGCAGCGCACGCCCGAGGGCGAACCGTTTTGGCCATTGGAACTACGGTGGTGCGAGCGCTCGAAGATGCTGCGCTGCGCGCGGCGGAAGTTGGCTCCTCAGCTACGGTTCTCTCCGGCAAAGCGGAGGCGCAATTGTTCATCACTCCGGGATTCCGTTTTCGCGCGGTGAACGCGCTGCTAACGAACTTTCATTTGCCGCGTTCGACGTTGCTCGCGCTGGTTTGCGCCTTTGCCGGGCGAGAAAAGGTGCTGGCCGCTTACCACCATGCTGTGGAAGCCGGCTATCGTTTCTACAGCTACGGAGATTGCATGTTGATTGGTTCAAACGAGAGGCGGAGTTCGCTCGGGACTGGCGCGATCTGCGGGTGAGCCGGTGGGATGGCATCGAAAGCAAGTCAACTGAACGAGAACCGTTCGCAGAATCTAGCGGACAAGCAGGGAGGTGCGGCGGGGGGCAACCTCCCTCTCATCCTGACGAAAGCAATCGCGAAGCGGCTGCGCTTAGTCGCTAAAAACAAAGACGCGAGACTGGCCGGAAAAGCGCACTTCCTTGACTTGGCCATTTTCGTTGATCAGCAGGGAGTCGTAGCTGGACTTGGCGCTTCGGTCTTCCCACCGCCCTTCGGATTCGGCGACAACTTTGCCACCCTTTTCTACCGTGGCTTTGTTGCCGTCGATCAACAGGCGGTATTCGCCAGCCTGCAACTCGGCCTTGCCGAGCTTGGCCGTTTGCGCGAGGTTGATGTTTTTGGAAAAGGGCTTGGCCAAAAGAGGCATTGCCATACCCAGGGCCGCGAGCAGAGCGAAGGAACGGAAAAGCGATCTGTTTTTCATGCGTGTCAGATTCCTTTCAGAAAGAATCGAGCCAGCCGGATAGGACGCCGCGAGGGCAAGATGGAGTTGACACGCAGACGGCGGACGAGTAGTCTCGCCGGTGAAGACACCTCTTCTTCCTGGACTAACGGCCGGAAAAGCTGCGTGTCACGACCCCGCGGCTGCCACCGCGGGGTCTTTTTAAATCTCGCCTTGAACAGCGCCACGAGCGGCTGCCCCCCATATAGACGGAATCGCGCCGCGGAATGTTTCGCCGGAGCGCCATAAAATTCTGCTGAGGCAAAAGGAATTGCGGCCGCGCGCTCTTTATTTTTCCTCAAGAGTTGTTACGTTTCTGCCTTGGAAAGATAAATCTTTCCTAAAGCGCAGGAACGGATACACGGTTTTGCCACACAACCCAGGTCGCTTGGTGTCCCAAGCAACGCGACAACGCTTGCGGTCGTGGCATCGCTTCGATTGTTCATCTATACTCTAGGTCATTTTTTTCAGGGGCCAGGAATGCGGACTCTCATTCTCAGCGATTTGCACTCCAATGGCAGCGCCCTGGATGCGGTCCTCGAAGCCTCGAAGGATCGCTGGGATTTGTCCGTTTGCCTGGGCGACGTAGTGGGCTACGGCCCGGACGCCAATTACGTAACCGAACGGTTACGAGAGCTTGGCACAAAGACGATTCGAGGAAATCACGACAAGGCCGTGACGGGCACGATGGCCACGGAAGACTTCAATCCCATCGCAAAAGCTGCCGTGGACTGGACCCGGGCGGAATTGAAGCCGGAGAATATGGCGTGGCTCTCGGCTTTGCCAAAAGGGCCGTTGGAGACCGACGGCATCGTGCTCGTCCACGGGGCCCTTCAGGACGAAGATGAATATGTATTCACGCCGGAGCAGGCTCTCGAGGGGCTCCTCGATTCCACTGCCATCGTTACTTTTTTTGGCCACACCCATCACCAGGGCGGTTTTTCCTATCAGGACGCACGGCTGGAAATAATGCAGATCCGGCCGCGCCCGTCGGAATCGTTTGCCGCGCTGCGGATCGAGCCGACGCGCCGCTATCTATTGAATCCCGGTTCCGTCGGACAGCCGCGCGACGGGGACCCGCGAGCTGCGTTTGCCATTGGGGATTTGGGGCACAACGTGGTGGAATTTTGGCGTGTTCCGTACGATATTCCCGCGGTGCAGAAGCGCATGCGGCTCGCCCACCTGCCGGAGCCTTTGATCCAGCGATTGAGCGTTGGACGCTAGGCCTCCTGACTCTCGCGCTTAGATCTCTGATAGCCATATCGTTTTGTTGTGTGAGCCGCGTGCAGGTGAGCGCGGAACGCGAAGCCAGGCTCGAAGAATGCCTCTAGTTTGTCACCTCCTGGACCTCGAGGAGCGCGGCAGCCGCATTTTCATTTGTCGCGGGCTATCGTAGGAAGCGTGTGGAGACCGCGAAAGGCCCGGGCTCGGTCGGTGGTCGGCGCGATCGAACCTGAGTCGAGGTGCTGGCAGTGGGGTCCGCTTCCGGGGCCTGCGAGCAGACCTATCCTCGCTTGCCCGCCGAAGCCTCAGCAGCAATCTGAATGAGCGAGATTCGGGAAGCCATGTCCCGGGGCGACTCTGCCGGTAAAAGGAGAGAAGCGGTTAGGGGCAAGCCCTAACCGCTTCCCGGGGTGTGTCCTCGAAGTGGTTTGAATAATTAGATGTGCGGGAACGAAAAAGGTTTCCTTCGATTATAAAATAATTTTCGGCAAAATCGATTTAGTAAGGGCAAATCTCAATAAAACAGGTACTTACGCCACCGGTCGTCACGGTGTCCGATCAGCCTCATCAGCTGCCGCGAGGTGTGTAATGTGAAAGGCCGGGGCTTCCGGGCCAGCTTCAGCCCGGCCTCTTCCGGGGTGCGGTCGCCCTTGGTGTTGTTGCAATGGTAGCAGCAAGCCACCAGGTTTTCCCAGGAGGAGCGGCCGCCCCGAGAGCGAGGCAGGACATGGTCTAGCGTCAGTTCCGAGCTGGGGAACACGCGCCCGCAAAACTGGCAAGTATTCCGGTCGCGCAGCAGAATATTCTTGCGCGAAAGCGCGCGGCTCTGCTGGGGAATGTGCCGATACGCGAGCAGCCGGATTACCGATGGGACCTGATGCGCATGGGCCGCGGAATGCACCTCGGCATTGTGCAGCTCTTCAGCCTGGGCCACGCCTTTCAGCATCAAGACCATGGCACGGCGTACGGCGGTGACGTTAATGGGCTCGTAGGTAGCATTCAAAACCAGCACAGGTTCCTGCATCAGGGATGCGCGACGGGAAATCGAGTTGTGGATTCTACTGCCAGCGGGGGCTTCCGAATCGGGCGTGGTCGCGCGAGCCGCGTCGGGGGTATGAGCCCCCCGGGAATCGGCCGCCATATGCCGGTTGGATCCCATTGAGCTTGCCTCGGCCTATTCTACCATCCCGCGCAGCTCGGGAGTGGATTTCTTGCCCTCCCGGGTGACTAAGCCCGATTATGGATTTGGCGGGAGCCTGGCAGAGCATTCGCGCGCAGGCATGCCCCCTCGCTCCCGTCTTGGCCCCATCATCGACCAGTTGGACGCGAAGATGGGCAACTTGGCTGCCTTGGGCCAACGTGCGTTTGTCGCGCCAAGGGCGACTGGGCACGAGGAGAGCCGCCTTATTCTCTTCTAGAAAGCCCCAAGCGCTTCGCGAAGGGCTGGGAAGACAGCGCGTCTTGGTGGCAGCCGAGCTCTGGCTCGCGCTCGGGATATGAGCGGGAAGCTTTTGACCTGGCAACCAGGCTTCTATTTGGCGTGGGCACGCTTACAGCAGGCCCTGCTCCATTTTTTCCTGGCAGGGAACACAGTGCTTGGCCCACGGGACGGCCTCCAGCCGCTTTTGCTGCATCTCTTCCTGGCAGTTGGCGCAAACGCCGTATTCATCCTCCTGGATGCGCTTCAGCGCTGCATCAATCAGGTTCAACAGCGAGCGGTCGGTGCTGGTCATGCCGAAGAGGAATTCCTTGGTATAGGAGTTGGCCGCTTTGTCTGCCAGGTCGACGGTGGGATCTTCGTCCGCTGTCCGTCCTTCTTCCTGGGTGCGCGCGATGGTCTTCATCAGTTCTTCGCGCCGCGTCAGCAATTTCTTCTTGTAATAATCGAGTCGTTTCTTGTCCATGTAAGTCCCGCACCCCTGCATCCTTTTTGGGGCTACCTAAAAACTCCGTAGTGTAGACCGGGTCCAGCGTGAAGTCAAGGCAACGGGACGAGCCGTGAGCCTAATTCGTTACCGGCTACAAGTTGCGGGCGGAATTATGGGCGCGGAAAATCCTTAAAGAGACTCCCAGCCGCCGCTGATGGCAGGCACAATCGAGATATCCGATCCCGGGGAAACGGGACTGGCGAGGCCTCCGGTATAGCGAACATCTTCGTCTCCGATGAAAATGCTGATGTGCTCGCGCATTTGTCCCTGTTCGGTTGTGAGGCGATCCCGCAGGCCGGGGTAAAGCATCCACAGCAAAGACAAGGCCTCGGCCAAAGTGACGGGTGATTGCTCGACCGTGACCCTGCTGCGCCCTCCGGCGAATTCGCGCAATGGCCCGGGAATATGAAAGGTCACCGGCACAATTACCTTCTTTTTCGCCGCGAGTGGCTTGAAGTGTGGGCACTTTTTCGAGACGAAGACCGCGGCGGGCTAACGGGCTCGCTGAGGCCGGATGATCGCGACCCATCCTCGATCCATGCGCTTCGTACACAGACAATTGCCGGCAATCCGTCGAGGATTTTGTTCCAAGTCTTTCCTTCGTCGCACGAGCCAAACAGTTGCCCGCTTCTTGTGCCGAGGTAAATTCCCGCCGGATCGAGCGAATCTGCAGTCATGGCGTCGCGCAAGACGGTTTCGTAAGCCTGCTTCTGCGGCAAGCCTCGAGCGAGCGGCTCCCACGAGGCACCCCCGTTGCGCGTACGATAAACCCGCAGCCGGCCATCGCACGCGCAGCGAAACTGGTCGGACTCCACGGGGACGATGTAGACGCAGTCCGGGTTCTTGGGGTGCATGACCATGGCAAATCCGAAATCTGACGGCACACCGTTGGCGATGTCCGTCCAGTTTTCGCACGAGTCGTCCGAGCGATATAGGCCCCAATGGTTTTGCAGGAACAGCCGTTCGGGACGCTCCGGGTGCATCACGATTTTGTGAACACATTGCCCGAAGTCGGGGTATTTGCTGGGCATGAACATGACCCGGATTCCCCGGTTTTGTGCCGTCCACGTGCGTCCAGCATCATTGGTGCGATAGACGCCGCCGGCGGAAATCGCCACGTACATGCGCTGCTTGTCGGCAGGGTCAAGCACGATTGTGTGTAGCGCCAGTCCGCCGTTGCCAGGTACCCAACGTGGCCGATGCGGATGATCGAACAGACCGCGCACGAGCGACCACGTCTCCCCACCGTCCCGGGTTTCGAAAAGTGCTGCTGGCTCGACGCCGCAATAGAGCACGCCGGGCTCATCCGCCCGGCCGGGACAGATCTGCCAGATGTTCTTCAAGGAGAGCCCGGTATCCGCAGGAAATCGAATATTGCCTTCCTGCGGATTAGTCCAGCTCTTGCCAAAATCCTCGCTCGAGCGCAGCAGCGTGCCCCAAAAACTCTGCGTCGATGCCCAGATGCGGTGCCGGCCGCTACGGCTGTCATAAACCATCGCGTAAACCGCGTGACCGTGGAAATAAGGACCGCCCACTTCCCAGCGAGCGCGATTGGTGTTGGAGCGAAGGATAAAAGCACCTTTCGTGGTTCCGACCAACAAAAGAAAATCTCCTTTGCGTACGCGCGCGTGGCGCACACTGTGCAAGACCGTGGTTCGAGGTTCGCTGCGGTCGGAGCCGGGCGCCGGCGCGAAAACGGCCGCGGATTGAATGGCCTCGAGAGCCGCTAGCACTTCTCCGGCGTGCTGGTAACGCTGCATCGATTCTTTGGACAGGCAGCGCTGGATAATGGCCCAAAGGCCCGGCGGGACAGGAGGACCGAGCGGTTTGGGCAATTCGCGCATGATCGCAGAGCTCAATTCGAAGCCAGTGCGCCCTTCAAAAGGCCGGCGGCCGGACGCGGCTTCATAAAGCACAACACCGAGCGCCCAGAGATCGCAGCGGTAGTCGGAACCTTCTCCGCGCAGGACTTCCGGCGACATATAGGCCAACGTGCCGCTGAGCGTGGAGCCGTCCGCGATGGTTTCTAGAGTGCGTGTTGGGCCCTCGAGAAGACCGTCTCCCACGCGTTTTGCCAAGCCGAAATCGAGCACTTTTGCCAGCCCGTCCGAGGTGACCATGATATTCGCGGTCTTCAGATCTCGATGGACGATGCCTCGGTCATGGGCCCGGACAAGCGCCCTGGCGATCTGCACGCCGTAGCGGATGACTAGTTCCGGAGGCAGGCCGCTATCTCTCGACATCTCGTACAGCGACTTGCCTTCTACGAGTTCCATGACAATGTAGAGTTCGCCTTCTGTCTCGCCAACGTCGTGGATCGTGCAAATGTTGGGATGAGCGAGAGAGGAAGAAGCGCGGGCTTCTTTGAGTAGATTCTGGCTTGCCGAGGAATCTAGCTGAGGATCCTTCTTGACAACTTTTACGGCCACATCGCGCAGCAACACTTCGTCGTAGGCGCGATAGACAACGCCCATGCCACCTTCGCCAATCTTTGCCTGGACACGACAATGACCTAGAACCTGACCAATCACCGCTGCCCCCCATCGCCGTTCGTTCCGCACCTCATGCTAGGCTCTGCGCGATAGATCCGTCAACGATGGGAAGCGGAGGAGACCGCCACGGTGAAACCAAAAACAGTTGGGAACGGGATAGTGTCCGAATGAGTGTCTAGGTGTTTAGGTTCTCACTTGCGTGGAAGTCGGGATTCTCGGTGGACCAGGGTGAAGCCTTCTCGCTTGTCGTCACGCGTAGTCCGTCCTCCACTCTCCGGCGCCACATAAGGGAAGCGGAGGAGGGAACCTTGTCAAACTGGTTGTCCCAAGGATGCCTTGCCGACTTTGAAGTAACGTCATGGTAATCAGTGAGGTAGATAACAAAAAACAATTGCTACTTGCGTTTGCACGGCATTATTGACTTGTAGTTGTGCAGCATCATATACTTGTATTTACTCGCCCACTTAAACTCGTAAACATCCATGAAACAGGGGAGGCCTGATGACCTCGCCAAATGAAAAATTAGCGGAATCCCTGGACGTGCTCAAGGCGCTCCAGCAAGGCGACCGTCGTGTGTTCGGTTCCGACGAACTAAGCCGAGTTCACCGCGAACGCCTTTTGGAGAACGGTTTCCTACAGGAAGTCATGAAGGGTTGGCTGATTTCTTCAAGCCCCGATGCCCAGGCCGGCGAGAGCACCCCCTGGCACGCGTCGTTTTGGGAATTCTGCGCGCGTTACTCGGGCGAGCGCTTTGGCGAACAATGGCACCTGTCGCCAGAGCAGTCCCTTTTTTTGCACGGCGGGAGAACGGTGATCCCCGATCAACTGGTGGTGCACAGCCCGAAAGCGACGAACAACGATATCAACTTGTTGTTCGGCACCACGCTTTACGATTTGAAAGTCGCGGACATGCCCACGCCCGCGGCTCTGATGGTGCGGGACGGATTGCGTCTGTTTACGCCGGCGGCGGCGCTGGTACGTGTGCCTGAATCATTCTTTCAGCTGTATCCCCTCGAGGCGCAAGTGGTGATGGCCAGCCTCGCTGACGCCTCGGACCTGCTTCGCCTTCTGCTGAACGGCGGTCATTCCGCCAAAGCCGGTTATCTTGCCAAGGCCTTCCGGCAAACCGGGCGCGAGGAACTCGCGGACGAGATTCTCCGCGCGATGAAGAGCGCCGGACACGATGTGCGAGAGAGCAGCCCATTTGAAGCCGGACAGATATTCCACAAGCCGAGCCGCCCCGCCGCTCCGATCGCGAGCCGCGTCGAGATGCTTTGGGAAGCGATGCGAGGTAAGGTTCTCGCGGCGTTCCCGAAGGCTCCGGGGCTTCCGGCGGACAAGGAAGCGTATCTTCGCTTCGTCGACGAAATCTACCGGACCGATGCCTACCACTCTTTGTCCATTGAAGGCTACTCCGTCACGCCTGCCCTGGTTGAGAAAGTGCGGGAGGGCGGCTGGGAC
>DATAIH010000118.1:0-18277 GCA_036262755.1 Candidatus Acidiferrum sp.
CTCGTCGTAGATGCCGGACGGAACGTTGTAATACTGGCAAACTTCACCGCGGGAGAACTGGATTTCGAGAGTTTCTGAATCTTCCTGATAACCAATTTGGGTGATATCGACCGAGGTAACCGGGATCCGAAGCATGGAAAAAGGGCCCCTTTCTCAAGGACGCTGGTTGCCGGGGAAGACTGCCCACTTCGAAGTCGTGATGGCAGGCTTTACGTCGTCGGGCGCGTGGTCAAGCTCGTTGGACTTGGCCAAACGCGGGCTACGCTCTCCAGTCGTCGCCCTTGCGAACAGCTATGAGAGAATTTTATCACGAAAACGAATGGAATGAATCATGCGACTTGATTGAAATGGCCGAACAGAAAGAAGGATCCTGGGCGACATCCTCACGAGTGCTTTTACAGAACGCGGCTTAGGAGTTAGCGGATCCCCGTTCTTGTTCCAGACGACGGATGCTGGCTCTAAGCCAATTCCCAACGGCTTCTTCGATTTCCAGCTCCGTGGCAGATTCATACAAGGAAGCGAGTGTTTCGCCATCTTTGTTCAGCGGGATGTGTCGGCAGGGGGTCTGCGCGTTGACGCGGCCGGGCGGCACGAACTTCATGAGCAAGCAGGCGTTGCAAGGAGTGCGGTCTTGACTGTTGAAGTTCATGCAGGTGAGTGAATCTTCAAAGACCAGGGATACCCGTCGCGCCGCATGCGGCGATTGTCCGTAGCCGCCGTCTTCGAGAAAACGAAGCTCGAATTTGAGCAGTTCCAATAGCTCGCGGTCGTTTTTTGGGGGTTTAGGCATGGCCTCCTCCCTAGATGAACAAAAGATGAACAAATTGTCGTGCGGGACGAGCGAGATTGCGGTGACCTGCGGCACCGCGGTAGGTGACCCAGGTCACGGGGCGGAAGCTTGTTTCTTACGAAGGTACTGGAACCAGGTGGATAAGGCTCGAAGCTTATCGGCACCTGCTGAAACGGTTTGCACCTGCGGCGACGTCTAAGTAGTACGCGTTAAATTGGCTGGGTGCGCGTCAGCCGGGGCGAAGATCCCCAATCCGTCGCCCTGTGTCATCCTGGAAAACTCGGGAGGTCAGGGCATTCTCGATGGCGTTTTGTGATTCGAAGCTTATAAAGATCTTTCTTCCGCTCACCGTGTTTGTAGTCGCCAGCGCGACGAGGACTACACCTCTGCGAGCCGCCTCGTTCGGCGCGCGGACGGCGAGCGCCCAAGCCACCAATACAGCTCGCCCGGTGGGAACGCTTAAGTCCATCTCGGGGAACAACATTATATTGTCAACGGATGCGGGAGGCGATGTAACCGTCGTGGTGCAAGAAGGAGCGAGGCTGCTCCGCGTGGAGCCTGGCCAAAAGGACTTGAAGGAGGCAGTACCCATTCCCTTGCAAGAATTACTTCCCGGAGACCGCATTCTGGTGCGCGGGCAGCTCGCGCCGGACGGAAAATCCGTGCTTGCGAGCGCCATCATTGCAATGAAGAAAGCCAGCATCGCGGAAAAGCAAACCCGTGAGCGCGAAGAATGGCGGAGGCAAGGGGTGGGAGGATTGGTAAGCAGCGTTGATCCGGTTGCAGGCTCTATTGTGATCGCCCAGCAGGCGATGGGCGAGAAGAAAACCGTAACCATCCATCTTTCCAAAGACACCATCATTCGCCGGTATGCGCTCGATTCCATCAGGTTTGACGACGCAAAACCAGCCCGGCTCGAGGAAATCAAGCCGGGTGACCAGCTTCGCGCGCGAGGCACGCGCAGCGCCGACGGAGGCGAGCTCGCGGCGGCGGAAATCGTGTGTGGCACTTTCCGGAACATCGCGGGAACCATTTCTTCGATCGACGCTTCAGCCAATACCATCACGGTGCAGGACCTAGTGGCCAAGAAACCCGTCACGCTGCGAATCACCGGGGATTCGCAGATCCGCAAGCTGCCCTTACCGATGGCTCAAGGCATCGCCATGCGCCTTAAGAGAACCGGGCCGGAGTCTCAGAACTCCGCTCCGGCGGGAGCCGCGAGCGCGGTGCAAGGAGCGAGGTCCGGTGAGACGCCAACGAGCGCCGGGTCTGGCGGTCCCGGAGGGGCGGGCAGGAGCGCCGGCGGTGGTGGAGACTTCCAGCAAGCCCTCAATCGCATGCCTCGGGCGACGCTCGCGGAACTACAGAAGGGTGACGCGGTAATGATCGTTGCGACCGAGGAAGGGCTCAACGGCGAGCCGTCGGTGATCACGCTGCTCGGGGGGGTGGAGCCGATACTGCAAGCTTCGCCGAATAGCAACGCCTCCACGATCCTCTCACCCTGGAGCCTTAGCGAAGGGCCCGGCGGTGAAGCAGGGAATCCATGACGTCGCGCAATCGCAAGGGAATCCCACCGAATTTGGAGAATTGATGAGTTTTCGGCCGGTTCGAACTGCATGTGCATCCTTCTTGTGTTTCGTTCTGCTTCCCCTCTTCGCCGACCGTTTGTGCGCGCAGGCGCCCGCAGGCGGGGCCGCGGGCCCTACCGGGGGATTGACCGGATTTGTGACCGATCCTTCCGGCGCCGGCGTCCCCAAGGCTTCCGTACGCGTAACGAGTGCGAGCGGGACTTCCTATGACGCCACCTCCAATAAAGAGGGGATTTATGAATTCAAAGGCCTCCCGCCCGGGGTCTACTCGCTCAAGGCGGCGGCGAAGGGATTTGCCCTGTTCACGAAAGAGAATGTCCAGATCCTAGCGAACCAGCAGGTGCAGGTGAACATCAGCCTGACGATCCAGATGGAAGAGCAAAAAGTCGAGGTAATCGACGAAACGACGAAGGTCGACGTCAATCCATCGAACAATGCCGGCACCGTGGTTATGAAGGGAAAAGAGCTCGAAGCGCTCTCTGACGATCCCGACGAACTGCAATCGGAGTTAGAGGCGTTGGCGGGACCGTCGGCAGGGCCGAACGGCGGACAGATCTATATTGACGGATTCACTGCTGGGCAGCTTCCGCCGAAAGCCTCGATTCGCGAGATTCGCATCAATCAGAATCCGTTCTCTTCCGAATACGACAAATTGGGCTATGGCCGTATAGAAATTCTGACCAAGCCGGGAACCGATCAACTACACGGACAGCTCATGGTCATGGGCAACACCACAGCCTTCAACTCGCGAAACCCGTTCGAGGGCAGCGTTGCACCGCCGAGCTACGATTCCGAGCACTACGAGGGAAACCTCGGGGGTTCGCTGACAAAAAGAATCTCCTTTTTCACCAACGTCGAGAGACGGAATCTCAACGATCTTTCGGTGGTGAACACGCCGTTTCTGGATCCTAATACGCTTCAAATCACGCAGTTTGCCGGCGCGTTTCCCAATCCGCGCACGCGCACGGAAGTGAGCCAGCGCTTCGATTTTCAAATCACCCCGAGCAACACGCTGGTCACGCGCTACCAGTATTGGCGCAACAACGAGGCCGGCGACGGCGTTGGCGTCCTCGGGCTCACTCTGCCTGCCCAGGCCTACAATGCCCTGAATACGGAGCACACGTTTCAGATGACGGACACGCAGTTGCTCGGTCCCCGTACCATCAATGAAACACGGTTTCAGTTCATTCATCAGGAACGGGACCAGAATCCGCTCAATACGACACCTACGATTTCGATTCAAGGAGCGTTTTCAACCGGGGGCAACAGCGGCGGAACGCTGTCCGATACGCAGAACCGGTATGAATTGCAGAACATCACTTATTTCAATGTGGGCAAGCACGCCCTCAAGTACGGAGGGCGGTTGCGCGCGACGACGGATGACTACTTGTCGACCGCGGATTTCAACGGAACATACGTGTTTGGATCGCGGCCTGACCCAAGGGTATTAGGCTGTGGTGTGGCGAAACCGCCCAGCACCTGCCCGCAGTTAACCGGACTTCAGGCTTACCAGATCATGTTGCAAGCCATTGCATCTGGAGACACGCCAGCCACGGGGATCGCCAATGGCGGGGGCCCAACTTTTTACTCCCTGAATTCCAGCGCGGCCGGGAATGCCACGGCGGACGTTACCTGGTTTGACGGAGCACTCTTTGTCCAGGACGACTGGCGTATCCGTCCGAATGTGACGCTGAGCACAGGGTTGCGCTATGAAATTCAAAACGATCTGGGAGACCACACCAACTTCGCGCCGCGGGTTGGCATCGCCTGGGGACTGGACGGAAACGGGAAGAACAAATCGCCCAAAACGGTGCTGCGCGCGGGCTACGGTATTTTCTACGACCGCTTTGCCTCCGACCTTGTCTTGCAGCAGGAACTGCAGAACGGCTTCGTTCAGCAGCAATTCCAGGTTCACAACCCGGGTTTCTTCAATCCCAGTCAAACGACTCCGGTGTCCCAATCCAGCACGCCCGAGGTCGTCTACCATGTCAACCACTCCCTTCGTTCACCTTACGTCATGCAGACCGGTGTGAGCGTCGAGCGGCAACTCGGCAAGTATGCGAATCTTTCCGTTACCTATCTCAGTTCGCGCGGCGTGCATCAGCTCTATACAAACTATGTTCCTTTGATTCCAGGGGCCCCGCCGCCCGCCACGCCGGAAATCACCTACGAGTATGCGTCGGGCGGAATCTTCAAGCAAAATCAGCTCATCGTGAACACCAGGACACAGATGGGAGCCAACCTGACGTTGTGGGGCTATTACACGCTGAACTATGCGAACAGCGACACCTCCGGTGCCGGTTATATCCCCTCGATACCCTGCGGAGCGCCGAACCTTTCCCTGGGAACGCCTTGCGGCATCGAGGAAGATTATGGCCGCGCATCGTTCGATGTACGACATCGCGCGTTTGTTGGCGGTACCGCGAGCTTTCGCTGGGGTTTCCGCCTGAGCCCATTCTTGATCGCGCAGTCCGGGCCTCCGTTTAACATCACTACGGGTCAAGATTTGTACGGAATCAATACGTTCAACGCCCGCCCCACGGTAGGCGCCTGCGGCAGTCCGGGCGTGAAACCCACAGCGTTTGGATGCTTCAATGAAGTGGTACAACCCGGACAAATCGGCATCCCGATCAACGATGAGACCGCGCCGGCGCGCTTCTCCCTGAACCTCAGATTAAGCAAGACCTTCGGCTTCGGCGCAAAGAAAGAAACAGCCGCCAGAGGCGGAGGGATGAGCGGAGGCACGTTTGGGCGCGGCCCCGGGGGACCGCACGGCGATCACGGAGGCATGTGGGGCGGCCCTTCGGAAAACCATTACAATTTGACGCTCAGCGTCAACGCACGCAATGTCTTCAATTACGTGAACGTGTCCAACCCCATCGGCAATCTGAGTTCGCCGCTGTTTGGCGAATCCAATGGATTGGTTGGAGGACCGTTTTCTTCCTCCACGGCCAACCGCCTGATTTATTTGCAGTGCCTGTTCAATTTCTAGCGGGCTAACCCTGTCAAAAGTGATGCGCAGTTCATCGCCGCAGTGCGGGGGCGGCAGCAGGCCGGACCCCGCGCGACGCTTCCTTCTGCATCCTGGTTGCGCTAACCTCTCGTTGTCATGAAGCGGAGGAAGAAGAGAGCCATCGACCTAGGCAAAGAGGCGCGGCGCGTGGCGCGAAAGTCCGGCTTAGCGCCGGCGGTCACGCGAGTGATCCCGGATAAGAGAAAAAAGCCCGAGAAGCACAAGAAGCGCTGGCTAGAAATCGCGGTGGACTAACGGCAAAGGCAGGTCGGTTAGCCGTGTAAGAGCAATTGGGACATCGTTTGATTTGATTGGAGCGGATTTCCGCGAATGCGTGTTTTGAACCATTCCTTGATCGAATCCCAAGATCAAGAAACGCAAGATTGAAGACGGAGAACCGCAAACTGCTTCAGGTCCAGGACCGGACCTAGTTCTTCGAACTTCATCCCGGTTTGTTGGCGGGAACCACTTCGTCGGCGAGAAACAGGGGAGTGAGAGCGATCTTGCGGCGCTCGGCCAGTTCGCCGGCGATGGTCTCCAAATCCTCCTTGTCAAAACCGGTGGAGCTGACCTTCACTTTGCCGCCAGGCTCAATCAGAAAAATCGTCGGGACATTGGTCAGCCCATAGGCATTGGAAACCGGATAGCCGTCGGAATCCGAAACTAACGGAAATGTGACGCCGTGTTCGGAGGCGAAGCTCTTGGTTGCGCGAGCGTCGTCCTGGGAGACACCAAGGAAGGTTGCGCCGCTCGAGCCGTAGCGCTTGTACAGACGTTCCAGGAAGGGGAAAGTGAACTGGCAGACCGGGCAGGAAATCTTGAAGAAGGCTGCGACGACAGGGCCTCGCTCGAGTAGGGCGTGCAGCGAGTACTCCTTCTGGTCGAGCGATTTGAGAGAGAATTCGGGAGCCGTGTTTCCTGCTGCGAGGTGAGTCATATGGTCCTGTAGTCCCATCCAGCGTGAAAGCCGCCGCAAAATACCCATCATCAAATTGTAACGCAAAAGAGAAAAGTCGACATGCCTCGTACGATTTGACAAGCGCTGCGATGCGGGTGTTCGGCAGGCCACATTGCAAGCGCAGCAGGCAGTTGAAGGCCTTCCTCACAGGCACCGATTCTGTCTATCTCATTCCACAAGCCGTCGGGGTAGTAATACACCGGCAGATTTCTCTGGTCGTCTCCACCGCCGTCGGTCGGTATTACCGGCGACACGATGATGAAAGACACTTGCTTCGGAGCGGCTTCGTAAACCTCCGCGCTGTGGCGGAAATCTTTCCCTCCGCCTTCAATCGTGAAAACGACCGGCCATTTTTCCTAAGGTGTCCATGCGTCGGGCAGAGAAACGTAGTACTGCATCAGGTGATGCGAGGGTGTTTTTCAATACGATGCCGGACCGCTCTGTCTGACCTAGGGGGCAGTTTGCGCAAACGGATATCAAGAAAGCTAGACAGGGGTAAGTGGCTGAGCTCCTCGAGGTAAGACTTGAACTTACGCCGCCTCGGAAATCCGTAGCTGCCGGCCGCCAAGAGCCGAGTTTTGGAGAGCCTACGCACGCAGGCACACCTTGCCGAAGTGACGGGCCACTCTCAAGTAGTTAAGCGCTTCGGGCAACTCTGTAAATCCAAATACGCGATCGATCACGGGACGCATCGCGTGAAATTCAATAGCTCTATTCATCGCTTCAAACATCCCTCGCGATCCCACGTCGACCGCTTCGATGCGGGCGGACTTGCCCATGAACGCGACTAGATCGACTTCAGTGGCCATGCCGATGAGCAACCCCACAAACGCCACCGTGCCTCCCAGGCGCACGGCCGCAATCGCTTCCTTCAACCCTCCCACGGTGTCCACAACATAGTCCGCGCCGACACCATTGGTTAGCTCTACGACCACCTTTGGCCAGTCTACCTTGGCCTTGTAATTGATCGCCGCAGCAGCCCCAAGTTCTTTTGCGCGTTCTAGTTTTTGTTCGCTGCTCGACGTGACGATGATGTGGGCTCTGCGAAACCCCGCGAACTGGAGGGCGAAAATCGAGACGCCTCCCGTCCCCAAAACGACAATGGAATCGCCCGGAGTGATATTCCCGAGAATTTCTAGCGCACTCCACGCCGTTACACCTGCGCAAGGCAATGTGGAAGCTTCCTCATCGCTCAAGTGTGGCGGCACACGAACAACGCTGGCCTCATCAAAAACCGTGTATTCTGCGAGCACGCCATCCGCGTCCGCACCGCCCAAGGCCTGCCCCATTTTCCCGGCAGCAGCCCTTCCTTCCAACCATTTCGGATAGAAAATGGGGGCAACTCGATCCCCGACGTTTACGCGTGAGACGCCGCTTCCCACAGCCGCGACGATGCCCACTCCGTCCGAGAGCGGAACCCGCCCGAGTGGTGGCTTCCACCGCCCCACACCGTCAACGACAAGCAGGTCTCGATAGTTGATCGAGAATGCCTTCATCTTGAGCAGGACTTGCCCCGGTCCAGGGGAGGGAGCGGGCCGGTCCACGAGCCTTAATGAATCCGCTCCAAACTTTTCGCGAATTTCGAAGGCCTTCATAACGGTGCTCAGTTCTAATCTGTCCGAAGCACTGCAAGTGAATCAATGTTTGCGGCACGGTGAGCCGGCAGGAGGAGAGCTGCAAGCGAAACCCCGCCGAACAATATGGTCACCAAGGCCAAGGTGGTCGGGTCTGATGCGCTCACCGCAAAAAGTAGGCTTGCTACAGCTCTCGTGAGGGCAAGCACACACAGGATGCCGAGCGCCAATCCCAGCAGAACTGGTTTCATTCCGTCCATGATCACCATCCGCAATACATCGCTGCGCTGGGCGCCAACGGCCATACGAACGCCGATCTCGTGGGTCCGTTGGTTCACAGAGTGCGATACGACCGCATAGATTCCAGCGAGGGCCAATGCGAGGGCAGCAATCGCAAAAACCGACAGCAGCTGTAAATTGAAACGCCGAGGCGCAATCGTCATTGAATAATACTGATCCATCGAGCGGATGTTGGAAGCCGCCACTTCTGCGTCAATGGTCCGAAGCTGTTCGCGGAAGGTGTCGGCCAGGGCCAGAGGATCGTTCCCGGTACGCAATACCCAATGCTGATAGTTCCGAAGCCAGGTAACCGCATCTTCAGGTGTCTGCCGCACCGGGACGTAGATATCAAAGCTTGGGGAGGTCTCTAGCCCTCGGTCCTTAACGTCGTGAATTACCCCGACAATCTCAACTTCACGCGGGCTGGAGTCCGTATCGTACAGCAATAGGTGGGCGCCGACCGAATCGCCTGCGGGCCAAAAACGCTTGGCCAAGGTTTCGTTGACATAGCAAACCAATTGCGTGCGATTTGTATCGCTCTCGCTAAATTCACGGCCCTTGAGAACAGGAATGTGCATGACTTTCAGATACATCGGACTGACGATACGGTACTCCCCTTGAGGAATCTCTTCCCTGGAAAACGCGCGCCCAGCCACGGTGAAGGGTATTGAGGAAATCAGACCGCTCAACGGCAACATTTGGATTACGCCGGCGGCCGAGACGCCAGGGAGTGCCTGGACACGAGGCATTAACGAGTCGTAGAACCTGGTCACGTCCGCCAAATGGGGATAGCGATTTTTCGGCAGTGACAAGCGAACCGCCAGAACACCATGCGGATCGAAGCCCGGGTCTACGGCCTGCACCTTGGAGAAGCTTTTGAGCAAAACCGCCCCTCCTGTCAAGAGGATTAGGGAGAGCCCTACTTCGACAACGACGAACCCAGTGCGCAGGGCTTTCCCTCGTGCCCCTTCCGTTGATCCGCGAGATGCCTCGTTCAATCGTCGGGCCAAGTCACCTCGCGTTATTGACAACGCAGGGGCGAGTCCCGTCGCTAGTGCCGCCATAAGGGAAAGGAGGACGGTAAATGCAAGTACAGGCGCGCTTAGCCCGATTTCGCCGGCGCGCGGTACATTCGCAGGGGTCAGTGCCAGCAATGCTTGCACTCCGATACGAGCTAAAAAAAGTCCGAGGACGCCCCCGGCAGCAGCCAGCAAAGCGCTTTCCAAGAGAAGCTGCTTGACTACTTGCCAGCGTGTCGCACCGAGCGCAGAAAGGATGGACATTTCCTTTCGGCGCGCTGAGGCGCGCACCAAGTTCAAATTTGCTAAATTGGCGCACGCGCTCAACAGGACAAAGCTGACGGCCGCTAGGAGCACCAAAAGCACGCGACGATGACCGCCGGTGACCTGATCGCGCATCGGTGTCAACTTCACACCTAACTTGCGAGCATTTGGCTCCGGAAACTGTTGGCGTAGCTTGACCGCAAGTGCATTCATTTCGGCCTGCGCTTTATCAAGTGTCACGCCTTGCCGAGTACGCCCTATCATGCGTAGAAAGTTCACGGTGTTCCGGTTGAAACGCCAGGGATCCGCGTCTGGAACAAGAGGTACAGCAAGCTCCGCGCCAGGAACGGGAAACAAGAAGTTTGCCGGCAGAACGCCAACCAAAGCGTAACTCACGCCGTTGAGCTCTAACTGCTCGCCGATAAGCTTGGGATCAGCCCCAAATCGCCTTTGCCAAAGACTATAGCTCATTACAATGACTGCGGGGCTACCCGGCTGGTCATCTTCGGGTTTGAGAGTTCTCCCGAGAACAGCGGTTACACCGAGTGTCTCGAAGAAGTTTGCCGAAACGCGTACGCCATCGAGTTGCTCAGTGTCCCCTTGCCTCGTCAGATTGCCGCTCCAGCTTCCTACCGCCGAGAGAGCATCGAGGGAGCTAACCTGATCGCGATAATCGATGAAATCCGGAAGGGAGAACGGAGCATCACTGCGGTTGGGTCGAACTCCTGTAATCCAGACTAGGTGGCTCGCATGCTGGAATGGAAGCTGCCGCAGGAGGATGGCGTTCACCGCGCTGAAAATCGCCGCATTTGCGCCTATGCCCAACGCGAGCGTGAGCACGCAGACGAACGAAAAGCCCGGTCGCTTGACCAGGGTTCGCACGCTCAGGCGAAGCTCTCTCCAGAATTGACTCACTGACCTGCCTACCCGCGAATGCCGCCTCCCGCTTGGTCGGCGAAACCCGCCCGGGATTCGGTCACATCGGCGCGAGGATCCTTTCTATTTGTTGAATGTGATTGATGTCGTGCCCGGCAAAAAAGCGCGCGATATGTTCGATCGATTCCTGCCCGCGTTCGGAATGAATCCCGTATTCCTTCCACTGTTCGGGCGTAAGGGAGTCGAGCAGGGCAAGGTTCGCTTGCCTTAGCACATGAAATAACTCTAGCGATTTCTGTGGGTCGCGCTTCTGGTAATGTCCGCTGGTTACCCATTTGTCTTGATCATAGGCAACGACTGGCGAACCCGGAGATCCGAGAATGAATCGCATCCGAAATCCGCCGACGATTTCTCCATCCGCTAGATGCGCGATGATCTCGCTCACGGACCATTTCTCTGGAGCGGGGCGCCTTCGCAATTCAGACATGGAGACACCCGTAATTAGTTGACCGAGCCTTTCCGCGGTCTCCGCTTGCACTGCGAGAGGGTCCTTGCCGTCCACATAGCTCAGGATGCGCCGGGTGAACTGCTGCGGTGTTTCCTTCATGGCATCCTCTGCGCGCGTTCGGGCGTGAGAATTCTAAGGAGAATCATAAGAAGCGCACGCCTGCAGTTTTCGCCAAAGTTCAGACGATTCCCGCCAAAACCGCCGGTTTCCTTGGCAAGCCGGCTTGAAGCGTTGCATAGTTAATGGCATCCAATATGGCCTCGGCAAACGGCAACTTGCGGCGAAGGTCTGGAACATCGAGTCGGCGTGTGGTTGTCCTTGCCGTGCCCCCGGTCGACGAATTCGATCTGGTATGTCCAATCCAAGTTTTCGGCGCGGCAAATCGACTGGCGCGTAGGCCCGTTTACAGTGTTGAAATCGCCACCAGCGGCAAAGGCCTGAAGGTCCAAGGCGAGGGAAAACAGCTCTCGTTTCTTGCAGAAACTAACTACAAGGACCTAACTGAGAGCTTCGATTCGTTGTTGCTCGTGTGTGGCCTCGGCACGCGGAACGTTCGTGACCCAACGCTATTTGCTTGGCTAAGGCGCGCCGCTCTGACGGTGCGACGGTTAGGATCAGTTTGCGTTGGCTCGTTTGTGCTCGCCGAGGCGGGGTTGCTGAATAGGAAGAGAGCGACTTGCCATTGGCGATTTGCCAAGGAATTAGCGCGCCGTTATCCTCTGGTGAAGGTCGAATCCGAGCCTGTCTGGGTGAGAGATGCGAACATCTACACCTCTGCGGGCATTTCGGCGGGCATCGATTTAGCCCTTGCGTGGGTCGAAGAGGATTGCGGGGCGGCCATTGCCCAGGATGTGGCGCGCGAACTCGTCCTGTTTCTGCGCCGATCCGGCGGACAGAAGCAGTTGAGCGTCACGCTATCCGCTCAGGCGTCCGAGATGAAGGCCATCCAGGAGCTTCAGCTCTGGATCATGGAGAACTTTCGAAAGAAACTGTCGGTGCAGGTCCTTGCAGATCGCGTCGCTATGAGCGTTCGTAATTTTGAGCGCGTATTCACGCGCGAATTGGGCCGAACACCTTCGCAGTACGTTTTAGAGGCGCGAGTCGAAGCCGCTCGTCATCGGATCGAGCGAACAGATCGCGGCCTCAAACAGATCGCTGAGGCCTGCGGTTTTGCGAGCGTTGATGTCATGCGGCGTTCGTTTGCGCGCCTCGTAGGAATTACGCCTAGTCAATATCGCCATAGGACGCAGGTGAACTGAGGCGCTTCAAATGCAGCGTGGTTTCTTACGCCTTGAGAATTCGTTCAATCCGCTGTTATCCCATTTCGGGATTGCAACCAATCTGGCAGCGTCGGTTCTACGACTGCGCGACAATGTTTCAGGAGCATTGGGATTGGATTCGCGTAACGATAGAAGGGCGTGTCATTCGTGAGAGTAACTGCCGGCAATTTCCTTGGACGGACGGTGAGGAGACTCAACGTAAGCGATTTTGTGATGGTGGAAGCCATCTACGAGTCTGGCCTTCCAATTGAGCGGCATATACATGAGAAGGCATATCTCTCACTGGTTGTGGCGGGCGACTCTGTGGAGCGTTACCAGTGGAGTAGTCGGACCTGTCCCGCGGCCTTCACAGCCCCACCACTGCCGTAAGCGCTCGGGCTTCGTCCACGCCTCGAACAGAAGACGGCGTGGCCGCTCGAATATCCGGGTGAAGGCGATTTCTCGATCCGAGGGAAGAGTCACGGTAACTTCAGCCTCGCTTTTTGCGAGCATGCTTCTTTGCCTCCTTGATTTGCAATTGGGAAGGATAATCGTCCAGGCGATTCAGGTTGCGCTCTCAGACGGGCGTTACCGCTCAACCCACTTCGAAACTTCCCGGAGCGGAGCAGTCTCTAGACGGCATGGCCGCCACTGGGCGTTCCGTTCGTTGCCGAGGGGACGCCAGATGGAACGGGAACCGCCAGTTTGGTGCCTCGAAAAGCCACAAAGCAAAGCATCTCCCCTTGCTTACCGAGTGGAGAGGTGCTAGTCTCGGTTACCGAGGGCATGAATAATGTGCAAACCTGCGGATCTGGTGCAGGGCGCGTTGGACATATTGCTCTTGAAAATTCTCGCGTTTGAGCCGTTGACGGCTTCGCCGTCAGTCAGCCGTTGAAGCAAGTCTCCGGTGAGGCGCTGCGGGTGAGCGATGGATGGTTATGCCCAGCTCTGCACAAGCTGGAGCAAGAGGGGTGGATTACAGCTGAGTGGAAGACGTCCGAGTATGGACGGTGCGCTAAATATTGTTCGCTGACGCGGCTCGCTCGGCAACCGCTCGAAAAAGTAGCGGATAACTGGGGCAGGCTTTCGAACGCGATTTCGCGGGTGATCAAGCTTACAGAGGCGTGAGCGGCGCTCGGGGCGAAACGGAGGTTGGAGTATGCGACCAGGCTGGCTGTACACGATTCCGCTGCGGCTGCGGTCGTTGCTTCGCTGGGCGCAGGTGGACCACGAATTGGACGACGAGCTGCGAGACCACCTCGAACGGAAGACCGAAGAATATATCGCAGAAGGGATGGCGCTTGAGGAAGCGCAGCGGGAGGCGCGGCTAGACCTGGGCGGCATCGAGCAGACCAAAGAGAAATGCCGCGACGCGCGCAGGGTAAATTGGATCGAAGACTTCGTTCAGGATCTGCGCTTTGGTCTCCGCGTACTTCGCAAATCTCCTGGCTTCACGGCTGCTGTTGTGCTCACGCTCGCTCTGGGTATCGGAGCCACCACGGCGATTTTTACGCTCGTTGATGCGGTGATGTTGAAGTCGCTGCCTGTAGCGAACCCTAAGCAGCTCTATCGGCTCGGCGACAATAACGGTTGTTGTGTGACGAGCGGGACGCAGGACAACGGTAGTTTTGTTCTTTATTCTTATCATCTTTACGAGAACCTTCGCGACCACACGCCTGAATTTAGCGAGCTCGCCGCTTTTGAGCCCTGGATGTCGGATTTGAGCGTTCGCCGTAACGGGTCTGCCGCTGAGCCCTATAAGGGCGAGTTTGTTTCGGGGAATTACTTCAACACCTTTGGCATCCGCGCCTTCACCGGTCGACTTCTCGCGCCCGCTGACGACTTGGCAAGCGCCCCTTGTGTTGCGGTGATGAATTATCACAGCTGGCAGGGGCGCTTCGGGCTAGATCCATCGGTGATCGGCTCTACGCTAAATATCAATGGCGTTCAATGCGCGATTGCGGGTGTGACCCCACCGGGATTCTATGGTGACACTCTTCGCAGCGACCCGCCGGACTTCTGGCTGCCCTTGGTCGACGACCCCGAAAAATGGCGCCGCCCCAACGCTGCAGTCGAGTGGCTGTATCTTGTGGGACGACTGAAGTCCGGCTTTGCGCCGGAGCCCGCGCAAGCGCGGCTCACGGTCGAATTACAGGCGTGGCTCAGCAGTCACCGCGAAGTTATTCCCGAGCGAGATCGGAAAGACATTGCTCAACAACACGTCCATCTAACGCCGGCGGGCCATGGAGTCGAGAAACTAAAGACCGACTACGAAACCGGTCTGCACTTGTTGGTGACACTCTCGGCATTGCTGCTTTTGATCGCCTGCGCGAACATCGCTAACCTATTGCTCGCGCGCGGGTCGGCCAACCGTTCGCAGATGGCCGTGCGGCTGGCCCTGGGAGCGCCACGACATCGCCTAATTCGGCAGATGCTCACCGAGAGCGTTCTTCTGGCGCTTATGGGCGGCGCCGCGGGACTCTATGTAGCCTACGCCGGGACTCGTAGCATCCTGCATCTTGCCTTTCGCGGGGCCAGCTATGTTCCTATTGACGCCCGGCCCTCCCCGGCTGTGCTCGGCTTCTCCATCCTTCTGTCGCTGATGACAGGTATCGTTTTCGGGATTTTACCCGCATGGACAGCGTCGCAATCCGATCCCCTCGATGCCCTGCGCGGAGCGGGCCGTTCCACGGGCGATCGCTCTTCGGTACTGCAGAAACCATTGGTCGTCGCACAAGTGGCCTTCTCGATTGTGCTTTTGATTGGAGCCGGTCTGGTCACGCAAAGTTTGCGCAATCTCGAATACCAGCATTTCGGATTTGTCACGGAGGGCCGCCTGATCGTGAAGGTCTCTCCCGAGCTGTCCGGCTACACGCCCGATAAGCTTGACGGGCTTTATCAGCGCCTTGAGGAGGCGCTGCCGCAAATACCCGGCGTCCTGAGTGCAAGCTTGTCCTGGTACAGCCCGTTGGCCGGTGACAACGCAAATGAACGCGTGTTCATTCAGGGAAAACCACCAGACTATCGTTGGACAGCGCCCTCCTGGGACCGAGTTGGTCCTCATTACTTCGAGACGTTAGGCACCCATTTGCTGCAAGGGCGTGCCATCGACGAGCGCGACATTCCTGGCGCCCAAAACGTTGCCGTCATCAACGAAACGTTCGCGCTCAGATTTTTTCTGAACGAGAATCCAATCGGCCAGCACCTTGGGATGTGGGGCGCGAGTCACAGCGGCGACTACGAAATCGTAGGCATTGTCGAGGATGCAAAGTACCAGGACACGCGTGGCCCTGCCTATGCCACTCTCTTTCTGCCGTTACTCCAAGCGGCACCCGGGGACCCTGTCCGTGGATGGGTCGGCGCCATCGAGATGCACACAGCCGGTAAGCCGGAAAATCTCGAGCCGGCAGTCCGCAAGGCACTTGCTGATGTCGATCCGAATCTCACCGTTCTCAACATCATGAGTTTTGGCGAGCAGGTGGCCCGCAACTTTAATCAAGAACGGCTAATCGCGCGGCTTACGGAGTTGTTCGGCGCGCTCGCACTCATCCTGGCTTGCGTTGGGTTGTACGGTGTAACAGCTTACGGCGTGGCGCGACGAACCAACGAGATCGGTGTTCGCATGGCGCTCGGCGCCGATCGCGGGAATGTGCTCGGCTTAGTGCTGCGCGCCGCGCTGGCCCAACTTGGCTTGGGACTGGCTATCGGCATACCGGCGGCCCTGGCGGGAGGCCAATTGCTCGCACACCAACTTTACGGGGTCAAGAGCTATGACCCGTGGGTGCTCGGCGCGGCTGCGCTTGTTCTTACTGCTTGTGCCATTTTCGCAGCATTAATTCCGGCGCGACGCGCGTCGCGCGTCGATCCCATGATAGCCCTGAGATACGAGTGAGGGAGGTTGGAGTATGCGACCGGTGCATTGGCTGTTCACGCTTCCGCTGCGGTTGCGGTCGTTGTTTCGCGGGTCGCAAGCGGACCAGGAATTGGACGACGAGCTGCGCGACCACCTCGAACGAAAAACCGAGGAATACGTTGCAAAAGGGATGCCCCAGCAAGAAGCGCAGCGCCGCGCGCGACTCGAGCTAGGCGGTATCGAGCAGACCAAAGAGAAATGTCGTGACGCGCGCGGCCTAAACTGGATTCAGGATTTCGTTCAGGATTTGCGCCACACTTTGCGACAGTTGCGAATGGCCCCGGCATTCACCACGACAACGGTCCTTACTTTGGCGCTCGGTATTGGTGCGACCACTTCGATTTTTACCCTAGTGCACGCGGTTCTGCTGAAATCCCTGCCGGTGGCGAATCCCCAGGAATTATACCGCCTAGGAAAAGAAGCACGTTGCTGTTACTGGGGCGGATTCAGCCAACCGGGAGAGTTTTCTGTTGTTTCGTACGACTTATACAAATACTTCCGAGACCGCACTTCCGGCTTTGCCGAATTGGCGGCGTTCCAGGCAGGCCAGCCGCTATTGGGTGTCCGACGGTCAGGCGGCACGGAGCCAGCCGAGAGCTATCCGGGCGAGCTCGTGTCTGGCAATTACTTCATCATGTTTGGGATCAGAGCGTATGCCGGACGGCTGCTAACTCCCCACGATGATCGAGCGGGCGCTCCACCGGTCGCCGTGATGAGCCACCGGCTGTGGCAGCAAAAGTATGGATCGGATCCGTCGGTGATCGGTGACACCTTTAGTCTTAATGATAAGGCGTTCATCGTAGTGGGAATCACGCCGCCGGGTTTCTTTGGCGACAGGTTGCGCGGCACTCCTCCCGATTTCTTTCTGCCCTTGGCCACCGAGCCCTTGACCGGAATTGGTGCTGATCTGGAGCAACCCCAAGCCTGGTTGGATTTGATCGGGCGAGTCCGGCACGGCGTAACCCCCAATTCCATAGAGGGAGAAATGCGGGTGGAACTCAAGCAGTGGCTCCGCTCGCATTGGTTCGAGATGGACGCCAACGACCGTGCGAGGTTTCCTGAGCAGACCTTGTTCTTACGTCCCGGGGGTGCAGGCATCTCCACCATGCGCGACGGATACGAACATTGGCTTCAAATCCTGATGATGGTGACAAGCTTCGTACTCCTCATTGTCTGCGCTAACGTCGCCAATCTGATGCTCGTGCGTAGCATAGAGCGGCGGCGGGAGATCTCGTTGAAGATAGCACTAGGGGCGCAGGCGCCCCGGCTCGTGAGGCAGGCACTCACCGAAAGCCTTTGGTTATCGCTCGTGGGCGGCGCGGCGGGTCTGGCGGTCGCATTTGAAGGCACCCGCCTGATTTTGCGTTTCGTCTTCCCACAGGTTAGCGGGCTCGGAGGCGTACCGATCAGCGCGTCGCCCTCGATGGCGGTGCTGCTGTTTGCGTTGGGCGTTTCTTTCATCACAGGCGTCGCTTTTGGCACCGCTCCCGCGTGGCTGGCCACGCGAGTAGATCCGATTGAAGCACTGGGGGGAGCCAGTCGCTCTACGGCACGCACAGGCTCGCTTTCGCGGAAGGCGCTAGTAGTGTTTCAGGCCGCGCTCTCGCTGGTGTTGCTGGCCGCATCCGGACTGCTGACGGCGGCTCTGCACCATCTCGAGAATCAAGACTTTGGCTTCGCGCAGGAACGGCGCACGATCGTTAGAATCAGTCCAGATCTCGCCGGCTATCAGTCAGAACAACTCACGACCCTTTACGGGCGGATCGCGGATTCATTATCGAGCGCTCCCGGTGTGTCGGGCGTGGCCAGCTGCCAGTACTCGCCGCTCAGCGGCAACAATTGGGGTACGGGCGTGTGGGTGGATGGACGCCCGGCTCCCGGACCTCATGACGACAATTGGGCATTTTGGGACCGAGTCACGCCGGGATTTTTCAATGCAGTCGGAACCCCCATCATTGCAGGACGCGACCTCTCCGACCAGGATATAAACACCTCGCAGCACGTGGCGGTGATCAACCAGGCGTTCGCCCGCAAGTATTTCAACCAAGAGAACCCGATTGGAAAGTATTTTGGACGTTATGACGACATGGCATCGTCCCGCGTGTACGAGATTGTGGGCGTCGCCCAAGATGCCCGCTATCTGGATTTCGGTCTTGACAACCCGATTGGTCCATTCTTTTTTGTGCCCGAAGCGCAGCATGACGTGTTGCCAAAAACCGGAAAGGATATCGACCC
>DATAIH010000119.1:0-9641 GCA_036262755.1 Candidatus Acidiferrum sp.
CGCTCAGCTTCACCAGCGCCACCAACGGAACTCTGACGACGGTACTCGGCGTGCGAACCTTGACGTTCACGATTCCGGCAGCGCGCACTCCAGTCACGAGCGTCGTGACGATAACGAACACGGCCCCAGCGGGCTCAGCGGCGCTCACGATCACGACGGAGACCCTGACGCTTAACGTAGGGAGCCTCTATAGCGTGACGGGTAATACATGCACAACACCGGTTGCAGTGGGCGGCACGTGTACCGTCAGCATCACGTATGCGACGCCCGCGACCGCACCTTTACTACCTGACATCGGAGCGCTGACTGTAGCCAGCAACGGCACGGTAACGTCCAGCCCTCTGGCGTTGATTGCGCGGTAAGCCGCAACGGCAACGAACGAGGGAGGTTCCGGCCATGAACCGGGACCTCCCTCAAAGCCTTTGAAACGGGGAGTCGAGAAACACATGACCATCAACCGCTTAACCGCTCTGCTGGCCCGGGTCCTCGCCGCCGGCCTGCTCGTCTCACCAGCGGGGGCCCAGTCTCCTGCCCCGGCCAATCCCGCGCCTGCGTCAAGGCGCGCCTCCTTGGCCCGTCACGTTTCCGCTCGGGCCCGCATGTATTACGAGGGTGTCTGGGGAGTGGATTCGCTGACCGTGAAGTACACGGAGTCGGGCGAGATGATTCGCTTTAGCTATCGCGTGCTGGATCCCGCGAAGGCTGCGCCGCTCAATGATAAGAAGGCGGAGCCCGTCCTTTATGATCCGCAAGCCGGAGTCAAGCTGGTCGTTCCCCAAATGGAGAAGGTAGGGAAGTTGCGCCAGAGCAGCACGCCGATTGAGGGCAAGTCGTACTGGATGGCTTTCTCAAATTCCGGCAGGCGGGTGAAACCAGGCGACCGCGTGACCGTGGAGATTGGACACTTCCACGCCGAAGGGCTGTTGGTGGAGTAAGGCTGCGGCAAGATTTCACCAGAGAGTAATCCCGAGCCATTGGACGGTTTGCCCGAGAGAACGGGCGAAGCGGGTAAAGGTGCGCGCTGGCGCACCGATCCTGCTGCCTTCGGCAATGGCGCCCGGCAAGCTCTCGTCTCACCTGAACCGCAAGACCACCAGAAGTCAGCACGCCGACGCTCGCGGTGTGGCAGACCCATATGCAAATAACGATAATCCCGCGAGTATGTATTACTTGTTTTTGAATTTACCAACATTTTACTTTTCTTTTTGCGCCCGGTCAAATTGGCGGTCCCCCGGCCACTGTTAGTATTTCCTCAAAAAGAACCGAGGGGCAGTAGACGCCGGAATTATGACCAAAGATCGGTGTTCCAGTTTCACATCAAGGAAACAGCCAGGAGACCAACATGTTCAAGTTTGCCTTGCGTTTTTGGGTCCCGGTGGCCACGCTTGTACAACTTCTGCCCAGCGCAGGTTACGCGCAGCAGTATACGGTTTTCGATCCGGGAGGTTCGGTCGCGACCTACGCCGCCGCCCTTAACAAAGACGCCGTGGTTGCGGGCTATTACTCCGATGCGGCGGGGCAGATTCACGGTTTTGTCCGGGCGACGAACGGCACCATCACCTCGTTCGATGTCCCCGATTCCACCAGCACCACCGTCACGTCCATCAATAGGTTAGAGCATGTCGCGGGATACTACACTGACTCGTCGAACGTCGACCATGGTTTTCTCCGCAGCGCGGGCGGCGCCATTACCACCTTCGATGCGCCAGGCGCGACCGGCACGATCGCCCGGGCAATTAACGATTTGGGCGTGATCGCGGGGGACTATACGGACGCGTCGAGCACCAGCCACGGCTTTCTGCGGGCCGGAAGCGGCGGCTTTACCTCGTTCGACGTTCCGGGCGCGACGAGCACGTTCGGAACGGCGATCAATTCGTTTGGCACCGTAGCGGGATACTACGTCGATTCTGCGGGCGTGAGCCATGGCTACCTGCGTGCCTTGGGCGGCCTCATTGTCACGTTCGACCCGCCCGGGTCGGCCGGCACCGTCGTCACGGCGATCAACAGGAATCATTTGATCGTCGGCTATTACAGCGATTCGAGCGGCGATATCCACGGGTTTCTGCGGCACTCGAATGGAAACATAACCTCGTTCGATATTCCAGGCTCGCTGTTCACCATTGCCGTGTCCGACGATCCCCACGGCGAAATTGCGGGGACATTCCTCGATACCCAAGTGCAAGAGCATGGCTTCTACCGGGCGCCAAACGGTTCCACCACCTCGTTCGACCCGCCCGGGTCAACCGCCACGGTCGCCTACGGCATCAATGTGGACGCGACGATTACGGGGTCCTACCAGGACTCAGCCGGCGCTCTCCACGGATATCTGCGCACGATCCACAAGGGGAAACCCGATGGACAAGAGTAACGATGATCGGTAGGTCCCCGCTGCTGGTGATGGTTGGCAGTGGCATTCGCGTTCCCGGCGTGACGTTTTGCGCTCAAGCCCCCGAGCGTCGCCAGCCCAGGCCGCGGCCCAGGCGAAATCCGCAGCGGCCCGTCACCTTCCACGGCGGGAACAGCCCTACGATCAGGGCCTCAGGGGGGCATTGACTCGCTAAACGTAAATTACACCCGAGTCGGGCGAGACGATTCGCGTCGGGGCCCCGAAGCGTGAGGTTTGCTTTCCTCGCACCTGCCCGATGGCCGCCGGCCCGGGGTTGGCAGTGCCGGGCTGGTTCGAGCCCTCGCACTTCGCTCCCTCCCTAGGCACGAGCGCCAGCGAAGTTTGAGGAAGAGCAAAGAACGTCATTTCTCTCCCTTTATACTCAGACGAGCTACGTATCCGATTCCACTGCGAGGACCACAATGCTGCGAAAGACTTTTGCGATTCTCATCTCGACTGCGTTTGCGCTTTCACTGAAGGCCTCGCCGAATGCCGCTCCGACCGCGGGTACGTTGTCAGCGGCGGATATCGTGGCCAAGAACGTAGCGGCGCGAGGCGGTCTGCAAGCTTGGCGGGCGGTCGAATCGATGACGCTGTCGGGGAAGATGGGCGTCGGAGGGAATCAGCGTGCGACGGCTTCGGTGCGAATCCCGGGCGGGCGAGACACGCAAAACCAACTGCAGGGGGTTCGCCCGCGGCGGGTCGACGAGGTTCAATTGCCGTTTGTAATGGATCTGGCGCGCCCTCACAAGTCGCGGGTGGAGCTCGAGTTCAACGGACAGACAGCGATCCAGGTGTATGACGGCACGAACGGCTGGAAGCTAAGACCGTACCTGAACCGTCTGGACGTGGAGCCCTATACGGAGGAAGAAATGAAGATGGCCTCCACGCAAGCGGAGCTTGATGGTTTCATCATCGATTACGCCGCGAAGGGCACGCGCATCGAGTTGGACGGCTCGGAAAAAGTGGAGAACCGCGACACCTATAAACTGAAGCTAATGTTAAAGAACGGTGACGTCACCCATGTATGGGTGGATGCCGAAACCTTCCTGGAAGCCAAAGTGCAAGGACAACCGCGGCGGCTCGATGGCACCTACCATGCAGTGGAAGTCTACTACCGCGATTACCGGAACGTGAACGGCCTCCAGATTCCGTTTCTCCTGGAAACGAGGGTTCTCCCTGTGGCCAGGACGATGCTTGGAAGGGACACACCCGTTCCGCCCGAGAAAGCCGTGATCGAAAAGGTGGTCATAAATCCCAAGCTCGACGCAGGGCTGTTTTCGAAGCCGGTCCCGAACCCGGCCCGCGTCGCACCGAAAGCTAAGTAACCTACCGGCCAGCTCGTCAGGGAGTGACTCGAGGATTTCGCGACCAGAGCACGACTTACAATTCGCGATGGCATGATGAAAATTAAGCGGTCCTTTGCAAAGCGTGTCTCGAGATCTGGAGCTTTCCTGATTTGATCGAGGAGAAGGACTACGATGAGTCGAAAAATTGTCACGGCGTTCAGCATGCTTTTTGCGGCTTCGAGTGCTTGGGCGCAAAGCCCTGCGCCCGCGTCCTCCCCTGCACCTGTACCGCAGATCGCGACCCCTGATCCCGCCACCACCTCGAGAGTCATCAGTCGGTTCGGCAGCAAAAGAAAGGCCCGCGCCGCCCAGGCCCAGGTCGCACCGGGCGAGCGCATGCAGGAGATGGAGAGCACCTTAAACGGGATGCATGCATTGCTCAAGAAAATGCAGGCCAGCAATGCTTCGAGCCGATCCAAGGATCCGGTGGCCAAGGCCAACCTTGAAATGTGGGAACTCTTGCTCACCCACCTGGACAAGCAATTTCACGAGCTCCAGGTTGCAGCGGCGTCCCAGGAGGACGTCGCAACTCGGCGTACAGCTCTGTATAACCAAGCGCTGGCCAAGGCAGCCGCAGAAGCAGCAGCAGCCCGACAAGCTCCACCCGCGCCGTCGAGCTCTGCAGCACCTCAGCCGAATCCACAAAACCCGTGAGGGACTTGCGGAGGGAGTAACCAGGAATCGCCCGTCAGCGAGGCGGCAACTCGATGAAAAGAACCTTAAGCGCCCTGGGGATTGTTCTGCTGGTCGTGGCTTCCTATGCGGTGGGCCGCAGGCAGAGTTCGCGCCGTCCCGAGGAGGTCACGAATCCGCGGCGCGTCCTCTATTGGGTCGATCCCATGCACCCGGACTACAAGTCCGACCACCCCGGCACGGCCCCCGACTGTGGAATGGCGCTTGAGCCGGTTTACGCCGAGGCTACAGCATCCCTCGCCGCCTCCCGGGCGGCTTTGCCCGACGGTGCGGTCGGTATCGACGTTGACAAACAGCAGTTGTTCGGCATTCGCCTCGCGGCCGTTGAAAAAACATCGGGAAGCGAGAAAATCCGCGTGCTAGGGCGCGTGGTTCCGGAAGATACGCGCGTCTACCGGATTACCGCCGGTTCGGACGGATTCGTCCGGGAGACTTACAACGATTCGATAGGGGAACTGGTCAAGAAAGACCAAAAGCTTGCGGCTACCTACCTCGGTGAGACCTTGGGGGTGGCTTCCGGCTTCCTGGCTGCGACGGCAGGCGTTCCGGGCGCGGTAGGCAAGGACGGAAACCGCACGATGGCGTATCCCGGGGCGGTAAACAAGCAAGGGGTGAGCAGCATTCAAGGCTATGCCGATCGCTTGCGGAATCTGGGCGTGAGCGAAGCACAGATTAAGCAGATGTCGGACAACCACCAGCTTCCGGAAACCGTTGATGTGGTCTCGCCCGTCGATGGATTCATTTTGGCGCGCAACATCACCTCCGGCCAACATTTCGACCGCTCCATGGAGTTCTACCGTATTGCCGATCTCGCTAAAGTTTGGATTGTGGCGGAGATCTTTGGCAGCGAGGCGCGAGACTTCCGTCCCGGGACCATGGCGCGCGTCACGCTCCCCGACGCGGGACGAGCTTTTTCGGCCCGCGTGACCGACACCCTCCCCGAAGTCGACCCCGTTACCCGGACCTTGAAGCTGCGGCTTGAAGCGGAGAACCCCGCGTTTGCGCTGCGGCCCGACATGTTCGTCAATGTGGAGTTGCCGGTGCGCGTGACGCCGGGATTAACCGTGCCCCTGGATGCGGTGATCGACTCAGGCCGCGAGCAGCGCGTGTTCGTCGAGCGCAGCAAAGGGATCTTTGAACCCCGGCACGTCGAAACCGGGCGGAGGCTTTCCGACCGCGTCGAGATCGTGCGAGGCCTCTCGGAAGGCGAGCGCGTGGTCACCTCGGGAACGTTTCTCGTGGATTCCGAAAGTCGATTGCGATCGAACACCGAAGCGCCGCCAAAACCACACCTGCAGGAAAAGGCCCCGAGGCCGTCTAACGGCAAGCCGGCACTCGCGCTCCAGGCCGGCCAGGCGAAAGATCCCGCCTGCGGCATGATGATCGATCGAGAGAAAGCCGTCGCTGCCGGCAACACCCTCGATCGTGATGGCGCTACGTATTACTTCTGTTCTGACCGCTGCAAACAGAACTTCACTCGCGAGCCAGAGCATTATCTTGCTTTGAATCCGCCGCAGCGCCGGCCATGATCAACCGCATCATCGATCTTTCCGTCAGGTACAAAACCCTCGTGCTGGTTGGTGTGGCTTTTGCCTGCCTGTGGGGCTGGCGGTCCATGATGAGCTTGCCGCTCGACGCTACGCCGGATCTGAGCGAGACCCAGGTCATCCTTTACTCCCGCTGGGATCGCAGCCCCGACATCATCGAGGACCAGATCACCTATCCGATTGTGACCTCGATGCTTGGCGCACCAAAGGTCAAAACCGTGCGCGGCGTCTCCGATTTCGGGTACTCCTATGTGTACGTGGTGTTCGAGGACGGCACGGATCTGTACTGGGCGCGGTCGCGCACCTTGGAATACCTCGCCGGTGTCCAGTCTCAGCTCCCCGAGGGGGTAAAGGTCGAGCTTGGGCCCGATGCCACGTCGCTAGGGTGGGTTTTTCAGTACGCGCTGGTCGACAAGTCAAGAAAGCACAGCCTGGCCGACCTTCGTTCTTATCAGGACTGGTATCTCAGGTACTACCTGAAGGCAGTTCCCGGCGTGGCCGAGGTCGCGCCGGTTGGCGGGTACACGCGGCAGTACCAGGTTAACCTGGATCCCAATCGGCTCGAGGCCTACGGCATTCCTATTCGCCGGGTAGTCGACGCGGTGCGGGAAGGCAACAACGAGGCTGCCGGCCGCCTGCTCGAGTTCGGCGGTACGGAGTACATGATCCGGGGCCGCGGCTATGCGCAATCCATCCAGGATTTCGAGAACATCGTGCTCCGGGCCAGCGAAGACGGCACGACCGTCCGCATCAAGGACGTCGGCCAAGTGGTCGAGGGCCCGGAACTGCGCCGGGGCCTGGCCGACTTGGACGGCCAGGGCGAGGTGGTGTCGGGCGTCGTGGTCATGCGCACCGGAGAGAACGCCCTCGAGGTCGTCGACCGGGTCAAGCAGAAGCTTTCTGACATCGCTCCCAGCCTGCCCGAGGGTGTCAAGATCGTTCCCGTCTATGACCGTTCCGAGCTTATCCACCGCGCCATCTCGAGCGTAAAGACCACCATTTTTGAAGTGGTGGTCACCGTGGTCCTGATCATCCTGGTGTTCTTATGGCATTTTCCGAGCGCGGCCATCCCCATCATCACCATGCCGGTCGTGGTGTTGGTTTCCTTTATTCCCCTGCGCTTGCTCGGAGTGAGCGCGAACATCATGTCGCTCGCGGGCGTGGCCATCGCCTTTAGCGAGCTGGTCGATGCCTCGATCGTTGTCGTGGAACAGACGCACAAGAAGCTCGAGCTCTGGGAGAAAACCGGGCGTCGGCAGGACTATCGCAAGGTGGTCCTTTCGGCAGTGAAAGAAGTTGCCGCGCCAACGTTTTTCGCCTTGCTGGTCATAGCCATATCCTTTCTACCGGTCCTGACTCTCGAAGCGCAGGAAGGACGGATGTTCAAGCCGCTCGCGTACTCGAAGAGTCTGGCCATGCTGATTGCCGCCGCTATGGCGGTTACCTTTGACCCGGCCTTGCGTCTGCTGCTCACCCGCGTCGAACGCTTCCGCTTTCGCCCCAGCTGGCTTTGCGGGGTCGTGAATGCGCTGCTCGTCGGGAGGATTCGCTCGGAAGACGAACATCCGCTGAGCCGACGGCTCATGAGCATCTACGAGCCCGTTGTGCGGTGGACCTTGCGGTGGAAGTGGCTGGTGGTGTCGGCCGCCGTGGCCATAATGGCCGTTTCCATCCCGGTGTTCCTGCACCTCGGTTCCGAGTTCATGCCTCCGCTTGACGAAGGCGCCATCCTCTACATGCCGTCCACCCTGCCGGGGATTTCGATTACCCAGGCCAAAGCGCTGCTGCAGTCGACCGACCGCATTCTCGGGCGGTTCCCGGAAGTGGACCATGTTTTGGGCAAGGCCGGCCGCGCCGAGACTTCGACCGATCCTGCTCCTCTCTCGATGCTGGAAACGCTGGTTGTTCTTAAACCTCGCTCCGCGTGGCGCCAGGTCCCTACCTGGTACTCTTCCTGGGCGCCCGAGATGTTTAAGTCCGTGTTTCGCCACTTCACTCCGGACACGATTTCTTCCGAAGAACTGGTTCGGCGTATGGATGAGGCCCTCAAGGTTCCCGGTGTGACCAACGCCTGGACCATGCCGATCAAGAGCCGCATCGATATGCAATCGACCGGCATGCGCACCCCGATCGGCCTGAAAATCTCCGGTGCCGATCCGGCCAGGATTGAGCAGCTCGGGACGAACATCGAAGCCCTGCTGTCGCGCGTCAAAGGAACGCGGGGCGTATTCGCCGAACGCTCGGGCTCCGGCTACTTCCTGAATTTCCGCTGGAACCGCGAGCAGTTGGCGCGCTACGGGCTGAGCATCGAGGAGGCCCAGCAGGCCGTCGAGAACGCGATAGGTGGTGAGGATGTAACCACGGCGTTTCTGGGACGAGAGCGATATCCGGTTAACGTGCGCTACATGCGCGACTTCCGCAGCGACCTCGGGGCACTCGAGCGCGTGCTCGTTCCCGCAGGGGAGAAGCGGCAGCTGCCGCTCGGGGAGCTCGCCGAAATCAGCACTTCGCACGGTCCCTCCATGATTCGCGACGAGAACGGCATGCTGACCGGCTATGTCTATGTCGATATCGCCGGCCGCGACCCGCAAAGCTACATCGCCGAAGCTCGCCCACTGCTCGGGAGAGAGCTGAAACTGCCAACTGGATATGCGATTTCCTGGAGCGGGCAGTATGAAGCGATGGAAAGGGTCAACCGTCGCCTGACCCGCGTCGTGCCTCTGACTCTCGGTCTTGTTCTGCTGCTGATCTACCTGAGCACGCGATCGTTCGCGAAGACCATGATCATCCTCCTGGCGGTCCCTTTTTCGGCGGTCGGGGCCATCTGGTTCCTCTATCTCGCGGGTTACAACATGAGCGTTGGCGTTTGGGTGGGATTGATCGCGCTGCTAGGAATCGATGCCGAGACGGGTGTCTACATGCTCCTCTATCTCGACTTGGCCTACGAGGAGGCCCTCGGCAAGGGACGGCTCTCGAGCCGCGCCGGGCTACATGAAGCGATCGTGCAGGGCGCCGCCAAGCGACTTCGCCCGAAGTTTATGACCTTTGCGACCATGTGTATCGGCCTGTTCCCCATCCTCTGGAGTACGGGCACCGGCGCGGACGTCATGAAGCGTATCGCAGCCCCGATGGTCGGAGGAATTTCGACTTCATTTCTGCTCGAACTGCTGGTGTACCCGGCTATTTACGCGCTTTGGCGGGGGCGGACGCTCGGACGGGAAGCCGGGCCTGTTGAGACGGTAGGGGCTCGGCGGGTCGCCTCGAGCGATGCTTCTCAAGAGGAACTGGTCAGCTTACGACTCGAATCATCGGGCTCATTGTGAAACGCGGGATGCCCGGCGTCATCGGGAGCACTCTTCCGGGAGCGACGAACGTTTCCGAACAAGGTTGCCCAAACTGACCGTCTCCAACCCGCAAAGGGTGCAGATTCTTGCCGCAAGCGAGATTCGAGAACCGTCTCCCAGAGGTACGATACCTTCACGACACACACGGAATTGTCCCGCCTAGTTCGCGCTACCGTTTCAGAGTGGAAGATCCCGAGCTTCCCCTTTGGTCTTATTTGCAGGAGGAAGTGATGAAGCCAGTATCCGAAAGAATAGGTATATCTGTGCCGAATCGTTGGACGATTCCCGGACCCGTGCTGCTCCTGTTGCCGCTGATTCTGAT
>DATAIH010000120.1:0-25440 GCA_036262755.1 Candidatus Acidiferrum sp.
ACGCTCTGGACGCCTCGACCGGCAAACCAGAGCCCCGCTTCGGAACCGAGGGACGCATCGATCTCCGCGAAAATTTGGGGCGCACTCCGGCAAGCGCCCAATCGATTGATCTGACTAGCCCGGGAACCGTCTACAAGGACCTCATTATCGTCGGCGGTCGCAACCCGGAAACCCTACCCGCGCCTCCCGGTGACATCCGTGCCTTCGACGTCCGCACGGGCACATTGCGCTGGTCATTTCACACCATTCCCCATCCCGGTGAATTTGGATACAAGACCTGGCCGCCACAGGCGTGGAAAACTTCCGGTGCCGCGAACAACTGGGCGGGCATGGCGCTCGATCCCCGCCGCGGAATCGTCTATGTGCCAACCGGCTCCGCTGCGTTCGATTTCTACGGCGGAGACCGTATCGGCGACGATCTCTTCGCGGATTGCCTGATTGCGTTGGATGCCACAACCGGCAAGCGCATCTGGCATTTCCAAGGCGTCCACCACGATCTCTGGGATCGCGACTTCCCGTCCCCGCCCGCGCTTGTTGCCGTGCGGCGTCAAGGCCAAAGCATCGACGCCGTCGCGCAAACCACGAAACAGGGTTTTGTTTACCTCTTCGATCGCACCAGCGGCCGGCCTCTATTCCCCATCGAGGGTCGCAAATACCCGGCAAGCTCCATCCCCGGAGAGCACCCTTCGATCACGCAACCGCTTCCTCGGCGCCCCGCGCCCTTTGCCCGGCAACTTCTTACCGAAGACCTCCTGACCAACCGCACTCCCGAAGCCCATCAATGGGCGCTCGAGCAATTCCGGAAATTCCGGAGCCAGGGACAATTCATCCCCCTTTCTATTGGAGTCGACACGGTGATTTTTCCCGGCTTCGACGGCGGCGCGGAATGGGGTGGACCCGCAGCGGATCCCGAGACCGGCATCATCTACGTCAACTCGAATGACGTCGCGTGGACCGGCGCCCTCGCTCGCAACACGGGCGAGAACAGCCCGCGCGCCGTCTATCTGAGCCAGTGCGGCATCTGTCATGGCGAAAAAATGACCGGCTCGCCGCCGGCGATTCCCTCCTTGGTCGGAGTAGCCAGCCGCCTAACTTCCTCCGAAATCCTCACGGTGATCAAGAGCGGGAAAGGCCGCATGTCCGGCTTCCCGAACCTCAACCAGGATCAAGTTTCTGCTCTGATCGATTACGTCACGAGGGGCGACAACAAGGAAGTAAAAGACTCGGCGCGGTTTGCGCTGATGAAATATCGCTTCACCGGCTACAACAAATTTCTAGACCCGGAGGGTTATCCCGCCGTCGCTCCGCCCTGGGGAACACTAAATGCCATCAATCTAAATACCGGCGAATACGTTTGGAAGATTCCCCTCGGCGAGTATCCGGAACTGGCGGCCCAGGGCCAAACCAATACCGGAACGGAAAACTATGGCGGTCCTATCGTCACGGCGGGAGGACTGCTCTTCATCGGCGCGACGAACTTCGACAAAAAATTTCGCGCCTACGACAAATCCACCGGCCAACTCCTCTGGGAAACTACGCTTCCCTTTCCAGGAAACGCAACTCCGGCTAGCTATGAAGTGGACGGCCGCCAGTTTGTCGTGATTGCCGCTGGCGGCGGCAAAGTTCCCCGTTCCCGCTCCGGCGGGCTGTACGTCGCTTTCGCGCTCCCCGATCAGCCCTCAAGACCGAGTCCGAGTCAACAGCCCTAGCACCGACCTCCGAACCACGCCTGGAGAACGCTGTCACACGATCAGCTTGGTTGACAAGCCTTTTCGCTTGTTGCCTTCTTTTTGAGTGGTTGTAGTTAAGGTTTGCACGAAATTTTTTCCCTGAGATTCACTTCGATGAGAGCGCCCTCTTTAGCACTTCTCGGGGAATATTTCGACCGCTTACAAGCAGCACCGGAAGATTCCCGTAGCCGTCCCGCGCCTTCAGCAGTGCCGCGGTGCTAGCCGCTCCGGCGGGTTCCGCAACGATGTACTCCTCCATAAGCAAAATCGCGATAGCCTCCAACATCTGCTCCTCGCTGACCAACACCACGTCATCCACGAGTTTCCCTACGTCGCGCACGTTCGCGGGTTCTGGTGTTCGTGTGGCCAGCCCGTCGGCTATGGTGTCACAGGTCTCCGTGCCAACAACTCTTCCCTCTTTCCACGACAGGTAATACGCCGGCGCGCGCTCCGCTTGTACGCCAATAATCCGTACGTGCGGCGCAACCTGCTTCGCCGCCGCTGCGATCCCCCGAATCAGCGCCGTATCCCCCATCGGCACCACGATCGCGCTGGCCTTCGGAAGTTGCTCCAGGATTTCACAAGCAATCGTCGCCGGACCCGCGGGCAGGTCCTGATCCGTTGCGTCGTTCAGGAAATAAACGCCCGGCTGCTTCGCGTACTCTGCCGCCAGTTGGAACGCCGAAGCAAGATCCCCTCCGCCACTCTCCACCATTGCTGCTCCCAGCGCTAGAATTCTTCCCCGCTTGACCGGATTGCAATTCGCCGGCAAAAAAATCCTCGCCGCAATGCCAAACTCCTTTGCCGCATAGGCCACCGCCGCGCCGTGATTTCCCGTGCTCGAGGCGATCACTTCGCGCACGGTTTCCTTCTTCATTCTTTGTGCCAGGGCGTAAAACGCTCCGCGCACCTTGAACGAACCTGTCGGCAGTTCCGTCTCGAGCTTCAAATAAACGTTTTTCGCGGTGCGTTGGCCGAGAAAAGGCGCCGCGATCAGCCGCGTCTCGGCAAAATATTTGGCCAGAAATTTCTGCGCCTCTCGAATGGTTACGAGGTTCGGTTCGATTTCGACGCCCGCCCCGGCACTCATCTCCTATTTCCTTTTGGCGGCTCCCTCCGTTTGTAGGCGCAAGAACAAACGAGCGAACCCGTCAACCAACATCGCCACGCGAGGATGCCTCAGCATCATAGCAGTATCCGATAAGCACTTCGCCGCCAGGCAAACGAATCGAATCGTCGGCTTCTAAGCTATTCTTTTTTCAGGTCTTACGAACATCGCTCGCGACTTTTGGCATCGCGCCGGGTTTCACGTAATGGGTGGTCTCGAGTGGCCAAGAGCCTCCCTGAACGGAAACTGGAAAGCCAACAAACGCCAGAGAGGTGAAAATCATGCGTATCGCGCGCTTCATTTTCTTGTTCGCCCTTGCCGCCGGAATTTTGGCGATGCCCGCTCCGTCCCAGGCACAGGTTGCCGTAGGCGTCTCCATCCGCCTTGGTCCTCCAGCCTTGCCGGTCTATGCGCAACCTATTTGTCCCGCACCGGGCTACATGTGGATTCCCGGTTACTGGGCTTACGGACCCGACGGGTACTTCTGGGTTCCTGGCACGTGGGTGCTCGCTCCCGAACCGGGCCTGCTCTGGACTCCCGGGTACTGGGGATTTAGCGAAGGTCTCTATTTTTGGCACGCAGGCTACTGGGGACCGAGAATCGGCTTCTACGGCGGCATTAACTACGGCTTCGGCTACACTGGCGTCGGTTTCGTCGGCGGCTACTGGCGCGGCGGGAATTACTACTACAACCGCTCGGTGACCAACGTGAACGTCACGGAGATCCACAACACCTACAACACGACCGTGGTCAATAACAACACTACGATAAACCGCGTCAGCTTCAACGGTGGTCCCGGCGGAATCACCACGCGGCCCACGCGCAGGGAGATGGACGCAGACCATGACCACCATGTCGCCATGACCCCAGAGCAGAACCGCCATTTCGAGGCTGCCCGCGGTGATCGCAGCTTCTTGGCTTCGGTAAATCACGGTCGCCCGGAAGTTGCAGCATCTCCGCGCTCCGGCGAGTTCCGCGGTGGCGGAGTCGAGCGTGGCAGAGACGCTAACGTGAACCGCCCGGCCGAGAAGGGCGGCGATTCCAGTCGCGCCGATCGGCCTCGCGAAAATAACGGACGCATCCGGGACGACCGCCCGCCCTCAGCGCGCTCGTCGCGTGACGCCTCCTACAATTCCCGATTGAACGAGAAACATCAGCAAGAATCCGACAAGATCGAGCGGCAACAGAATGCCGAGCGTCAAAAGCTCCAGCAGCGGCACGACCAGGAACGGCAGAACCTCGGCCGCCAGAATGCGAGCCAGCAGCGGCAGGACCAGCTCCAGCGTCGCCAGCAGCAGCAAACGGACCAGATGAATCGTCGACACGAACAGCAATCACAAAAGCAAGAGCAGCGCCAGCAGCACGAGAACCAACGGCAAGAGGGCAAACCGCACAAATAGAGCGAGCCAATCCGCAGCGGGCAGTGCGACTTGGCCGCGCTGCCAACGACGTAGCACGGCGGTTTGTGAGCCTCTCGCGCACCCGCCAGACCGCACAAAAGTTGCAGCCGGAGGCAATCTACCGGCTTCTGGCGTCAAGGGGTCAATCGCCCCTCCTAGGCACGTTCTTCTGGGGTTGGGCCGCCGGGCGGCGGCCCGGCCGGTCACCAGGTGAGCAGGGCATAACCTCCTTGACCCGCTTGTGCTGGGGGATAGTAAGCACCCGCGCCGCCGCCTCCGAACTGCCCGTTCGCCTGAAAGGCAAAGCCGGGCACCAGATAGCCCGCCGCTGCGTTGTTGTACGGAGAGAAGACTGACGGGGCCGAAAGGCCGCTGTGGCTGATCGCAGCACTTGCGTCCGGCGCACCGCCGGCAGCGCCTGGAGCAGGCATGCCGCACGTCGCCCCGGACGGAGGGTAGGGCTGACCCGCGCTGCCACCCTGGGCAACCGCAAGCACGTTATTGTTGGCGTCCAGAACCTGCGTATCTCCTCCGTTGCCGCCGCTGGGAACCGCCGTGGTTCCGGCAACACCGCTGGCGCCGACGCTGATTGTCAAGACTTGGCCCTCCTGGACCGCCAAGATCGTACTCGTATAGGCTCCGCCACCTCCGCCGCCTCCTCCATTGCAGTGGACAACGGCTCCGCCACCGCCGGCGCCATAGAGTTCCACACTGAGCCTGCCGGCGCCAGTCGGCACGACAAAAGTGCCGGCGGCCTGGAATTCCTGTCTGCCATTAAGACCCGGTCCCGGAGGTCCAACGGGACCTTGCGGTCCAGCTGGTCCAGTTGGTCCAGTTGAGCCTGTCGAACCGGCAGGGCCTGTTCCGCCAGTCGCACCTATCGGACCCGTGTTCCCTGTTGGTCCCTGTGGCCCCATCGGCCCTATGGGTCCCGCAGGCCCCGCAGGGCCGGCTGCACCAGTGGCTCCCACCGCGCCGGCCGCACCGGTGTCGCCCTTCGGCCCTTGTGGTCCGACAGGCCCCATGACTCCAGCAGGTCCTTGCGGTCCCACGGATCCGGCAGGCCCCGGCGGGCCAGCTGCACCTGCGGCTCCCACTGCGCCGGCTGCACCGGTGTCGCCCTTCGGCCCTTGTGGTCCGACAGGCCCCATGACTCCAGCAGGTCCTTGCGGTCCCACGGGTCCGGCAGGCCCCGGCGCCCCAGTCGAACCAGCAGTGCCCTTTGGTCCTGGCGGTCCGGCAGGTCCCTGGAGCCCCGTGGGACCGGCTGGTCCGGGATCACCTTTGGGTCCTGCAGGGCCCATCGGGCCGACGGTTAAAATCGGTAGTAAGGTCACGCTGAGGTCATTGTTGCCGGCCGCCACCTCCACGTTGCGCACGTCGGCGTTCCAGCCCGAGTTCGGAATGAAAATCACTACTTTGTGCCAGCCCACCGAAACGTCCATGCTCACGGGGGTGACTTTGCCCGTGTCCTTCCCGTCCATCGACACATTCGCACCTGTGGGAAACGAGGTCACCTTCAATTTTCCGTGCTTGCCTTGCGCCGAGGCTCTGCTCGGTAGCAGCAGTAGCGTTCCAACCAACACGAATATCCAAGCAATTCGGGAATGCTGGGTCATGGAGTTCCTCCTTGGGTGCTTCCCGCGCTCCACGGTTCGGCCAACTAGCAATGCCGAGTGTTCTGGCAGGCTTCGAGGAGACATAGCTTCAGCGCAACTTGCGCTCCGTGGCGCGAGCGCGACTAAGTCATTTATTTTCAATAATAAGGAAGGGAGTTTCCACACGCAAAGCCGGCTACTCACGTAACGAAACGTTACTTTTCGGGCACAAATGAAGGGGAATCTGAAGCGTCGGCACCCTTGGGCTCTCGCAAACGATTTTCTGGGTTCCCACGAAGCGCAGTGGCTCGGGCAGTGATTTGCACAAGCAGCGCCAGGCAGGTGCGCAGCTCACCTAGGTCGGTACGTTCAGCTTCTCCTTTTACCCTGGGTACCGGCCAAAGCCTGACGAGACGGAAGACCCGTCCGCAGATACCTTGCGTGACTTAAGTCACTGCTTGCCGAGCCAGTTAGGTCTTAACCTGCAAATCATGGAGACTGACCATGAGCGACAAGACCTACCATCGGCTGACCATCGCTGTAGCGCTTGGATTGATTATGGGCTTCTGGATGCCTCTCACGAGGAGCTCTTCGGCCCAGAAGGACAAGCAACGCCGGCAAGAACCGCATCAACTCGTTCTCGTGCCCAAGGCGCAACTGCCCCGCGAAGAGGGCCGCTGGTCCTTCGCCCCGGACGTTCCACCGCCCTTCACTCGCAAGGACCAGCGTCGCGAGGTGGTTCATTGGACCATCCGCGAGGCGCAGAACGAAGTGGCTCCCGGGGTGATCTACGATGATGCCTGGGGTTTCGAGGGCCACGTTCCCGGCCCGCTTCTGCGCGTCCGCGTAGGTGATCTCGTGGAAGTTCACCTCAGGAACGCACTAAATAGCACCCACAGCCACAACATTGATTTCCATTTCGTTCTGGGCCCCGGCGGCGGAGCGAGCGCTTTGAGCGTCGGTCCGGGCGAAGAGGCCGTGCTCGAAGCACGCGCCACCGCTCCCGGCTTTTATATGTATCACTGCGCGACTCCCGACATTCCGACGCACATCGCAAACGGCATGTACGGTTTCGTCCTCGTCGAGCCGGAACAGGGACTGCCCGAAGTGGGCAAAGAACTTTACGTTGTGCAGAGCGAGATCTACACAGACAATGACAAGCCCGGGCACAAATCCTTGGATGCTGCGCGCGCCGAAAAGGCCGATCCGCAATATGTCGTCTTCAACGGCGCGGTTGGCTCCCTTCTAAAAGAACACGCCCCAATCGCCACGGAGAACGAGACGGTCCGAATCTACGTGGGAAACGCTGGCCCCAATTTGGTTTCCTCTTTCCATATCATCGGCCAAATCTTCGACAAAGTTTATCGCGAAGGCGATCTGCTCTCGCCGCCCGCGCGCGATCTACAAACGACGCTGATTCCTGCGGGCGGTTCGGCCGTGGTGGAGTTCACCCCGCCAGTGCCCGGATCTTTCTTGATGGTGGACCATTCCATCTTCCGTCTGCACCACGGCGCGGTTGGCTCGATTGACGTCTATGGTCAGGAACAAGCGGAAATTTTCCAGCCGATGACTCCCCGCAATATGGGTGCGATGAGCGCCGACGCACATCTTGGTCATATGGACATGGGTCACCTGCCTCCGATGTCCAATGACGCGCCTGTGGAGCCATCGAGCGGCGCAACCGCACAGCCGGTCGCCGCGTCTCAGCAGGAAAAAACCGCCACCATTCGAATGATGCCCGGTTCCGGTATCCTCAAAAAGGGCCCCATGAAGACTTTCGAGCCGAGAACCCTAACCATCAAAGCGGGCACCACCGTCGTCTTCAAGAACACCGATGTAGGAATGCCGCACAGCGTTTACGGAGCGAAAGGGGAGTTCGTCTCTCCGATGCTCCAGCCGGGCGATACGTTTGCCCATCGCTTCGACCAGAAGGGCACGGTGGATTATGCCTGCTCGCCGCACCCCTGGATGAAGGGCGTCATCATCGTCAAATGAAAGCACGCAGATCATTCACTCGAAACACAGCTCGAACAGAGCATTCAGGACGGCAATTCAAATGCATCCCGGTCATCGACGCCGACCAATGCACGAGCGGCAACCTACGCGCGGAAGCTTGACGCCCGAAGGCCAGGAACTCATGCAAGGAATCGCCGCACTGTCCCGCCTGAACGAATGCGGCAGCCACGAGCATTTGATCGCGGCATGCCGCGACCACGCCATCCACACTTGAGCTTTGCGCCGTTTGCGATTCTGCCGCGGCGTTACGACGGCGAAGAAACAACGCCCGCCGCCAACGACTCAATTGAAGTAGAATCCCGCGGGTCGTCACCTGCCGGCACAGGTTCACCGGCAACCGGCGCCACGCCCTCATGTCCGACACGAAGGAGAAAAAGCATCTGTGGCAATCGCCACTGGCGATCTTTTTTGTCGCCCTTGCTTTGCGACTCCTCGGTGTCCGCCTCTTCTACCACAGTACCTGGAACGATTATCATGACCATCTGCTATTTGGTTACGAGACCGGCAGAATCGCCCGTTCCATTGTCGAGGGCCACGGTTTCGGCAATCCCATCAGCGTCCCCTCCGGCCCGACCGCCTGGCTGACCCCTGTGTACCCCTACCTCCTCGCCGGCCTCTTCAAGCTTTATGGCGTCTACACTAAGACCTCCGCTCTGGTCATTCTCAGTCTAAACTCTTTATTCTCAGCGCTGATCTGTTTCCCGCTGTTTCACATGGCAAAGCGCAGCTTCGGCCGCGGGGTGGCGGTCACGGCCTGCTGGATCTGGACGCTCTATCCCTACTTCATCTATATTCCCGGCGGCTTTGTGTGGGACACGTGCCTCGGCGCACTGCTTGTTGCAACGCTTTTTCTGTGCGCCTTGCAGCTCAGGGGGGAGCCCGGCTCTTCATGGAGCTGGCTCGGCTTTGGCGTGCTTGGCGGATTGACCGTGCTAACCAATGCTTCCGCCCTTACTGTTTGTTTTGTGCTGGCGACCTGGGCCATCTTTCCCCTGTGGCAAGCGTCGCGAACACCGCAAAGGTCTCTAGCTTCTGGGATTTCGCGGGATCACTGGCGCTGGCTCTCGCCCGCCTCCCTCGTGGCGGTTGGACTTGTTGTCACACTTCTCCCTTGGCAGGTCCGCAACTATCGCGCCTTCCACACGGTTGTGCCCCTGCGCGACAACTTTTGGCTCGAATTCTGGGATGGCAACGACGGTGACACCACAAGCTGGGTGGATATCGAAAGGCATCCCACGATCAATCCCGACGAAGGGGCCTTATTCGCCAAGCTCGGCGAAATTCCCTACATGCAAGAAAAGCGCCGCATGGCCCTTGATTTCCTTGCCCTCCATCCGGGCTTGTATTTGCTTCAGTGCGTGCGAAGGTTCCTGTATGTCTGGACGGGCTTCTGGAATCTTGATCCGTCCAACCTGCTGGACGAGTTTCATGGTTTCGCCAACGTGTATCTGACTTCGTCGCTCACTCTGGTCATGTTCCTTGGCCTCTGGCGCGCCCTTCGCGATTCTGGCCCCCGGGAAGCTTTTCCCCGGTCGGGCTCTCGCCTTTCCTCTGATGCCGGTTCTGGCTCGCATGCCCGCAACGTCGTTCTTCCCGCTTTTCGTTCTTCTCGCGAAGCCGTCCTCCCGTACCTCTTAGTCCTGTCGTTTTACCCCTTGATCTTTTATATAACGCACCCGACCATTCGCCACCGCCACACCATTGATCCCGAAATCGTCGTGCTCGCCGCCCTCGGTCTCCGCTCTCTCTTCCGAGCCTCGAGTTCCCGCAAGTCCCCCGCTGTCCCGCCCGCTGCTGCCCTTCCTAGCTGAACCATCCGCGGCTGGTTAGCTCCCTGCCGACGGTTTGCTGCACTCACCGGCCTGCGACCACCGCAGCCTCTGCGGCCTTTCTCGACTCTCTCCACAGCTCGAGATAGGGCTGTAAATCGCGCATCATTTTCTGGAATTGCCCGAGGTCGAGCGACTGCGCGCCGTCGCTCATGGCTTTCTCCGGAGCGGGATGCACCTCCACGATCAAGCCATCCGCGCCAATGGCTACGCCCGCGCGCGAAACCGCCGGCACCAGGCTGCGCTTCCCCGTCGCGTGGCTCGGATCAAGAATCACCGGCAAGTGCGTCAATTCGTTCAGCACCGGAATCGCCGCGATGTCGCAAGTATTTCGCGTCGCCGTTTCGAACGTCCGGATTCCCCGTTCGCACAGAATCACATCCGGATTCCCATGCGCGGTGATGTATTCCGCGGACATCAGCAACTCCTTCACCGTGCTGCTCAATCCCCGCTTCAGCAGCACAGGTCGCCCGCATTTTCCGAGTGCTTTCAGCAGCATGAAGTTCTGCATGTTCCGCGCGCCCACCTGCATTACGTCTGCATATTGAGCCACCAGGTCCACGCCGCGCTCGCTCATCACTTCCGTAATAATCGCCAGCCCTGTCGCGCGCTTCGCCTTCTCAAGCAGTTTCAATCCCTCTTCTTCCATGCCTTGAAAATCGTACGGCGATGTCCGCGGCTTGAACGCGCCTCCGCGCAACAGTTTCGCTCCCGCCTTGGCCACGGCTTCCGCCGCCTGCATGATCTGCTTTTCGGACTCCACCGAGCAGGGCCCGGCCATCACCACAAATTCGTCGCCGCCAATTTGTGTGCCGTTTACCTTGATCCGCGTCTTCTCCTTGCGGAATTCTCGGCTCACAAACTTATACGGCGCCGAAATGCGCACCACCTTGTCCACCTGGGGCATGGCTTCGATCGATTCCATGCACGCGGTCACGTCACCCACGCCCACCACGCCGATGACGACGCGCTCCTCTCCCTCGATCGAGTGCACTTTGTAGCCGAAGTGCTTTACCTGTTCACAGACTTCGTCGATCTCCTGCCGCGTCGCATGAAGTTTCATGGAAATAATCATTTCTCTGGCCCTCTGTAATGGATTCTCGTCCCCGAGTTTTCTTCCAGGCTCTGCTCACATCTCCCTGCCCGTCTCGCTCGCCCCCAACCGCTCCTCTGATACTGCGCTCGAAGATTTCCTGCCCAAAAATAAAAAAACCCACTCGGCTGGCGAGTGGGCTGAAAGTCTTTTTGCTGATTTCGCTTACAGAATCGCCCCCCGCCATCCGGATGGATGCCACGTAAATCGATACCAGCAATACCAGTTGGCGAGGCGCGCGTTCATGGAGCCGACAGTGTATTCCGCCTTTTTCCCGTTTTCAACCATTTCTTTTTCGCACCACTTCTCCCGGTGTGACAGGAAGCCGGTCTCGGCCGAGCGTCTTCCCGGTGCTAGGCCAGTCCTTTCCATTTTCGATTTTCAGTTTCCAATTTTTCCCGCTAATTAGAACAGCAGCAGCGCGATTTTGTAGCGTGCAAACCCCGGCCCCTCGGGCGTGCTGCAGGCTCCCACGATGATCTTGCGGTACGGCTCGCTTCGAATGTGTTTCTCCAATTCCGGCGGCAATTTGCTCAGGTCCCCGGTCTCGAAGCGAATCACCGCTCCCGACCACGAACCGGGCACTCCCACACGCCCATCGCAGGCCCTTCGCGCGTCCTCCGGGGTGCCCTCGACGCGCAAGCCTTTCGCTAGGAGCAGCGACGCCACCTGCTTTTCCTGCTGCTCCAAACTCACGTCGCCAAACGACTGGGAGAAATCTTCGACCGCAAAAAGCCCATCCGCTCCGCGCACCACCGCGATACCCACAGCCGTTGCGCGCGGGCTAAGAATGTTCGAGCGATGACCGGGGGAATGCATCCATCCGGAATGAATGGTCGCCGAATCTTTCCCGATGGCGATGTTCTCGGCAATGTAGCTGAACCGCGCGCCGGCATTGGTGAGCCGCTCTGCGAGTCCAGGCTCGCCGGGGAGCTGATGCCCGGGAGTATTGAGGTCGAGCATGAGCAAGGCATGCTTCCGCGCCGCTTTAAACAGCGCGTCGTCCCATTTCAATTCTGGAAGATGATCTGCGGCGCGCTCGTGATTGAGCAGGTCAAGCAGCTCGCGCTCGGAGTCGTTGCGCTCGGGCGGCTGCGTTTGCGCACTCCGCGATGCCGGAACGAGAAACGAGGAAACCGCGACTAAACAAGCTACGGATTTCTTCGCGAAGGCATCCGCGGAAACCAGGAGAGGCGCAAGCCTTTTCATGCCTTTGGGATTTACCCGCGAACGCGAACCGCGCTGAAGCTCAGCACCACATGCCCCCCGGCGGTCGGCCGGCCGAAGCTGAGCATCGGGCTAAAGCGCGAGAAGAGCAGCATCTGATCCAGCTGATGGCGCAGTTCCAGGCTGGTGGGACCGGAGAGAATCTGATAATCCGTCATGTGACCTTGCGCGTCGACCGTCACGTCCACCAGAAGGCCATGCGGCAGGGAAAGCTCCAGGTCATGCTTTTCGGGCGCCCACGATTCCGGGTAATCGGAAAGGGAAAGCAGCTCCGCCGGACGCATTAGGTTGATAGGCACATCGTTTTCCACGGCGCGCACGGTGATGCCCGGAACAATCATCTGAAACACCAGCGCAAAGATAAGTACCGCGGAAAACAACCCGCCGGTCGCCGGAACCGTCAGCGGGCGAAGCACGTTCTCCAGAATGATTCCCGCATGCTCCCGGAACTGCCGGAAGCGGCTCGCCCAATCCTCGGATTGCTGCACCTGCGCCGCAGCCACCTTGATGCGCACCCCGAGATCCGCGGGTGGAACATTTTTCGGCACGCGCGACAGCAGCACCGCCAGCTTGTGGAACCGCTGCAATTCCTCGCGGCAGCCGCGGCAAACTTCCAGGTGCTCGCTTATCGCCGCGCGTTCCTTCACGCGCCCTTCGCCGATCAGCGCGTCATCCAGATAACCAGCCAGATTTTTTCGTACCCTCGTGCACTTCATGAGAGCCTCTCTCCCGCGGGATTTGCTCGCGGGGCCGTGCCTCGCGATACCACCGACTCGTGCCGCACCGCCGAAGAGGCACCGCCGTAGGGCGACGGCCGCGACACCACCACCGTTTCGCCGACAAAGGCCTGAACGTGAGTCGGAACATGAGTCAGCGGAATTTCGGGCCCACTCATTCTTGCCGCCTTTCGTTCCGCTTGGGGTTCCTGCAACATGGGTTCGAGAATTTCTTTTAGCGCGCGGCGCCCGCGCAAAATCCGTGACTTTACGGTGCCGACGCTGCACTCCAAAACTTCCGCGACCTCCTCGTAACTTAAACCTTCCAGGTCGCGCAAAATCACCGCGCTGCGAAACCCTTCCGGCACCTGCTGCAACGCGCCCTGCACGGCATCCTGAATTTCGTGAGAGGCCAGCTGTTCGAAGGGCGTACCGCCCAAGTCCGCAATCTCCAGCCGCGCCTGGCCTTCCTCCGGCTCTGCATCGATCGAGACATTTTTCTGGAGGTGGCGCTTGAACCAGCGTTTCTGGTTCAGCGCTTCGCGAATCGCGATGCGATAGAGCCAGGTCTTCAAGGAACTGCCTTGGCGGAACTTGCGGATGCCGCGAAAGGCCTTCAAGAAAACTTCTTGCGTGCCGTCGGCCGCGTCCGAGGTGTCGCCGAGCATGCCGAGGATCAGGTTGTACACCGGCGCGTGGTAGTGCGTGACGAGCCAGTCGAATGCCGTCTCCGAGCCCGCCTGAAGCTCGTGGACGAGTTCGGCTTCGCCGCCGCCCCAACTTAGGGCACTAGCCCAATCGGACACTGCCGGCCTTTCCGACCCACGTCAATTCAAACCTGCCGCTCGAAATGCTTTCGGCAGGCAAACTCGGGTCACCCTGCATTCCCAGGTCCCTACTGCGGCCTACCCTGGAAATCGACCGCTTGCCGGGTACGGCGTCGAGCATTTGCCGAACCCGCTGTCCGCTCTTTTCCTTAGACACCGAAGGAAGCGGCTTTGTTTCCCGGTAGTTAGACCTACCATGCCAATTGTGGCACCGCCCGCTGGCCAGTGCAATGGGACTATCGGCGACTATCAGCCAGCATTTGAAATTGGAGGGTTAAAAACCTGCCATGGCACTTCTCCCGGTCTTTGCATAAGTGCGGATTCTAAAAGGCTTAGCGCCATGTGGCATCGACAATATCGCGGCAGGATCCCGGCGGCAGGAGTGCTGGGGGACTGAAGGCCCTCGCTTGTCTTGAGCGGGGCTCAGCTGGTGGCGGCGGAGAGTAGGGAGAGCCACTCATCCCAATCATTCAGCACGATGTTGTAATCAGCGCTCGGCAACTGGCGACTGACCGACGGAATCAGGGCAACAACCTTTACCTTCGGGAAATTCGCCTTCAGCCAATCAACCATCTCTTTTCGCGTTTCTTCGGGCGCTGTGTGGCCGACGACAAACACATCGACATTTTCAATCGAGGTCAGAGCCCGCCTTGCCGCTTCGTTGTCCGCGACCGACATGACCTGATGACCACAGCGCCGAAGCAGTTCAGCCCTCGCGTTCAGATCTTTTTCGTCATAGCCGATCTGAAACACGATCTGCTTCACCGGGGATTTGATGGAAATCTTCTCGCCCGTTAGCTGGTTGGCGATGATGTATTCACCGGGCGAAAATGCGGCGAGCTTCTTCACCCGGGCTCTGGCACGCTCCAGATCGCTCGCTTCTTCGATCAAGCGGAGGCTACCGTTGCTTTCCGCCTTGCAGATATGGAATTGCTGGGACATGGCTGGTTTACCAACCAGGAACGAAAGGACTCTGCAGGCAGGATTGAATCATAGGTTAGGCTTCCTGTCCACCCCTTAGGATAGGCGGATTTATGCGCTTTCCTACGCTATTGCTCTCTCGCGAGACACGCTCGTGGACGGAGTAGTATGATTCCGCCAGTTCGAGGCGGATGCTTCCGCCGAGGTTGGACGCCCAAGGAGAGAGTCGATGGCAACATGGTCTTCCTCATTCGCTACGATTTGCATAGCAATGTCCTGCGCCGCGCTTTTGTCCTTGACCGCGCCGGGAAATGGGCAAGCGCAGCAAAAGGAGCCGGCGCGGATCTTCAACACCGCCAAGCAGAAACTCCGCGAAGGCAAGCCGCTTGTCGGCGCCACGGTCTTTTCTCCGGACCCCAACATTTATTGCGCGCTGGCCAATGCCGGATACGACTATCTATGGATCGAGATGCAGCACAGCCCGTTGACATATGGAGACGTGGCAAAAATGATTTGGGCCTGTCGAGGCGCTTCGGCGATGCCTTTTATTCGCGTGCCGGACGCGACCGAGGGCGATATCCAAAAAGCGACGGACATCGGGGCGATGGGGATCATCGTTCCCACAGTGGATACCGTGGAGAAGGCGCAGGCCGCAGTGAAATGGTCCAAGTATCCGCCGGAGGGCCGGCGCAGCCAAGGCAACGGGCAGTATGGGGCTCTGTGGGGGAGCGACTACCGCCTAGTCGCCAATGACAATATGGTGGTAGTCGTCATGATTGAGACTCCCATCGGGGTCGAAAACGCAGAAAAGATTGCTTCCGTGCCGGGAATCGATGTCATCTTCGCAGCCAGCACCGACCTGGGGAACTTTTCCGGGCATCGGCAAGGCGACAAAGAGTATGAAGCCCTGGTCACGCGAATCCACGACGTGACGCTGCAGCACGGGATCCGCTTGGGCGGGCCGCAGGCGTGGAAAGGCCGTCCAGGATTCACGTTCTTTCAGGGGCCCGGCGAGACAGAACTGATCCGGGCCGGAGCGCGCGTGAACCTGTTGGCGAACCCGGAAGCCAAGCCTTCTCTCGCTCCCGTTGAGGGAGCGAAGCCTTCCAAAGACCGCTAAGACCTGCTTCCCCACAGCCTCGATGGACGCCAAACCGTCTGTCGCGGTGCGTTTCAAGAGATCCGCTTCCCCTCGAAGGCGCCAGTCCTAGGTCAGGCCGGGAGGTTAGTCCAGAAGTAACGGCGTCCGGGAAGGCACCTAATTTACTAGCGATGCCGGCATGTTGTAGGCTGCGGGTATGCTGATCGGCCAGAAGTTAAGGGAAATTCGTGAAGCAAAAAACATGAGTCAGGTGGAAATCGCGGAGACTACAGGGCTGGTGCAGCCTTATGTCTCCCGCGTGGAGAACGGGCACACGATTCCGGGCGTGGAAACGCTCGAAAAGTGGGCCAGCGCTCTTAAAGTTCCGCTTTATCAGATTCTCTACGACGGTGAAGAGCCGCCCAAACCGCTGAAACTTTCCAGCAACCATAACCGGGAGCTGTGGGGAAATTCCGCGCGGGATTCGCACGACCTCAAGCGGCTGCGGCAGTTCTTGTCAAAAATGAATGAACAGGAGCGCGAGCTGCTGCTGTCGCTGGCGGGGCGGATGGCGTCGCGAACGAAGCAGAAATAGCTCCAGGGCGAGAGGTCCGTCGGTGGTGCTAGGGCTTCCGCTTTTGTTTTTGGATTTCCGTTTTTGGGTCCGAGTTTTTGCGCTGAACGCAGGCCTAATAAGAAGCCGCGTCCGAGTCTGAATCCTCGGAAGACTCGAGGCCGGCGCGGGCAATGAGCCGACGAAGCGCATCTTCGCCACCGGCGCCGCGCTGCGTTCCGGCGATGAAACCGTCGCGGTCAATCACCACATAGATCGGATACGAAGTGGCCTGATACATGGCCGCAAGATTGGTCTCTTCCATCAGCACGATTTTGCAATCGCGCGGGTGCTGTTCGAGATATTTCTTGACTGTTTTCTTGGATTCGCCGACGTCGATGGCAAGAAGAATGAGGCCCTTCGGAGCGAGCTCCTTGCCGATTTTGTCGACGAAGGCAGCTTCATCGGCGCAGTAACCGCACCAGGTGGTCCAAAATTCGAACAGAGCCACTTTCCCCTTCATGGAATCGTTTGTGAATTTTTCGCCGGTGGTCGTTATGGCGGAGAAGCGCGGGGCAGGTTCCCTCTGGTTCGAGCCGACGGCCAGGCCCATTGCGCTTACGAGCAGAGCGGTCGAAAGTGCGCCGCGGAGGAAGATGGGTCGCACGCACATGCCGTGAAGATATCACAAATCGGGTAACCGGACTTAGGGGGCAGGGGCGAGATGAGGCACCGGAACGGCTGTCATTTGCCGTTTGCTCGGGGCCGTGGGGCAACGCTCGCCGAACAGGTGCGGCAGTGGTATTCCGGCCGCGCGTGTGTTAAAGAGGGCGCGGAAGTGGCCGGAGGGAACATGCGGAGAGAGCGAAAATACGGGTTCGCTGTGCCCAATCTGGTTATGCTGCTGGCGAGTTTCGCTTTGGTGGCGGCGCAGTTCAACGTGGCTCCGGTGTATGGCCAGAGCCAGGGACAGCCCGGAGACAAAACCATCGCCGTGTTTGGGCAAACAATTCATTATTGGGACATCGGCTCGGGGCCCGTGGTCGTGCTGGTGCACGGGCTGGGAAGCCGCAAGGAAGATTGGCTGCCGGTGCTCGAGCCCCTGGGGCAGAAACACCGGTTGCTGGTGCCGGACCAAATCGGATTTGGAAAATCGGAAAAGCCGTTGCTGGACTACAGCGTCCAGACCTACGTCGATTTTCTGAATGAGTTTTTGCGGCAATTGAAGGTGGAGAAGGTGAGCCTGGTGGGCGAATCGCTCGGCGGGTGGATTTCCGCGCTCTACGCGGTGGAATTGGCCGACGGAGGGCACTTGATTCCGATTGAGAAGCTGGTGCTGGTTGACGCGGCGGGGTTGCGGCAGGATGCGCCGATTCCGAATCTGAATCCAAGTTCTCTAGCGACGATGCGCGGATTGATGGAAGCCGTGTTTTACGATACCAACTGGCTGAATGAGGATGCGCTGCGCAGGATTTTCACGGACAAGCTGGCAGCACATGACACGTACACGGTGCGGAGTTTTCTGGAAAATCCGATGATCGTTACGGAAAGGCTGGATGACCGCATGGGGAAGATCAAAACGCCGACCCTGGTGGTGTGGGGGAAGCAGGATAAGCTGCTGCCGATAGCGCAGGGAGAACGTTATGCGGCGGGAATCGCGGGAGCGAAGCTAGTCCGTCTCGACAAGTGTGGACATGTGCCGCCGATTGAGAAAACAGACGAGTTCGTTGCCGCGGTGACGTCATTTCTCGGCGAAGGGGCGCCCACGACGCCTTAGCCTGCCTACCGAGGAGGCCGGTCGCAGAACTGCAACTTCATACGCCGGAACGGCACGCGGAAAACGGCAGACATTCGGTTGGTTGCCCTCGGGAAGAAGGTCGAACAAGAGCTCCAAATCCTCAACCGACGAGCGCTGCCGGCTTGAAGATGCTGGATCGGAGCAGCCTACCCCGTGCGGCGCGGCATGGTAGCCCGCCCGAGGGATGGTGCTTTTCCCTTCCCAGCCTTCGCGGTAGAGAACTCGCCCCGGCGATCAAACCCGGCGGCAGTTCGCGCGCACGCGTGCGATCTTTCATTCCGCGAGCTTATATCGGGGGGCTTCAGAACAGGAACGGCCGGAGCGGCGTGAGCGTTTTTGCCGGCGCGGGGCGGACGGTGAATTCCGCAGCACGAATGACGGTGTCATTCGTGAGCAGGTCGATTGCCGTGACTTCGACCCGGTAGCGTCCGGGAGCGAGGGGACTCACCGGGATGAGGCGCTCGACGGTTAGCTGTTCCCCGCCCTGATGGAGATGATCTGCCGATTCGACGGCGCGCCAAACTTCCGTTTGACTTTTTGTTTGGGGTTCAACAATGCGATAGGCAACGAAGACTCTCGTTTTGTGGGTAGCGTCGTCGACCTTCAAGTTGTAAAGCTGCAGATAGATGCCCAGGCTGTCGGCGCCGGAAAATTCCTGACTAAGCCGCGGGCGCACTTTGTAAGCGCCGAGAACGAACTGACCGGCGCCAATTTGCGCAGAGGCGACGGGTTCAATCTGGTCGGCGAGAACGAGAGAGCTGGCATCGAGCTTTCCTTCTTCAAACTGGGGCACGCGAAGAGCGGCGCTTAGCGTGCCGATGTTGCCGTTCGATGTGTCCTTGATAACCAGATCCAAGCGGTAGAGGCCGGACCTGAGCGGAACGGACTTTTGGTAGATCGAAGAAAGATCCAGCGAAGGCTGGAACAGCGATTCAGGAAAATCACGCGAGATCACATCCTCGAAGGTCTGAACGATGCGGCCGCCGGGATCGCTGATGCGCCCGTAGAGATCCAGAACGGCACTGCGCAAGCCCCGTTTGCTCTGGAAGCTCAAATCGCGATTGTGGAGCTGCACGGTGATGGGAACCAGGACGGTGTTGCTTGTTGCGCGCAGGAAGTCCGCCCGGTACTGGAAGGGGAGTTGATTCGCAACGATGTGGGAGGATATCTTCTCCTCAAGATCGCGAAAATGTTGTGGAGCGCGCTGAACGCGGAAATAGCGATCCAGATTGTCAAACTCATGGTTCGCCGCGCTCACGCCACCGAGGGGCATCGGACAGGTGGTGCCATTGGAGTTGGTGAACCGGTCGGCCTTCGACGCGCGACCGAGCATCTCCGAGAGGCTCAGCCCTGCTCCGGGGACGTGAGCGAGGGCGTCTTTTTCACAAGGATCCAAGGCAATGTGATACTCGCCGGAGCCGGTGGGGTCAACAAACTCGATTTCGATATTCTCGCCGATTCCCTCCAAGTGGCGATAGCGCCACACCTCCCAGGGGTAAGCGCTGGATTGGCCTCCGCCCTGATCGATAGGACGCTCGTAGGTGCCCCCGGTCGGATGAGCATCGATTTCGTCGGGTGGCCCCCAGATGATGTAAATCCGGCCTCGGTCGGTTTTCCTCCCGGGAATTCCCGACGAAAAGTGCTCGTCGGCATACGCAAGACGCCGATAATGTTCCTCCTTCGCCGTATTGATCGGAGACTCCCGCTCCGGATTGCGCCTGTCCCAGAAGCTCTCTCTGAATTGCTCACGCTCTTCGTTTGTGGAGAGCTCCAGAAACGCCTCGCGCTCTTGCGGTGTGATAATGTCCGCAACTTCTTCGTCCAACCAGATCTTGTCCTGAGGGCCAAGCTCTTTGTAGAGCTGCTTTTCACGCTTTTTGACTTCTTTAACGGAGGGCGTCCCTGCCGGACGGTCTTGCGTTCGAGGCTGATCCTGAGCAACCGAGCGAGAGGACCAAAGAAGCGTAACGGATAGGGTAAAAACCCAAAGGCGTAATCTCATAAGGACCGCTCACCCTCGGACAATATAGCCACTCAGAATCGCCAAGACACGGATAGGTTGCCCGCCGGGGAGGTGCCGCCGCGGTTGCCGGGACGCCAAGTACTGCCAAACGGGTGCGCAGTGTTGTCATTTGGTGAACGACCTTCAAGAGGGCTGACCTTCGTGGGAGCAAATTGGGCGTACTCTTGAAAAAAGCGGACTTCGGCCACAAGAGCGGCACTGTATCGGAGGCAAAGATCGTGTACCAAGAAAGACGCCGTGGACCCAGATACCCGTTTATCGCCAGCGCAGAACTGATCGAGCAGAAGGCTGACGTGCGCATTGCTTCGCGTGTGAGCGAGCTGAGCATGAACGGTTGCTACCTGGACATGATGAATCCGTTCCCTAAGGGAACTTTGGTGCTGGTGAAAATCTCTGCCGGCGAGGACTTCTTCCAAGCGAAAGGGAAAATCGTCTATTCACAAATGAATATGGGCGCTGGAGTGGGATTTCTGGAGCTCGACCAAGCTTCGCAGCGTGTGCTGGAACGCTGGATGGACGAGGCAAAGAACGAAGCCCTCAAGCAAATGGGATAATTTCGACCGGCAACACAAACCGAAAGCGGCTCCGACAAACCATTTTCAAAGGCACAAGTTCCTCAAGAATTTCAAAACACCCTGCCATCCGGCCTGCGCACGGTTTCGCCGCGGAAAATCCGCTTCTTCCGACGGTGCTCCTTCGTTTCCGCTTCAGAAGGTGTTGCGCTTGAACTCCGACATGAGGTAGGCACAGGAGCGGACGCACAGCGCCATGATCGTGAGTGTTGGGTTCTGGCAAGGATTCGAGGCAAAGCTGGAAGCGTCCATGACGAAAAGATTCCGGATGTCGTGGGTTTGCTGAAACTGATTGAGCACGGATTTCTTCGGGTCGGAGCCCATGCGGGCCATACCGGCTTCGTGCAGCGCCCAGCGCGGCGCGGAGGGATGTGCGTAAGTGCGAATGTTCTTTGCGCCGGCGGCTTCGAGTATTTCTCCGGCCGAATCGCCTATGTCCTGGATCATGGCGCGCTCGTTTTCGCCGTCGGACATGTGAATTTTCAGGACCGGGATTCCGTAGACGTCTTTCACGTGCGGATCGAGTTCGATGAAGTTGTCCCAGCGCGGAAGGACCTCCCCAAAGCCGGTGATTTCGATGGTCGTGCGCGGCTCGAGAAGAGCTTTCTTGTAGGCCTGTCCAAAACCGCGAGCGCCCCAATCGAAGTCGATGTGAGATTCGCCTTCGTAACCGTATCCGCGGAGAAATTTCTTGTACGGCAGCGCTTTAGGTATGTTGCGAAAACGGGCAATGTACACACCCATCGGTTTGTGCGGGCCACCGCCCTCCAGCGTCGGCTTTGCGCCAAAGGAAGGAAACTCGCCACTGCCGCCGCCGCTGCGGACGTGCGCGGTGAGGTGATGCCCGAGCACACCGCTAGAATTGGCCAGCCCGTTCGGATACTCACGCGTCTGGGAGTTGAGCAGAATGCGGACCGATTCCTGCGCTTGCGCGCAGAGAATGACCGCGCGGGAATAGACTTCTTTGGGCTGACGCGTACTTCGATCAATGTAGAGAACCCCCCGAGCGCGATTGTGGACCGAGTCCATGAGCACTTTGTAGACCATGGCGTTTGAAATAAGCGTGCAGTTTCCGGATGCTAGGGCGTCGGCAACCGTGGTGAACGCCGAATTGAAGTAGGAGTGGGTCATGCAGCCGCGTTCGCAGGGACCGCAGAAGTGGCAAGGACCACGGCCGTTTAGCGGCCGCGTAAGGTTCGCCGACCGCGCCGGCATGACGATGCGGCCAAGTTTTTCTCGAACGCGATCGCGGAAGAGCGTTTCCTGGCACGTGAGCGGGACCGGCGGCTGGAAAAAACTGTCAGGAAGATATTCGAGGCCTTCCTCGCTGCCGCTGATGCCAACGTATTTTTCGACGAGTGCGTAGTAAGGCTCGAGGTCCTTGTAACTAAGCGGCCAATCGTCGCCGTAGCCGTCGTGCGAAGCCGCTTTGAAATCCCAATCGCTGTAGCGCAGGCAAACACGGCCCCAAACGTTGGTGCGACCGCCAGTGATGCGCAAGCGGCCCATCCAAAGGAACGGCTGGTCGGGAGGCGTGGTGTAAGGTTCCTCAAGATCGTTGACGAACCAGTCGGCGTTGTATTCGCTGCAAGCGAATTTGGACTGAATCGGTCGCGTTTTGCGCAGGATTTCCGGGGCGCGGTCGCGATACTTGAGTTCGAAAGCGGGTTTGTGCTCCGTGAAATTCCCGTCGGACTGCGGTTTGCCCGCTTCGAGGAGAGCCACCTTCAACCCGGCTTCCGCGAGTCGCTTGCATGCCCATCCCCCGGAGGCGCCAGAGCCCACAACAATGACGTCGTAGGCGTGATGTTGTTTCTGCAACATTCGGTCTCAGTCGCAGACGGATGCTAACAAGGGAACTGCAGTCGGTCAATTGAGCAATGCTTGAGAGACTTTTCGGGGGATGTAAACAATCAAAACTTCGATATCGTGATACCATCGTCGCGGAATTCGGCGGCGGGACCATGAGTACGACCACGGAACAAAGGTTGCCGGCGATTCCGTCCGGCGAGAACGCAAGTCGGCGTTTAACGCGGCGGAAGATGGTCGAGCGCCTACTGGCGGGAGCTGGCGCCGGAACGGCGTGGCCACTGGCGCTGACTTCTCACCCCATTTATGAGCTTTTGCGAAACGATGCGATTCTGGATGAGGCCGAGAAGTTCGCCGAAGCCAACCGGAGGCCTGCTTTCCTCAGTTCGCAACAAACCGAAACGTTGGTCGCGATTGCGGAAAGCATTGTACCGGGGTCGACGCGGGCCCAGGTGAGCCGGTTCATTGATCTTTTGCTTGGAGTGGACAAGCCGGAGAACCAACACAAGTTCGTGGAGTCCTTGACGGCCCTTGATGCGCAGGCGCAGAAACGATACGGAAAGAGCTTCCCCGCTCTTGACGACAAGGAAAAGAATGATTTATTGACCGACGCCTCGAGCGGACCCAAGAATGCAAAGACTTCCGAAACGGCTAGTGAGAAGAAAGAGTCTGAGCTTTACGGCCATTTCGAAAATCTAAAAGGGTGGATAAGCGGAGCGTATTATTCCTCGGAAGTTGGCATGCGCGAGCTCGGATGGACTGGAGATTATGTGTTCGAGGCTTTCCCAGGCTGCGCGCATCCCGACGGACACCACTGAGAGAAAATCATGACCGTAATCACAGGACGCAGGGAGTTTCTTCGCCTAGCGGCGGCAACAAGCGCCGGCCTGGCGCTGGCGAAACGGCTGCACGCTGCGCCGACAAAATCCGTGCTGGTGTTCACGAAGTCCTCGGGCTTTGAACATGAGGTCGTAAAGCGCATCAACGGAAAGCCCAGCCTGGTCGATGACACGATCAATGCTCTTGGCGAGCGGCACGGATTTCAGGTGCGCGTAACGAAAGACGGGCGGATCTTCGACGAGCAAAAATTTCATGACTATTCGGCCGTTGTTTTCTTCACGACGGGCGACCTGACCACGCTGGGCACTGACGGCAAACCACCGATGTCGCCCGAAGGAAAACAAAAACTGCTGGAGGCTATCCACAAAGGAATGGGGTTTGTGGGTATCCACGCAGCGGCAGACACGTTTCATCCACAGCCGGACCCAAAGGACCTTTCCAACCGCTACATTGCGCATGGTGATCAGCAAGATCCTTACTTAAAGATGTTGGGAGCCGAGTTCATCATTCATGGGGGAGATCCGCGACTGCAGGATGCCAACTTGATCGTGAACGATCCGAAATTCCCCGGATTGGAAGGCGTGACTTCACCCGTCAGTCTCAAAGAAGAGTGGTATTCGCTGAAAGACTTTCAAAGCGATTTGCATGTGATTCTCACCCTGGACACGCAGGGCATGCACGGTGCGTGCTACGAGCGCGCGCCCTACCCGGTCACCTGGGCGCGAATGCACGGCCAAGGGCGCGTCTTCTACACAGCGATCGGAGACCGCCCGGAGAATTGGAAGAATGAGTTTTTCCTGAATCTGTTGGGCGGCGGAGTCCGCTGGGCGATCGGCGACGTAAACGCGAACGTAGAAAGCAACCTGAAAGAAGCGGCGCCGGGCTACGCAGAGATCCCCCCGAAGGAACCCCCCAAAAACTGATCCTTGCTCCCGTCAGCCGAATGCTGGGGGGAAACGCGCAGACCGCGGTTAATGGCGCACGCGTCGAGCTTCATGCCCGTCGTCACAAAAAGTATCCCTTTGCCTATGAGTCCGTTGCGGTTGACCCAAAACCCTCAGGTTCGGTCTGGAGCGTGCACTTGTCATGGTGCTCTCGGTCTAAGTGCGGGTTTTGACAGACCGTGATGCGCCGGCAATGGCGATCCTGGAAGAGAAAAAGGAATGGAGCGCGGACCTGACTGTGGAGGGTTCGTATCGCCGAGTGGAGGTACATGCACATTCCGGTCTGCACCGGAGTAAACAAGTACGAGAGGGAAAACCATGAAAGTGAAAGAAGTCATGATGGGCACGCCGTACACGTGCCGTAGAGAAAGCAACCTCGGTGAAGCTGCGGAATTGATGTGGAAGGGAAACTGCGGCTTTCTGCCAGTCACGGGAGCTGATAACCAGGTGTGCGGAGTGATCACCGACCGGGACATCTGCATCGCCCTCGGGACGCGGAACAAACTGGCAGGCGAAGTCACCGCGGGCGAAGTGACCGCGGGCAAGTTGTACGCCTGCTCGCCCGAAGATGAAATCCACGTGGCCTTGCTCACTATGCAGGAAGGAAGAGTGCGCCGCTTGCCGGTCATTGATTCGGATGGCAGGGCCGTGGGCGTATTGTCCATGGACGACGTGTTGCTGCGTGGCGAGCCTTCCAGCTCAGGGAGGATTGTGGAATTGTCCACGGACGAGGTAGTCCGCTCCTATCGCGCCATCAATCGGCGCGAGCTGCCAGTGGTGGTGGAGAAGCGGGCCGCGGCAGCGTGAAGCTGGTCGCTATCACATGGGAATAGGCTGGCCGACGCGCGGCTTGACGTACCAACAAGGAGCGAAGCCTGCGTGCGGAAACAAAGAGTGGACACAGGTGACAGTCTGCTCCGGGTTTTGCTGGTCGATTTCGTAACTGGTCTTGCCGCCCTTTTCCGGAATAGCCAGAATGCGCGGAGCGGTGAGGGATTCTAAAGGATCGGCCGGTTTCGGATGGATAAGCCGCACGCGAAACGACAAGTAGTCCCCCGCATAGGTGAGTGCAATTGCAGCAATAAGAAGAACCATGGCTCTTTTGACAAGTCTTCGCGGTGAAACGGGTAGGTTCATTCGCTTCCTCAAACCAACACCAGCGTAGCCACAGAATCACGCGATGAGAATAGTAAAGTCTGGAAAAGCCTGAACGGGGGCGGACGACATAGGAGTGAAAAATCATGCCGCCCGAGCTTCACGTCGGCCCTCCCAATAATTCTCAAAGCAACCGTTGAGATGAGAGCAGCGTAGTGCCAGGATGGCGTTGGCTCCCCGGACGGTCCAGAACATTCCGG
>DATAIH010000121.1:0-31674 GCA_036262755.1 Candidatus Acidiferrum sp.
GCCGCAAAAGCTGACCCCCATGCGCGGGGAACGCAACTACCTGGTGTACATTCCTCTAGGCGTCGGCGTAGTTGTTCCGCCCTGGAATTTCCCCTGCGCGATCATGGCTGGTCTGGTGGTCGCCTCCCTGGTGACCGGCAATACCGTGGTCTTGAAGCCCGCAAGCGACTCGCCGACCATCGCGGCACAATTCGTTGACATACTCTACGAAGCGGGCGTTCCCAAGGAGGCGGTGAATTTCATTACCGGCTCGGGCGGAGCCGTCGGCGACACGCTGGTGACGCATCCCAAGACCCGCTACGTGGGATTTACGGGCTCGAAAGAGGTCGGCTTGCGCATCAGCGAACTTGCCGCGAAGGCTTCGCCGGGACAGATTTGGATCAAGCGCACCGTGCTGGAGATGGGCGGCAAAGATGCGATTGTTGTCGATGAAGAAGCAGATATCGACTCTGCCGTAGAAGGAACGGTGGCGGCGGCATTTGGCTATCAAGGGCAGAAGTGCTCGGCTTGCTCGCGGGCCATCGTTGCGGAAAAAGTCTACGACACGTTCCTGGAAAAGCTGGTCGACCGAACGAAGAAAATCACGGTTGGACCAAGCGACGACCCCGGCAACTACATGGGGCCGGTGATCAACCAATCGGCGATGAAGTCGATTCTGGATTACATCGAAGTCGGCAAGAAGGAAGGACGGTTGGTCACGGGCGGGAAGCGCGGAGCGGGCGACGGTTATTTCATCGAACCGACAATTATTGCGGATGTGGGGCCGGAAGGGCGGCTGGCCCAGGAAGAAGTGTTTGGTCCAGTGCTGGCGGTGATCAAAGCGCAGAATTATGACCAGGCGCTGGAAATTGCCAATAATACCGAGTTTGGATTGACGGGCGCCGTGTATTCGAAGAATCCGGAAAAGATCCGGAAGGCCGAGGAAATGTTCCACGTCGGCAATTTGTACTTGAACCGCAAATGCACTGGCGCGATGGTCGGTGCGCATCCCTTTGGCGGGTTTAACATGTCTGGGACGGACTCCAAGACAGGCGGGAAAGATTATTTGCTGCTCTTTCTCCAGGCCAAATCTATCGCCGAAAGAGTGAACTAACAACCCTCGCGAACTAACAAAGCCCAGCGGTACGCTACTCTGTGCCCCAAAAGGTAAAGCAAAACATCGAGGTTGACTGAAGTGCGTTGATTTCACGAGACTTCAGGCGGCAGATCCCACTCCGAACTTGTCAAAGATTTCCATCCTTACGCGGTCAGCGTCCTCCGCGGAGAGGCGACCTTCATCAGACGATACACCGGATAGCTCAGGATCAGGAGGGCCAGCGCCCACGGGGCGTTCTCGCGGTCGGTGACAATCGACCCGATGAGAAATAACACCGAGCCGGCGAGCGCGATTCCTGTGGTCCAGGGATGGCCCCAAGCGCGGTAAGGGCGATTCATCTGCGGTTCGCGTTTCCGCAAAACAAAAAGTGACGTGTAGGTGAGCGTGTAATTCGCGACAAAGAAGAACGAAAGCATGGCAATTACGCGTTCGAATGGCCAAATCACAAAAATCACGCCGGCGATGGTGCTGAGTAGCAAGGCGATGGTGGGCGTACCGCCTTTGTTTACTTTAGCCGCTTGGCGGAAGAAGAGTCCGTCCGCGCTGATCGCGTAAAGAGTTCTTGAGCAGAAAAGCTGGTTGGCGTTGAGGCAGCTCAGCATGGAAATCACCATGATCGAGCGAATGATAGGATCGCCGAGACTGCCGAAGATGCGGTCGGCCACGGTACCGAGCACAAACGTGTTGCCGGCGATTTCGTTCATGGGCAGGAGATAGAGGGGCAACAAATTGAGTAGCAGATAGATCCCCATGATGGAAACGACGCTGCCGAAAATGGCGCGCGGCACGTCGCGGCCCGGATCGCGCACTTCCTCGCCGAAGTAAATGACGCCATCCCAGCCGTCAATCGTATACAAAACCGCTTGCAGGCCCAGCATGAAAGCCACTGCAAGCGGCCATCCCGAAGGGGAAACGGCATGGGAGGCCGTTGATTGTAAAGCCAGCTGATGCGCCGGGCTTCCCTTCAAGAAACAGGCGACGGCAAGAATCAAGAATCCAATGGTTTTGACGGCCGCCGTAAGAAGTTGCGTGTTGCCGCCCCAGCGGACGCCGCGCCATTGCAAAACGCCGAACCCGACGATGATGGACACCGAAATGATTTTTACTTTCGCTGGTCCGCTGAGGATGGAAAAGAGGTGCCCGCTGTATTCGCTGATGACGATGGCAACGGCAGCAGCGGTGCCACAGGTGGAAAGCCAATCGCTCCAGCCGACGACGAAGCCGGCATACTCCCCCATGGCGCGACGAGAAAAATTGTATTGCCCGCCGCTGCGGGGGATCGCCGCTCCGAGTTCGGCCATAGCCGGGGCGCTGAAAAAGGCATATAAGCCGCCCACGATCCACACGCCGAGAAACAGCCAGGCGTTCGGGAGACGGCTGGCAATGTCGCCTGGCGTACGGACAATTCCAGCCGAGATGGTATTGCCAACCGCGGCGGCAATCCCAAACCACATGCCGAGAACTTTCAGCAGCCGGCCGCGGCCGTAGGGCTGAGTGGAAGACGCCAACGAGCTCGTCGTCAAGTTTCCCCGCTAAAACAACTCACATGGCGGCAACAAGGCGGCCATCATAACTTCCAGCGCGGAAATTGCAAGTTCAACAGAACGATGCTTGACTCGATGATGAGCGAATTGATCGGACGCGGAGGGCGCTGTTCCCCGCGAAGTGAAAAGTCCCGCCGAGCGCGATATGATGTGATCCCATGGGTATTGTGTTGGCGTCCGAAAAATCATCAGCGGGACGCGTGGACACCCCCCTGCCGGTGGAAGTGTCCGTGGTTATCCCGTGCCTCAATGAAGCGAACTCGCTCGCGTTTTGCATAGATAAAGCGGTGACCGCGTTGCGGGCCTCGGGCCTGTCCGGCGAAGTGATTGTGGCGGACAATGGTTCAACCGACGGATCGATTCAGATTGCGGAAGTGCATGGTGCGCGCGTGGTGCCAGTCGAAGAGCGAGGGTACGGCGCCGCTCTGCGCGCAGGAATAGCCGCCGCGCGGGGCGCGTTTATCGTCATGGGCGATGCGGACGACAGTTATGATTTCAGCGAAGTGCCAAGGTTTGCAGAAATGCTACGGCAGGGGTACGACGTGGTCATGGGCAACCGGTTTCGCGGGGAGATCAAGCCGAACGCAATGCCTTGGCACCACAAATACATCGGAAATCCCGGCCTTACCGCATTGTTGAATCTTTTCTTTAGCGCAGGCATCGGCGACAGTCACTGCGGCATGCGGGGGTTCACGCGCGCGATTTACGAGCGCATGGACTTGCGAAGCACGGGGATGGAATTCGCTTCGGAGTTTGTCATCAAGGCGGCGCAACTTGGGGCGCGCATCACCGAAATCCCCATCACCCTGTGGCCGGACAAGCGGGGACGGCCCCCGCACCTGCGGAGCTTTCGAGACGGCTGGCGGCACCTGCGGTTCATGCTGCTCTACGCACCGAATTGGCTATTTCTGCTGCCGGGCGGAGCGCTTTTGGCGGCGGGACTGTTTCTCGTATTCTGGCTGCTGCCAGGGCCTAGACAAATTTCTTCGCGCATCACTTTGGACATTCACACGATGATTTTTGGCGTTATTTTCACGCTACTCGGAGTGCAGATTCTTTCCATCGGTTCCTTTGCCAAGGTTTTCAGTTACGCGGAGCGTTTTGACCGCAACCCGGTTTCGCTGAAGCGGCTGCTGAAGCGCGTAAAGCTCGAGACCGGATTGTTGGTTGGCGGGTCGCTTTTTCTCGCGGGATTTGCCGGCTGCGCGTGGGTTGCATGGAAGTGGGCGGCTAGCGGGTTTGCGCCTTTGCACGAGGTTCGAAAGGTTCTGTTTTGGTCCATGTGGTTGTTCATCGGTGTGCAGATCACGTTCGCTTCGTTTTTTCTCAGCATGCTTGGGATCAGCCGCGGAACGTATATCGGCGATTACGATTTGCATTAGGCGTCCAGGATTATTCGACTCGAGCAAGAGTAGGGGAGAATTTCTCTCCACAGGCCGGGCGTATTTGCGATTTACACGCGCGATGAGCCTTGGCGGAGGTTGGCGGGATTTGCGGCGGGTATTCCAGTAAATGGCCTACACCTGGGTTGACCGTCTTGTTGCGCGAATGCGATTCCGCGCGGCTTACCCATTCATCAAACGGGGAACCAGGGTGTGTGATTTGGGCTGCGGCTTGGAAGCAGCATTTCTAGACTACGTGGCGGATCGCATCGCGAACGGCGTCGGATTGGACGACCAGGTTGCAGATGGTGCACAGGGGCGGTGGAGGCGCGTGCGCGCGGATTTGCAATCACCACTGCCGTTTGCGGACGGGGAGTTTGACCACGTCGTGATGCTCGCGGTTCTCGAACACCTCAAGGACCCGGAGAAGGTGCTCGCCGAGGCTTTCCGGGTGATCGCGCCCGGCGGGTCGCTGATCATGACCTGGCCTTCTTCGACGGTGGACCCGATTTTGAGCGTGTTGCACAAACTGCGTTTGGTGAGCGATGAAATGGAAAGCAGCGAGCACCAGAAACGGATTCCCCCGGACACCCTTAAACAGATGCTGCGGCGCATCGGCTTCCAGAAATTTGTGCATCGGCGATTTGAGTTCGGGTTGAACAACCTAATGGCTGCTTTTCGCTGAGATCTCGAACGGTCGCAGAATGCACCGCGCAAGCTACTGTTCCGGCGGAGGAGTATAGGGAGTCAGTTCGGTATTGTCTTTGTCGGGCTCGACAAGCCAGACATGACGCTCTTTGAAATAGGATAACAGCTTCGCATTTTGTTCCGGATCCAGCTCGCGCGCCCAAAGGACTTTGGCGGAGTCGATTTCCGCCCCGTTGTAGACCCATTCGTCGTGAATGTTGTGATCCTCGCCGTAGCGCACGACGATGAGGTGCTTGCCGGGGGTGTGAGAGAGCTTTTCGTGGATGGCGGCGCGGCTCGGGTCTCCCTGGCACGTCCAACCCAATGGGTCGCAGCTGCGGTTTGCTACCTGGAAGCCAACTTCGACGGCCAGCAGGCAAACCGCGGCGCAGGAAAGCGCAAAACCCACGGGCCGCCCTGAGAGACGTATGGTCCGCAAATGGCGGATGGATTGCACGAGCAGGAGAAAAATCACGGAAGTGGTCGGCGCGGCGTAGTGGGGCATCGACCAAATCAACACAAAGAAACCAGCAGCGCCCAACAGAAACAGCACAACGGGAAGACGCATCTTGCGGTCACGCACGGCAAATGGCAGGCCGGGCAAGAGCAGCAAAGCGCCCCACCAAAAATAGGTGCTGCCGCTTCGCGTTAGTTTTTCTCCGGAGACTCTCCAAACGTCCGGCCACGTGTTTTGGTAATTCTCGCGCTCCCAGCCGTTGTAGAAATCCTCGAACTGCTGGTTGTGGTAATGCAGGGGTGGTTTAGGGTGGTCCCACAGGAAGAGACCTGTGGTGCGGTAGGTCCGTGTGTTTAGCGCATGCGGGAAGAGAAATGCGTTTCCCGTGAGCCGCCAGTTGTAATAGCCCATGAACATGAGGGTCGAAACCAAAACGACAGCCAAGGGCGCGAGCCCGCCGGTCATTCGAGTTCGCACAATCGCGGTGGACTTTGTCTTTCCCGCAAGCCACCAGAAAAACCAGACACCGACGGGAACAGAGAAAAGTAGGCCTTCGTAAGGTCTGGTATTGGCGAGAACAGCGAGTCCCAGCCCCAGCAGCAATGCGTCGCGCGTCCTTGCGTCGCGAACCAGGCGAGGCATGGCGCCGAGCACCAGCGCGCCGCCGGTGGCCGCTACAGCTCCACCCCAATAGCTGTTCATCCAATAATTGGCAATCCCGAATTTCACGGCTACCAGCGCGGCGCCCAGCAGTGCCCACTTCGGCGGCAACCATGCTTGCAGCATCCACAGCGTCGCGGCACACATCGCCGCGACGCTTAGAATCACGCCAACCCACGGCAAACCGAGCAACTCGCCGAGCGCAAGAACGACGCCTTGGCCTGGCGGATATTTTGAGGAATAAGTCGGGAACCAATTGATGTGGAACGATTCGAAACTCATCCACATCGGATGAGTGGGATTCGTGAGCCTCCCGTGAGCCAGCGTGTCGCCAAGCAACAAGTAGCTGAATTCGTCATGGATGCCGGGTACGGGGATGGGGAGCAAGGGCAGCACGGCTAGCCGAACGCCAATGACGCCAAAAAAAAGGACTCCGAAGAGCAGTGTTTTTCGTCCGGCTAGTCGTGAGAGCAGCCGCAGGACCCCCTGCTGCGCGTTCTCGCACCAAGTGGGCGCAAGCACAGCGAGCAAAAGAAACGCGAGCACGACACCGAGAAGCGTCCACAATTCGCCGGGAAACTGCAGCATCGTGTCGCTGCTGAAAAGATTCATCTCAGGGAAAGTCTTTGGTTCAGAGCGCCAGCGTGAGGCTCCGGACCGCTACAGAATAACCGATTTTCCCAAGAAGAGCGCTGGTCCGGACCTGCCTAGTGTTTAATCTCGGTCTCCGTAGATCCGCTGGAGCCAGCGCCACGTGCGGGCTGGCCTTCCGCATCGCCGTAACCAGCGGCGCGGTGTACATCGTTCTTTGCGTTGGAGGCGGGGATGGCGGTGCCTTATCTTGTTCCGACCGGGGCGGCAGCGTGTGCGTAAGTATCTCCATTTTGTCGGGTGATCGTGCGACGCCCGGCGAGAGGAAGCCGCGCCGTGGTTATAAGGGCCCAAGAGTTCATGTGCCAGACGCCCTCCATTCTAGAGGATCGGGCCAAGGTCCGGTCTGCAACCTTCTGAGGACATTGCCTGAAAGCACCGTCGTTTACGGTTTGCAAGCGATGTCGATGAAGTTGGCGACATTTTTCTTGAGTTTCGCCAGGTCTTCATCGTGCAGGTACATCATGTGGCCTGCCTCGTAATACTGGTGCCAGATGTTCTTGCGAATGTTTTCCGGCAGGCCCATGTGGTCCACGGTGTATTCCGCCTCCATAAACGGCGTGGCCAGGTCGTAGACTCCATCCTCCACTTCCACCTTCAGTCGCGGATTGGAAATCATGGCTTGCACGAGATCCAGCACCACGCTCGGAGAACCTGGGAAAAAGCCAAAATCGTTACCCTCGTGTTTCCAGTCCCAACGGTTCCCATCAAACTCAGCCGCTGGCTTGTAACTTTTGTCCTGCCCAAACTTCAGTTCTTCACGGATGTAAGTATTGAATGCGCCAACGAACGCGCCGCTGATGGCCGTGTCTTGCGGATCATAATCCGCGGCTTCGCCGATCAGGTTGTAGGTGGGTCCGGCAAACCGGGCATCCAGGCGTCCCGTCGTCAACCCGCGATTCCGTTGCAGTTCCTGCATGAACTGGAACAAACGCACTCGCAGGTTGGCTTTGTCGAGATAGTCTTCACCGAGTCCCGTGAATCGTGCCACTTTCTTTACGATCTCGGCTTTTTCTGCCTTGCTGAGTGCGTCCCCCTTCATGAGGGCGTGGGCATATTCGCCCCTTGCGAATTTTCGCGCTTCGTCGAGGAAGGTATTCAAATTTTCCGGGCGATCCTTGAGAGTCTTGTGAAACCAGGCGGTGGCGGCGTAGCTCGGCAAATAGAGAACGTAGGCAAGATCCTGCCCGGGATAGAATGAGATTGTGCCCAAATCCAGGACGGTAGAAACCATCACAATTCCATTCAGGTACATGTTGTCATGGCCTTGCAGGTAATTGGCGAGCGCGGCGTTTCGGAATGTGCCGTAACTTTCGCCAATCAAGAACTTTGGTGAGTTCCAGCGGTTGTTGCGGCTGACATAGGTAGTGACAAACTGTGCCAGGGACTTCACGTCCGGGTCCACACCCCAGAAATCTTTGTCCTGGGCCTTGCCGACAGCGCGGCTGAAGCCGGTTCCAACAGGGTCAATAAACACGAGGTCGGATTTATCGAGCAAACAATCCGGATTATCGATCAGCTTGTAGGGCGCGGGAGGCGTTACATCGGCGTTGACGGTCACCACGCGGCGTGGGCCCATCGATCCCATGTGCAGCCACACGGAAGCGGATCCCGGTCCGCCGTTGTAGAGAAAAGATACAGGGCGCTGACTCATGTCTTTGACGTCGCTTCGGGTGTAGGCCGTGTAATAAATCACCGCGGTCGGCTCGTCCTTGTCGTTCTTGATGAGAATGGTTGCTGCCGTCGCCTTGTAGGGAATCGTTTGACCGGCAATCTTGATGGTGTGATCGGTGACCGACGACTCCTCCTTCGGTGGCGTTGCCGGCGCTTCGGCGAGCTTGTCCGCCGGCTTCGATTCTTTTTCCTGGGCCTGCATTTTCGTGGTGGTCGCGTTCAGCACTACCAGCGCCACAAGCAACACTCCAAAGTTCTTCACGCGGATCATGGGCCCTCTCCTGGAAGCAAACTGAGTTTCTGGTTTCGATGAAACTGCGAGATTTTAGCCGTTCTTGCGAACCACGGGGCTATTTTGTTCGACGGCGCAAAAGCAAAAACTCTTCGCCGCTGGGGAGAAGATCCACGGACAATTCCGAGCAGTCATTGACAATCCAGTCGGCACCCGCTTCCCTAAGCTCCGCCTCGCCTGCCGTCGTCCGCAAGGCGACCACGCGCGCTCCGGCGGCCTTGCCGGCTCGAATTCCTGCCGGAGCATCCTCGACAACCACGCATTCCTCTGCAGGCACGGCCAGAATCTGTGCTCCGTTTAAGTAGGGCTCGGGATCGGGTTTGCCACGCCTCACGTCATTGGACGTGACAAGATACTTTGGCTTGGGCAGCCCGGCGGCAGCGATTCGCACCTCAGCCAACCGGCGGGTGCAGGACGTTACGATCGCCCACCTGTCGAGCGGCAGTGCCTCAAGCAGCCGAAGCGCGCCGGGCAAAGGAATTACGTCCGCGACGTCCTCGATTTCCCGCCGCTCGACTTCGGAATTCTCGGCGTCGTGGTCGCCATTGGGCAGCAGCTCCCGGATCGTGGCGATGCTTGGCCGCCCATGAGCTTGCTGTACGACTTCGTCAGCGTTGAATCCGTGCCCGCGGGCCCACCAGGTCCACACCCGCGCCACCGCCGGGGTCGAGTCCACCAGCACGCCATCCAAGTCAAACAACACTCCGCGGCAGCGAATCGAATTCACTTGCACCTGGGCAACCGACTTGCGGCTAATTGAAGACATCGCTGAGCGTCAATGGATATGGGGTGGGAGAATGGCATGTGAACCCACGACATTCGGAGCCACAGTCGTATGCTTCGTTCTAGTCCTAGCGAAATTTGTAGTGTTTTCGTGGGTAGCAGGAACCGACAAGTGCGAACAGATGCGGTCAAGTGCGTTTGTTTTGGCGTACAGTTTTGCGTACATGCTTCTCAGTCCGAATCGTCACGCGAGGAATACTTACGCCAGTAAATAACCGCTGCGATGAACAGAACAAGAAGACCTAGAGCCCAGATAAATGGCCCTGCCCCGCGTTGGGCACCCTGCAATAAGCCGGAGAACCGCATGATCAGAAGGAAAGCAACAACCCCGCCAACGGCACCGACACCGCCTTTTCGGCTGCGCTCCTTAGCCGTAAGGTAAGAAGCCTGCATTGTGTTACTGGCAAAATCATAGCCACAGTCGCAGCGTTCAGCGATGTCTGGATTGATCAACTTACACTTCGGGCACTTCTTCACAGTACTCGTCCCTTGACGAATCTACACACTATGGCGGAAAGGCGCAAGGGACGCTTTCCGTTGGCGACTGCTCAGCGGGCGTGACTTCCTAGAAATCCTTTCATTTCTTCCACGCTTTCTCGAATTCCGTCATCGCTGCCTCGGCGTGCGCCGTCGAAGTCTTAATGTAGTGCTTGCGAGTCACCGCAACGTGGGCGTGGCGCAGAATCGCGTGGATAACCATATCCTTCACGCCGAGTTCGGTGTTGTCCTAAGAACGCAGCGTGAAGACTCCCGACTTTAATGCGTGCCCGGACTCTTTCGTAGAGCTTCCGTGTAGGCGTCGAATTGTTCTTGGTTCATGCCTTCGATGAACCGCAAGGCCTTCTCAACGTCCTCTTTGGTTAGGTGCGCCGTTGCCTTTTCAAAACAAGCTCGACACATGAGACTGCCATAGTGGCATCCGTCCAGAATGTCCTCTGCTTCCAATTCCACTTCATCAAGCGCACCACAGCGCGAGCAGTAAAACCAATACACGCCTGGTTCTGTGGGCCGCGCGTTCCGTTCCGGGAATCCGTCTTTCGCCATTACTCCTCCTCTGAGCGACTCGCAGCGTACACTCCACACGCCATTTCCTATAGCTGGACCAACGGCCAGGCATGCCTTGGAAGGCACTCCCATTAGCGGTCGGGCCACTGGGCCCTTCCCCATCCGAAATGTTGGTGACGGCGGCCATGCGTTCGGGAGGACGCAACGCACGGCAAAGAAAAGCAAATACGCCCTGAGTTTCCAAAAGCAGGCGGCGGTTGACAAGGCTGTGAACGAGTGCGCTGGCAAGGCCGCAGTAGAGAAAATGCTGTAAAGTTCGTTGAATCCCCAATATGCGGTTAACCAGTTCTTTGGGCTGTCGGATGGAAACGTCGTGATGGTGCATATCGGCGAAGGGATCAAGGCTCACAAACTGGCTACCGACTCCGCCACGGTGAAGAACTGGAAGCGCAAGCGTGCGGCCGGAATGAAGATCGCCGAGGCCCGAAAGGAAGAACAGCTCGCGAAGGTCGCCGCGAAGAAGGAGGCCGAGTGAGCGAGCCGGAGCCAGTGAACGTAGAAGCCGTGGGCATCAAAGAGGTCGACGACGGTATTTGGTTGGTCACCTTTATGGACTACGATCTCGGTTACATCGATCTGAAGGAAAAGACCCTGCAGCCCTTAGAAAACCCTTTTGGCCCAAAAGTGTAAACTATGTCTCAGGAACGTTCTGTAAAGGATGTCTCCGGAACGTACGAACACTTGGCGACTACTGGGGAGTACAGGTCCGCGACTATTGGGACCTGGGATCGTGTCCGGATTAACAATTCATCCCAAACCGCTGCTTCGGCTTGCCTGGGGCCCGGCAAGTCCCGGGAGAAGCCAAAACGCCGCTAACGTTTTCCATCCATTCTTGGGCGGATAACCGGCGGTTCGGAATAGGCCACTTGCCGGACAAACGTGCCATCCGAAGCAGCGTTCGTTGGCGCATCGATACGAGCCTGCTACGCGAGATAACCCCTAGCCTCCCTTTTTGTAGGCTGGTCAAAGAGAGGCAGTGCGTATCAAAGAACAGGTTTCTTGAGCGCCTTAAGTTCTTTGATGAAAACTTCGTAGCCCTCGATGTCGTTCACAATTTCCCAGGCCCGCTTATACGCAGGTTCAGGCCCGTTGCGGTATTCGTGATCGATGGTTTTCAGGTCATCTCGCCTGTTTAGCCTGAGCAACGTCATCTCTTCTATGGCCATCACGTGCAGGTGGTATCGGGTGGTCGGAACTTCATTTTGGTATTTCTTCATCAGGGCCGAATGAGCGAAGACCGGAGTCACGTACGTGTGCATGAGCTCGTGGAACAGAATTTCCGAAAACTCCCAGGATGGCGCAGGCTTCTTTTCTGTGGGAAGAAACTTATTCACTTGAACGACAAGCGGAATACTCGTGGACGCCGGTAAGCAGACCGTCAATGTGGCTTGCATTTCGTGGTAGGGAAAATCGAAGCCAACTTCGGTCAGTGCGGCATTCATATATGCAGGACCTTCTGCGTCCCATTGTTTTTGGAACTCCGGACGTTTTTGCGCCGCTGCTTGAACAATCTGATTGTCAATGTGCACTTTAAAGTCGTCCCTGCACACGCGATCCAAAAGAGAACCTCCTGGTAGATAAAGTATTTCCACGACTGGCAACTTCAGCTCCTGCTTTGTAGCGACTTCCTGGGTAGTCCCGGCGGCACACAACACTGTCAACAGTCCACTGCCCATGAGAAATGGTTTGATGGTCTTTGTCATTTTGTCTCCGTCTGGGCGGTTCGCAAGAGTTCCAGGTTGCGGGAACCCCTCTGATCATCGCGGGCTCGGCCAAGGCCAGTCTAGCGCCTCGCACGAAATAGCGGTCGTAATGTGCGCGGACTGCCTCAGATTCTGAGCGGTTGACGGGCCACTCGGAGATCGACCCCGCCACGAGAAGACGGTCGTTCAGCCTTTGGGTCCATCAGCGGGAAGCCGCTGAGTTCAGTCGTGGCGGAGGATGGACATGGGGTCGAGGCTGGAAGCACGGCGCGCAGGCAGCCAGGCGGCGCACACCGCTGCGAATAACACCGTAGCTATCGCCGGGACATAGACCAGAGGATCGAGAAAATGGATCATCAGGAGAGAGGCAAGGATTTTGACTGCTGCCAAAGAGACGAGGAATCCGATGACAAGGCCGACGGCAGCGAGCTTGAGGGATTGCGAGAGGACAAGATTCACGACGCGCCCGCCACCGGCTCCCAGCGCGATGCGGATGCCGATTTCACGGGAGCGCTGGCTAACAAGATAGGCGATGACGCCGTAGATGCCAACGACGGTGAGCAGCAACGCCAAAATGCCGAGGCCTTGGGAAATCCAGGAGAAAACACGGAACGGAAAGTACTGCACGTCGAGGACTTGCTGCATGGGAGCGAGATGACCATCGAGGTTCGGGAAACGTGTGGCAAGAGACGTGTCGAGTGATTGGCGGACCGCTTCGGAGTTGCCGCGAACGCGCAGCACGAAGGACCTCATGCCGTTTGCAGCGGCGCTGCTCGGGAAATATATGCAGGTAGGATCCTGGCCAGTGACGACCGAGCCGCTGACGGCGTCATGCGCCACTCCGATAACGCGTGCGGTGGCGTATGGGGGATATTTGTCGGCGCGGATATCTACGGAGGTTGATTGAAGCTGTAGGGTTTGCCCGAGTGCCTCCGAGTGCGGCCAAAAAAGCCTCGCCGTGGCCTCGCTGACGATGGCCACAGGAGATTCGCCGCGAGCTTCGTCGGCAGTGAAGTTACGTCCGCGCGTGAGCGGCAGGCCAAAGACCTGGAAATATTCGGGGGAAACAAAATTGTAGCCGGCGGCGGCGAAGCTGCCACTGCCGGTGGAAACGAGGACTGCGCGCAATTCGCCGTAGAGCGGCGTGCGCCAGACGGCAGCGATGGACTCGACGACGGGGTCAGATTCCAGGCGCGCGAGAACTTTGGTACGCAGCTCTGGGCGCACATCGAGTTCGAGCACCTCATGGACTTGCAGGCCTATGTCAAGGGATTCCACGCGTTGCTCGCCGCGAATCAGAACTCCGGTGCAAATCAGAAGCAGGACGCAAATGGCGACTTGCACAACGACCAGAGCATTGCGGAGACGGCCTGCTCCTGCATGGGGGGCCGAGCCACCACGCGACGCTTGCACGAGGTCAGTGCGGGTGGCTTGCAACGCCGGCGCGAGCGCGAAACCGATGGTGGCTGCTATAGCAGCGCCAAACACAAAAAGAAAAACGCGCCAATCGAGCTCGATGGGCAGCAGGCGAATGCGGCGTGCAAATTCGGGCGGGATGATGGAGAAAAACATGCCGGGGCCGAAACGCGCAGCCAGCCAGGCGATGCCGCACCCGAGTGCAGCGGAGGGAACGGCGAGCACGGCTCCTTCGGTAACGAGCTGGCGTACCAGGCGAGGTCGCGCAGCGCCCAAAGCCAAGCGCACGCCAATTTCACGCTGGCGGGCCATGGCGCGTGCCAGCATTATGTTGGCAACATTCGCGCAGGCGAGCAGCAAGACCAGAATGAAGGCGATGAAACACGGTGCGAAACCAGCGGCATTATCGAGTCTGACGGCAGTGGCGTCAGATTCGAGACCGATGCTGAGGACCTGATCTCGCGAGGCCCGACCCGCAGTGAATTGCTTTGCAAACACCAACGATGCAGCACGAGCTTGTTCGGGCGTGAGGAATGGCTTCAGGCGGCCGATGACCTCCAGTGGATGGATGCCGGAGGTGAACAGATCCGGGCCGTCGATTAGCTGCGCGCACATAGTGACCGGCGCCCAAAAATCGGCCGGAGGGTTGATGATACCGGTGAATCCGCGACGCGCGACTCCGACGATTTCAAAACGATGGCCTTGCAGCTGAATGCGGCGGCCGATGATCGCCGGATCACCTCCAAATTTGGATTGCCAAGCAGCGTGGCTGAGCACTATGACGGCATTGCTGCCCGGCGCGAGCGCGTCAGAAAGGCCCAGGGTGCGCCCCAACTCCGGAGGAACGCCGAGCATGGAGAAGTAATTGCCGGAGACAAGCTGTCCGTTGAACAGATCTTTGCCGGAAGTGACCTGCGCGCGACGCATGGCAATGGCATCGGCGAAGGCCGGGTTTTGTTCACTCACGTGCTGGAATTCGTCGTAGGAGAAACCGCGGCCAGTGGTGGTGTGTGTATTCCACCAAAACTCATACAGGCTGTAGGGATCCTGTACCGGGAACGGGCTGAGCACATAGGCGTTGAAAGCGGTGAAGAGTGCGGTGTTCAGTCCGAGGGCCAACCCGATGGTGACGATGACGGTGCCGGCGAAGAGCGGCGTTTTGCAGAAGCAGTGCAGAGCGTAGCGCAAATCCTGCGCCAGCGATTCGAGCCAGGCGAAATTCCAGATAGCGCGGCTATCTTGGAGCGCGAGGGTCATGTTTCCGAACAAGCGGGCGGCCGCGTGGCGCGCATCATCGGCGCTGAGGCCTTCGCGCTGGAGGCGAGCCTCGGCCATGGCGCGATGCGCACGCAATTCTTCTTCGAGTTCGCGGGCTGCGACGCGGCGGCGGGCGAAGCGGCAGAGACGATTCCAGAGCCTCACGTCGCCTCCATGACGCGAGAAATGGCGGCGATCAGAGCCTCGAAGCTGCGCTTTTCGTCAGTCAGCTTGCGGCGTCCTGCAGCAGTGATGCGGTAGAAGCGCGCGCGGCGGTTATTTTCCGAAGCGCCCCATTCGGCGACCACGTAATCATTCAACAGCAACCGCTGGAGGGCGGGGTAGAGCGAACCTTCGCCGATTTTTAGGACCTCGCTCGAGCTTTGCTGAATGTGCTGGGCAATGCCGTAGCCGTGATTGGGGCCGCGGCTGAGCGTGCGGAGGATGAGCATTTCCAGGGTGCCGGGGAGGAAGTCGGGGGAATCGGATTTCGGGGCGTGTCCCATCGATAGTCGATGGGAGAGTATGATAGCGCAGGACACCCTTGTCAAGCCCAACAACCTGTTGTTAGCAGACAACAGTCAATCCGGAAGTTGAGCCATCCGGGAGTCAAGCGGGTCAGAAATCCGCTTCGAGGACACGGACCCCGTTTCGGCCCGTGTCCGGATTGCCGACATTCCGAGGGTTATTGATTCCGCTGCGTTTTCGGAAGTCTTCGCTTTCGAGCGGGTCTTATTGTAAATAATTTAGGTGTCCAATTGTAATTGATTTAGGTATGATCGTTTTCCCATGAGCAAACCGTCGGACCTGATCCAGGGAACCCTCGACCTGCTGATTCTCAAGACCATCGCACTAGGGCCGATGCACGGATGGGCCATCGCGAAGCGAATCCAACAAGTGAGCAAACACGTGCTGCAGGTGACCCAGGGAGCTTTGTATCCCGCGCTGCACCGGCTGGAGCAGCAGGGTTGGGTGCGCGGCGCGTGGCGTGAAAGCGAGAGCGGGAGGGAGGCAAAGTTTTACAGCCTCACGAAAGCAGGAAAAACGCAGCTCGATAAGGAGCTGGAACAATGGCAGCGGTTGTCGAGCGCCGTGGTGCTAGTGATCAACGCCGCACAGGAGGTGTGAGATGGCAGCGGGGCGCTGGTGGGACATCATTCGCATGAGGTGTCGCTCGCTGCTGAGGCGCCGGCGCGTGGAATCCGAACTCGATCGCGAGATGCGCTACCACTTGGAACGCCAAGTGGAAGAGAACATCGCCAAGGGGATGAATGCTCGGGACGCGCGCGAGGTGGCTTCGTGCATGTTCGGGGGAGTGAGCCAAATCGAAGAGGAGTGCCGCGATATGCGCCGAACAGAGTATTTGGAAGATTTCGTGGAAGACTTGCGCTACGCAATGCGCATGCTTGGCAAGAGTCCAGCATTCACTGTGGTAATTGTTCTGACGCTGGCGTTGAGCATTGGCGCCAACAGCGCGATTTTTAGCGTGATCGATGGAGTTCTCTTGAAGCAGCTGCCCTATCCGCAAGGGCAGCGGATTGCGCGAGTCTTCTACCGCAGCGGGGAGTATCCGAAGTTTCCTCTGAATCCATGGGATTTTCTGGACTTTCGAGCGCGAAACCGCTCCTTCGAGAATTTTGCGATGTATACGCATGCCGATGTACAGCTCTCCGGTACCAACGGCGATCCGGTGAGGCTGTCGGCGTTCCGGATTAGCTCCGGCTATTTCCGTGCGTTGGGTGTGCAGCCCGCGCGCGGACGCGAATTTGATTTTTCGGAAGAGCGGCCAGGAAACGGAAACGCGGTGATCTTAAGTGATCGCGTTTGGCGGAATCAGTTTGGCGCGGCGGCGGACATTCTGGGCCGCAAGGTACTGCTGGATTCGCAACCGTACACAGTGGTGGGTGTAATGCCCGCCGGAGTGGACCATCCAGGAAACTCGTACAACTCTGTGGCTTACGGCGACACCGTTGATGCGTGGACCCCATTTACGTTCGACGGAAATCCGAACAATCGTGGAGCGCATTACGTTGAAGGAATTGGGCGTTTGAAGCCTGGCGTGACCGTTGACCAAGCAGGGGCGGACTTCAACGGGATCATGACCGAGTTGGCTTCGCAACATGAAGGTGACAAAGGTTGGACCATTTATATGGTTCCGCTCTTTCAGGAGATTGTCGGCCCCGTTCACAAAATGCTGTTGGTGTTGTTGGGAGCGGTTGGAATGGTATTGCTGATTGCGTGTGTGAACGCGGCGAATCTACTTTTGGCGCGGGCGGCTGCCCGGCAGAAAGAAATCTCAGTGCGCGCTGCACTCGGAGCAGGACGCGCGCGGCTGGTGCGTCAGATGTTGGCAGAGAGCCTGCTGATTGCGCTTCTTGGTGGAGCTTTAGGCGCACTGCTGGCGACCGTTGGCGTGCGCGTGCTGGTGTCGTTTGTGCCAGCGGGGTTTCCAAGAACTGACGCAATCCATGTAAACGGCTTTGTGTTGTCCTTCACGGCGTTGGTGGCGGTTGCGACGGGATTAGTTTTTGGCTTGGTTCCTGCAGTGCAGGCGTCACGGACCGATCCGCGGCAGGGGTTGCACGAAGGAGGAAGAGGTTCGGGCGGGAGCGCACGGCAGACGCGGCTGCGCGCCGTACTTGTTGTGGGCGAGGTAGGATTGGCCTGCATGCTGCTTGTAGGCGCGGGAGTGATGCTGCGCAGTTTTGTGAATTTGCTGCGGCTTGATCCCGGATTTCAGCCTGAGCATGTTTTGACGGCGGAGATTGCTCTACCGAATGCGAATTACAAAACGAAGGATAACATTGCAACTTTTTATCAAAGGCTGCTGATAAATCTGAATACGCTTCCCGGCGTAGCTGCGGTGGGTGCGGGAACCGATCTTCCGTGGACGGGCTATGACGAAAATATGGGGGGATTCACCATCGAGGGAAAGATTCCTCCGCCTCATGAAGAATTTCACGCGCGTTATCACACGGCGTCGCCGGACTATTTTCGAGCTGTGGGCATACCATTGGTCCACGGAAGGTTCTTCAACGAGCAGGATACAAAGGATAGTCCGCGAGTGATGATCATCAATGATGTGATGGCACGGCGTTACTGGCCCGGCGAAGATGCAGTGGGGAAGCGTCTCACGTTTGACGACAAACCGAAGGAGTCGGACTGGTTCCGAGTGGTGGGAGTTGTAGGCGACGTGAAAGATACGCCGGAGAGCAAAGGAGCCGAGCCGGCATTTTGGTGGCCTGTTTTGCAGGAACCATTTATGTCCGCGAGCATGACGATTGTATTGCGCGCCAATTCTGATCCCTTATTGCTGACGGAAGCGCTGCGAATGAATGTGCACGAGATCGATCCCAGCCTCGCCGTGGCATACGTACGATCGCTGGATCGAGTTGCGGGGGAACAATTCTCGACCCCCCGCTTCGCACTATTTCTAATTGGGCTGTTTGCTGCGCTAGCGTTGGTGCTGGCGGCGATTGGCATCTATGGCGTGGTTTCCTATTCGGTGAGCCAGAGGATGCACGAGTTTGGCATGCGAGTGGCGTTGGGCGCGACTCCGTGGAATCTGATAAAGATGGTGATGAAGCAGGGTGTGTTACTGACGGTGATTGGCGTGGGGATTGGGTGGGGATGTGCGCTAACTTTCGCGGGCGTGCTCGGTAGCCTGTTGTACGGAGTGAGCGCAAGGGATCCGATTACACTCATCGGCGTGGGGGCAGTGGCAATTGTCACGGCTACGCTAGCCAGCCTTCCTTCGGCCCGCCGTGCCACCGGCGCTGACCCGATAACATCTTTGCGAGCCGAGTGAGCGGCGCTCGATAGGAAGTCCCGGCGACACGTGAAGAAGTGAAGAAGAGCGCTGAATGAATGAGCGATTAGGCTGGTACTTGGGTTTGGAATCGGGGATTTTTGACCCAAATTGCCTACCTCTAATGCCTCTAACCTTGTGAGCGGCCTGACAGATAGGTGAACCAAGCTGGGGTGGGAGATGGGATTTGAACCCACGACATTCGGAGCCACAGTCTGAAGGATCAGGCGGAAGTCCCAATGATTTCAGAGGGTTTAGTACCAAAAAAGGGACGAAAAGGGGCCAAAAACCGGGGGGTTTTTAACCCAAGTTTTTCCCAAGTTTTTGGACCGAAGAAAAAAAGACAACAAGGGAATCACGCCATCTTGGCGTTCTCGGTTAATTTTGTCGAGTAAGGCCGCGGCCTCTGCCGTGAGAGCGCTGCCGGCGAAGTCTTTTTCGGTGCCATGAATTTATTATAAGCAGAATAGCGCCATGATGAATTGGTACGAGCTAAGGGTGCGACTCCAACTCTAGGAATGATAACGTCCTTATATTATTCACTACTTGGGTCGGCAAGCGGCACGCGGTTTTGGTGCAACTTGACCGGGATAACGATTATGGCCATCGAATCCGCAACTTCCCAGAACCGGGCCTTGCGCTAAGACGTCTGAACGCCTCAACCGAAGCGGGCAGGTGCGGGATGGACTGTTTGTCGGCTGGATGCATATCTCACTCCGACGGCGGCTACATGCAGGAAACTGTATCGCTCTTTTCGTCGAGACTATTTTAAAATTCTTCTCCCGAAAACGCTTGAGGTTGGCAATCGCAATCGTGGGGTAACTCTTCGGAATACTTCAGAATATTCTCATATTCGCCACAAGTCTGGCACTCCCTGCCAGCGGCATCGATGCACTAGAATCCGAGCATTCGTGCCTGCAAGCCCGCTGCAAACATTTGGCTCTCGTCATCACCGAATTGTCGTAAGAACAGTCGTAATCAATCTCGACTCGGTCCTGGTGACGGACAAACAGGAAGGTATCGGGGGTACGCCCATGCAAACGCTTTGGCAGGACTTACTTTTTCGCAGGGTTTATACAAGATAACGGAGGGTTTAGAATCCCTTTATACAGCTTCGCGGATGCGCAGTCGGCCCGCAAAGTCCCTGCTCAGCGGACATCAACCTCTAAACCATATAAAACAGCTTCGTTAACGCTGTTGCTTCCCCTGCCGCGGAATTGGCACTCATTTTGCCCTGCTCGTCCCGTGTGTCCTTTACCGAAGTTGGATTTTGGGTTAGGTCAGTGGACCTGGGATTCAGGTCTGTCCGTGCTTCTCGTCTGCGCGGCAGGTTTCCGGTGACTCCGAGCTTTTCGGCGCTTCGGTGGTTTCAAGGTTCGTGTGCTATCGGAGCAATCTGCAATGGGTTCCTATCATACGGAGGATTCTTCCAATGAATCGCAGATTTTTCCCTTCTTTAGCTCTGTTCTTCGCTTTCGCATTAATTCTCGCTCTCCCGGTTCTCGCGGCTCTTACCGGCGATCTTCAGGGGACCGTGCTCGATTCCAACGGTTTGCCGCTCTCGGGGGCTACCGTTACCATCAAGAATCTAGGAACGGACATCACTCGCACCATCACCACTAGTTCGGAGGGAGAATTCTCCGCCCAGCAGTTGGACATCGGCCCGTATGAACTCACCATTGAAAAACAGGGCTTTACCACTTCCAAAGTACAGGTCGTCATCCGCAGCGGTGAGGTCACTCGCCTGAACTTTACCTTGCAAGTCGGCAAAGTCACCGAGGTTGTGACGGTGGAAGCCGGCGCCGAAGTTCTCCTGGACACGGCCAACTCTCAGATCAGCACTTCGATTTCCGAGCAGGACATCAAAGACCTGCCAATCATCAATCGCGATCCTTTGGCCTTCGCCACTCTCGCCCCTGGAATCACTCCCGTCAGCAAAGACAACCCCTTCCTCGGTTCCGGCAGCTTTAGCGCGAACGGGCAGCGTGGCCGCGCCAATAACATCACGATTGACAACGCCGTTGCCAGCGACATCTCCACGACGGGTGGAGCCGGCCTCGGCACCTTCAGCCTCGACGAAGTTCAGGAATTCAAGCTCATCACCGACAACTTCTCCGCGGAATTCGGCCGGAACTCCGGCGCGCAAGTCCAGCTCATCACCAAGAGCGGCACAAATCAATACCACGGCTCAGTCTACGAGTTTCATCAGGACGCCGCTGGAAACGCCCGCGATTTTTTTGACACCACCGGCAAAGTGACGCCGGTGGTCAACAATCTTTGGGGCTTCACGGCTGGAGGCCCCATCGTCAAAGACCACCTTTTTGCGGTCGGCCACTATGAAGGAAACAAGATTCGCGGCGCGGGCAGTACGAATGTCGCAACGGTCCTTACGCCCGCCCAGGCGGCAGCGATCACTGATCCAACGTCAAAGGCCCTCTTTCAAGCAGTCGGAGCTCCCACCTCCCCCAGCGGATCCCTTAGCAACTCTGCGCCGAACGCCACGGACACTTATTCCTGGGCATTGCGCGTCGATGAATCCTGGCGCGGCGGCAAAGACGCTCTCACCTCGCGTTATGGCACGGACCCAGTATCGCAGGTTCGCCCCGGCCTCGTCTTCGTCGGCACCACACTTCCAAACTATGGCGCGGACGTGACGAACACCGCCCGCACTTATAACATCGGCGAGACGCACATTTTCACGCCGGCCATCGTGAATCAGGCCCGTTTCACCTTCAGCCGGACTAAGCCGATCTTTCTGCCTTTCACCACTCTGACACCGCCTCTTGCTCCCCTCATACAAATCTCCGGCTTGGCCGCCATGGGAGAGGCGAGTATCATCCCGCAGGGTCGCACCGAGAACAATTTCGAGTACAGCGATACAGTTTCCTGGTCGCGCGGTCGCCATGGTTTCAAGTTTGGCGTTGACGCCTTCCGGTATCAGCAGAACAGCTTCTTCGACTCTAATTTCAGAGGTACCCTTCAGTTCGCTAACGTTGCTGCTTTTCAGTCGGGTACTCCTTCTCTCTTCACCCAGAACATCGGCAACTCCGTCCGCGGCAACCGCAATACCGATGTGTTTGGCTTTGGGCAGGACGATTTCCGGGTTACCAATTCTTTGACCGTCAATCTTGGCGTTCGTCTCGAATCCGCTGGTGGCGTCTCGGAAGTCCACAACATCCTTTCCAACATCGATCCCAACAACACACAACCGCTCGGTGGTGGCGGCACAGGGCCTTTGGGTGGCGTGGATCTCGGGGGAACCGCTTTCCAACGAAATTACAATTGGGCTCCCCGTGTCGGGGCCGCCTGGAACCCGCACCATGGCAAGCTCGTGTTCCGCGGCGGCTACGGTTGGGCCTACGACTTCATCTACCAGAATCCGATTACGAATCTGCGTTTCGCTGCACCTTTCATTCCTTCGGTTGCTCTCGGTGGCGCCGCCATTTCGGGTTCAAATTCGTACGCGAACCTCGTTGCCGGCACCTCCGTGGCGCAGGCCAGCGCCAAGGCCGCCATCGGCTCATTCCCCGCGACGCAGGTGAATTTCGGCAGTTTTTCGGCGGTCAACCAACATCTGGAAAACCCGCTCGCAAAGCAGTCCGACTTCGGCGTCGAGTATCAGATTTCGAAAGACTACGTCTTCAAGGCCAGCTATGTCGGTGTCTGGGGCGAGGACTTGCAAGTTTCACTGCCCGTGAACTTGATCCCGGCGGCCAATCGTCCGGCACCTGCTACCAGTTTGGCTGACGAACAGGCTCGCTTGACGCAATTCCGAACCGCCTTTGCTCATGAGAACGGCACGGCCAGCGGCAGCGTCGTGAACAACCGCCTCGACCCACGCTTCAATTCCGTTACGGAGGTCGAGGGCATCGGCACTTCCAACTATCAAGGCCTTCAGGTCGTAGTCGTCAAGCAGCCAAGCCACGGGCTTTCTGTGCAGGGCTCTTATTCCTACGGCCACTCCATCGACGACGTTTCGGACGCTCTCAACGTTCTGATCAATGACACGCCCACTGTCCAGGATCCAACAAACTTGCGCGGCAATCGTGCCAGCTCAGAATTTGACACACGCCACCGCTTTGTTTTCGACCACGTCTACGAGCTTCCCTTTACCAATCATTTCCAGGGCGCAGCAAGAAAATTCCTCCATGGTTGGGCGGTGAGCGGCATCTTCTCGTTCCAGACCGGTCTGCCGGCAACCATCCTTTCCGGATCCCGTGGCGGACTTACAGCCGATCAGGCGCTCCTCGGCAACGTTCTTAACTTGCAAAGCGTTTACGCCAACGGCGACCCGAGGCAACTGCACCCTGCTCCACAAGGAAGCCCCGCCGCGGCATTGATTCCCGCTCCCTGCGCGCGCGGTGTAGGTACACAGGCCATTCCCAATCCAACTCCTCCACCGGCAACCATTTCGGTCCAATGCACCAACACTAGCGGTTTTGCTTTGACACAGCCCTTGCTCGGCAATCTCGGCACCAGTTCGCGCAATCTCCTGCGCTTGGCCGATTTCGCGGACTATGATGCCGGGCTTCTCAAGGACACAAAGATCACCGAGAAACTGAATCTGCAGTTCCGTTGGGAGGTTTATAACGTCTTCAATCATGCGAACTTCTCAGGCTTCACCAATGTTCTGACTTCCCCTAATTTCGGCACCTACAACAGCACCGCCAGCAACCAGCGGCAGATGCAGTACTCGCTGAAGATTCTTTTCTAAGCTGGAAATCAACCCTGGTCGGCGGCGCCGTTTCACCGGACGCCGCCATTCTTTTTTGCATCTGACTGCTGCGCCGCAGGCTCTCTAGCTTTTGTGGATGTCTCCGTCGTTCCTATGGACAATGAGTAGATTCTCTCCCACCAAACAGTTGTCGTAATCGCGGGACGAATTGCTCAAGTAGGTTCGGTGGCGTCCGTGCTACGTGGCCAACTACGGTCCGCGTTACGCCGGGCTCAGCAAATGCCATTCATGTTGATGCGGAAACTTCTGTGTTCACGGGCGAGAGGCTCCGGGAATAAAATGTCAACGGCAGAAATCAACGAGGCTGGAGAGCCTCCAAAATGCCCTCGGGCGACGCACAGAGAACGTGGTTTCCAGAAATGGTCGCGCGGTTACGATCGAACTGGCACGAAGGCATGTCGATGCCCGCCCTGATCACCCTTCGAGACGAGCTTGATGAAATGCTTCAAGGCATACGAGCCAGCCAGAACATCCGGACACCAATTATTACTTGCCGCATGGGTGGGATGACAGCACCAGCAGCGCAGCCGCATGTTAGCGTGCGCGCTTTGATCCTGGCGCTGGGCCGATTCGAAATCGCCTCTAAGGATAAAGCCCGCATGCTGGAAAAGGAGTGGGCCACATACCGTAAGCATCGCCGACTGACAGGTGAGGGAAGAGTCGTAGTAGAGATGCCGAAGATTTGTCTGCATTGAGACTGACTCAACGGGTCCCAGCACGGATGCGCCGGGCATGCTGAACACTCGGGAGATAGGTTTTCGATCCATGGAGGCACATCAGAGCGAAGCCGAATCCTCACCAAAGTCCAAGGACCTGGTTGTTTTCGAGATCCTCCGTGATTCTAAGTGCACGGGTTGTGGCAAGGTGATTGGGAAGGGTGAGTTCCTCATCCTGGATGGGGAACAAGCACTGTGCCTGAGCTGTGCCGATTTCGATCATCTGGAGTACCTCCCTAGAGGTGACGCCGCCCTTACGCGTCGTGCCAAAAAGTACAGCGGTCTTTCAGCGGTCGTTGTTCGTTTTAGCAGGTCCCGTGGCCGTTACGAACGCCAGGGTATCTTAGTCGAGGTATCTGCGCTTGAGCGCGCAGAAGAAGAATGCCAAGCCGATGCTCAAATGCGCGCGGCCCGGTCCAGGCGCGACGATGTGCGCCGTAGGGAACAGGACCGCGACCTTGTGGCACGGATGACGCAAGCCATTCTGGAGTTGTTCCCGAGTTGCCCCCCGGAAGAGGCACGAGCTATCGCGGCGCATACCGCAGCGCGAGGAAGCGGTCGAGTGGGACGCACGTCTGCAGGCAGAGCGCTTGAACCGGAGGCCCTCACCGCCGCCGTTGTAGCAGCGATTCGTCACAATCACACACGTTACGATCAGCTACTCATGCGTGAGTGGAGCCGAATCGATGCCCGGGACGCTGTTCGCAATGTCATTGAGCGAATAATCGAGTCCTGGCGTTCTCCGCCTAGTCGCCTCTAGTCGACGACCGCCACCGAATTGGAAACTTAGAACCGCACCGTTCCAAGCGCCCCGTTTCACAGATGCACCAAAAACTTGGGGCGGCAAGATTTCATACTCCGTTGACAATGGCAGGTTCCTCTGGCCATACTGCCAAATATGGAAATACGCCTTGGTCCCGAGCTGCAAGCAAAGCTGAACCGCGTTGCTGCAGAGAACAACAGAGCAGCAGAGGAATACGTCCAACAGTTGGTGGAGCATTACGTTGACCATGACGCTTGGTTTCGTCAGCAGGTAAAGAAAGGGCTGGACCAACTCGACCGGGGTGAGTCACTGACCCACAAAGACGTGAGCGCGCGGATCGAGCGGATGTTCCGTTCCTAGATGCAGATTCGCTGGTCTCCCGCTGCCGCGGAGGACCTTTCTCGCATTTTCGAGTACATTCGTCCCGATAACCCTCCCGCGGCGGAGCGCGTTATCAGAACGATCTATGAGAGTGCGGGGTCGCTGGAATCTTTCCCCTATCGCGGCCGAGTAGGCCGTGTGGACGGTACTCGTGAACTGATTTTGGCGTCTCTACCATTTGTTATCGTGTATCGGGTGCTCGAAGATGCCGTCGAAGTCGCCGCCGTGATTCATAGCGCACAACGATGGCCACCGGGGAAATGAGGCGTGGTGCGGTTCGCCAGTCACGACCCTGAGGTTTGGGATTCTTGAACGCGTTGGGTATGTCCCTTGGTAAATTGCGAGCGTGGCGTACTGCAACCCTACACCAAGACGCCGAACGCCACGGAGATCTAGAGCGAGGGAGAGTTTATTGGTCGCGATGTGGACCTCTGCAAACCGCTCGCGGTGATGTTGCCAGAGTTCATCGCCAACCACATCCGGGCTTCTGTTTTGTACATCGACAGGCCCCGAGCTCCTACAGTCAAACACCCTACAAGACAGTCTGCATCCCATCCTGAAAAAACTCGAAACACGCGAAGGGTGGGTTCAACATCTTCCGGCGCTTCCGGATTAGCGAGTTGAAGAAGTCTGATTGCCCCGGTTTCTTTAACACTTCTGGTCAGGACATGCGCAGACTCACGTCTCGGAGCGATACACAAAGCTCAAGGACCGCGAATTTCGGCCGCAATGGGCAGAGAAGGTCGGAATGCGGTTTGAGCTTCCGGCCTGTTCGGGGTGCCCCGTATGCCCCGGTAATCATGTTTAGGATAGTTGGCTAAGTCTTTTAAAATCTGTTGAAGTACACGCATTCGGGAAGTGAAGAAGTGAAGAAGAACGCCGAGCGAGTCAGCAATTACGCCGGTACTTGGGTTTGGAATCGGGGGAGTTTTAGACCAAATTCACCCCAAGTTGCAATCATCTAATGCTCCTAACTTGGTGAGCGGCCTGACACATAGGGGTTTGAAAACTTGGGGTGGGAGATGGGATTTGAACCCACGACATTCGGAGCCACAGTCCGACGCTCTACCAGCTGAGCTACTCCCACCATCCTGGAACGCCTCTATTTTACGCTAAATGTGCGCTAGCGAAAAGCGACCTCCGAGGCGACCGAAACCGCTAAGATGCGCAGCGCGGGACCAATTCTGAATCCCCCGGTCGCCTGTCATGCCGTTATCGGTAAGTTGCAGCGTTGTGCACGCCGCCCCACCAACTTCGCGCGTCTTGCTAGACTACATGCACGGGACTCGTGTTCCCGCGCATGAGCACTCAGCAAACCGATCGGAATCACTTCGAGCGGCAAATACTATTTGTCCGCCCAATTTTTGTTTTGCTCGCTCTTCTCGCTGCTCTCGAAGAACCTATTTCCAGTCAGGAGCGCCGTTCGGTTTCTTTTTTGATTGCTTATCTCATCGCAGCCCTGATAATCACACAAGTCGAACGCCTGCTCCGCCAACGTTCCTGGCATCTGCCCTTGGCCTGCGATCTGCTGGCCCTCGGCTACTTCATGTTTATCAGCCCTTCGACGGTTCCGGTCTGGTTTCCCTACATGTTCATATGCTACGCGGCTGGCATCCGCTGGGGATTTGAGCTGACGCTGCCGCTAGCCGGAGTTCTCTCTCTGACGTTGGTTCTGCTGACCGCAGTGAAAGGCGAAATTCACTGGATGCGCGTGGTCGCCTGGCTCGGTCTTACCGCTGGTACTTTTGCCGGCGGAGCAGGACTTGCTTTTCTTGGCGATCGCAACAAGCGCTTCGCCTCACAAATTGAATTCTTCTCGCGCATCAACGCCACAATGCGCGTCGATCAGGGGCTCGCGGAGTCGCTGCGTCTGTTTCTCCAAGAACTCGGCAGCACTTTCGACGTCGAAGAAGCCCTGCTTCTCTATCGAGACGCCGACTTGGAGCGCATCTTCCTCTGGCGTATGAAGGCGGGCGAAAACGACCGCCTAATCCCGGAAAGCTTGCCTCTTGCCCGCACGGACGGCTTTCTTCTGGACGACATGGACGCAACCCTTTGTTGGAACTCGACGGTCGGCGTGGGCTCGGGCTTCGGCTGGGACCGTCGCGACGGGCGGCCTATTAAGAACCTGCCTCGCCTACCCGGCCCAGTGCTGCAGGAATTTAAGATTCGTTCTCTTTTGACGGTCTCCTTCGAGCAATCCGGGCATCCGACCGGCCGAATCTTTCTTCTCAACGGCCGTGAGCCCTTCGAAAAGCAAGACTTGGCTTGGCTGGAAAGCATCGCGCAGCACATCGGTTCCTCTCTCGAAAACATCTTTCTTTTGAGGCACTTACGGGCGCGGGCGATCGAGGCCGAACGGAGCCGCATAGCCCGCGACCTCCACGACGGCATTCTCCAGACGCTTCTCAGTATCGAAATCCAACTGGATGTGCTGCGCCGACACATTCCCGCAACACCCGAACAGGCCGCCAGTGCCCTCGCTAATCTCCAGCAAACGGTTAAGAATGAGGCGGCTGAGCTTCGCCAGACGGTTACCGACCTGCGCCCCCTGAGGGTCCAGAGCGCCGACCTCGTGGACCTCATGCGAGGCTTTGCCGAGCGCTATCGCAACGAATCTACGATTGCCCTGGATCTGCTGATTGATTCGACACAATTACGCGCGCCAGACCGCGTTTGCCGCGAGATCTTCCAGATTTACCGTGAAGCACTTAATAATATAAAAAAGCATGCCAAGGCTTCCCATGTCGTGGTAAAACTGTCGCAGGATGATAGCCGTCTAGTACTTGTAGTAGACGACAACGGCGAAGGCTTTAGTTTCGCCGGCAGATTCACGGCTGACGAACTGGACCGACTGCGGTTGGGGCCCATCTCCATAAAGGAACGTTCTCGGACTGTGGGTGGGGTGCTCACCGTCGAGTCAAATCCAGGCCATGGGGCGCGTTTGACGATCGAAGTGCCGCTCGGGTGATATGCCAAAAACAAAACAGCAAATACGGGTACTACTAGCCGATGACCACGCCATCTTCCGCGATGGACTCCGAAAGCTCTTGGACTCCGACGAGGAAATCACCATTGTCGGCGAAGCCCAAAATGGCGTCGAATGCATCAAGCTTCTCACCAAGCTAAGGCCCGACATTCTTTTGCTCGATCTGCGCATGCCCGATAAAGATGGTCTCGCGGTCCTCGAAGAGGTCAATTTCGACACCCTGCCGACGCGCGTCGTGGTGCTCACCGCAGCCGAGGATGATCGCGACGTGGTCCGCGCGATGCGCCTCGGCGCTCGCGGCGTGGTGCTGAAGCAATCGGCAACCGATCTGTTGGTGAAGAGCATTCATCGTGTGCACGCCGGAGAGATCTGGCTCGACAATCGCATGACCGCGGAAGTCATGAAGGCCTTCTCGAAATCCTCCGAAGCCGGGCCGCGCCGCGAGAAACCTCTGCTCAGCGACCGCGAAAAAGAAATCGTACAGCTAGTGGCTCAAGGTTTCCGCAACAAGGAGATCGGCGAAAAGCTTTTCATCTCTGAGCAGACCGTCAAGAATCATCTCCACAACATTTTCGATAAGCTCGGCGTCTCTGACCGCCTTGAACTCGCGCTTTACGCAATCCATCACCGCCTGATTGATCATTCCTAATCCCTAAAATACGGGCTCTCCTCGGCGGGTGGAAGCACACTCCGCGAATCAAACCGGACAAAGTAGGTGAGGTGAATATACTCTGGGAAGAAAGGAACCGGGGCTAAGGAAGGTTTGCAGGTCCTAGTACTGGAGAAAAATCCGCGGGCGAAGCCGAAGAAGCGAATAAGTCGCCGTATCCCACACATTTACAAAAATCCACTACGATGGCAGCGAGATTGCGCTCGTAAACTCCAGGTGTTGATTCTGTAAAGCTCCAGGGGCGTTAGCTGGCGGGCTATCTGCCCACAAACTAAATCTCCAAAAAAGTGCGCCGCGGGATGTGCGCCTGAGGATGAGGAGGTCTCTAGTGCATCGTCAGAGGACTACAAAACTTTGTGAGTTGCCGGAATCCAAGGTCATTCGGATGGCGCAGCGGGGCGACGAAGGAGCTTTTGAGCGGCTTTACCGGTTGCACAGTGCGCGGGTTTACGCGCTGTGCATGCGTATGTTGAGGAATCCGGACGAAGCCGAAGATTCCACGCAGGAAGTTTTTTTTCACGTTTTTCGCAAGATTCAAGGATTTCGAGGTGCTTCGGCGTTTTCCACGTGGCTGCATCGCGTTGCGGTAAACACGGTGCTCATGCGGATCCGCGGGGCCAAGCTGGCGAGGGCGGCGCTGGTTGAAAACACCGAAGCCAACGAGGAAGGCGGAGTGCCCCGGCGGGAGCCGGGAGCTCCCGATCTGCGTCTGGAGGGTTACATCGACCGTGTGGCCATTGAGAACGCGGTCAAGCAGCTCCCGCCAAGATGCAAACTGATGTTCGTCCTGTATGACATTCAGGGCTACGCGCACAGTGAAATTGCGAAACTGCTGGGATGTTCGGTGGGGAATGCCAAGTCGCAACTGCACAAAGCGCGCGTGCGGTTGCGGAAGCATTTGCGACCCGAAACGAACGATACCGACCTGGGAAAGGGCGCATCGGGGCTACCCGGGGATAATGCCGGCGCCCCAGGGAGCCGGCCTTTTCTGCACCACCCGGAGCTTTGCCAAACCTTCTAAGCCCTTTCTCGGCAATGGGCTTGCGGCGGCAGGTGCGGAACAAGGGGGCAGGGCTGCTCTCCGAATGCGATTCTGGAATACACGAAGAGTTAGTGTTTTTTGGTGATACCGGGATCGCGGGGACCGGTATCCCTGTCAAGCCATCTAAGAATGTAACCGAAGCCCCTCTTGTCGAGACATTTGAAATGTAACCGAAAGTTTGTTGTTGTTGCGGCTGTGGGAAAGTGGGAATCCCGCGCAGTTTGCGGGATTCCCAAGCCCGCGGTTTTGGCGGGCGTCTTTTCCACAGCCGTTGCTCGGCCGTTTTTGTTGAGTTGTTCCCAGCGTCGTTTGCTGCTCGGCCCGGGGGCTCAGCCGGCGGTTAGCCAGTCGCGATATACGTCCCAGCTTACGTTCGATGGCCCGGCTGAGTTGGAATGGGTCCAGACGCATGCGCAGCTGCGCGAGTTGCGCCATCTTTTGCGGGTCCGCTTGCGGACAACTCTTCACGCGCTCGAACGGTGTGCGTGCCCCGTCGTACACGCGCCGCACTTTCGAGCCCACGCGCACTTTCTTCAGCAACTTCACCGAAGGAAGGAACAAGTTCATCCACAGCCGCAGTTCGTTGCGGTAGAGATCGTTCATGGCTGCCACGGCCTCGTGCGTGTCGTAGCGGTCCCAGGCCAGCAGCTTGCGCACATGCGTCCAGTTCTTTTGCTCGATGTGCGCGTTGTCGTCCTTTTTGTACGGCCGTCCCCGCGTGAACTGGATCTGCCGTGTGTCGCACCAGCGCTTCAAATGGTAGTTGATGAACTCGCTGCCGTTATCCGTGTCCACCCCCAACAGCGGAAAGGGCAACTCCGTGGCGATCTCGTTTAAAGCCCGTTGTACGGGCTCTTCCGCGCGTCCCAGCACCGCCAACGATTCCGTCCAGGTGGTGTGCATGTCGGTGACGTTGAGCGTGTGCGCGAATTCTCCGCTGGCCGAATGGCCGGAATGCGAAACCAGATCGGCTTCGGTGAAACCAGGAGTCTGGACGTCCCAGCGATCCGTTTTCACCGGAATGTGATGCTTGAGCAGATAGCCGGGCTTGGTGCGCCCGTAGAGCCGCCGGTGCCGCTGCGTCTTTTGCGCTTTCAACCGCCGGTCTATCTGCCGCGGGCTAATCTTCAGCAATTGCTTGGCGATCTCCGCCCGCAAGCGGAAGCGTTTGCGGATCCAGGGCATCCACTCCGGCAACAGCGCCTTCAGCCGCACCGACCACGGATAGCCAGCGGCCTCCCATACCGCTTTCAGCACCGAGAGCGTTTCCTGGCTATAGCTCAGCCCGCGCCGCCGCTCTCGCCGTGACCGTTGCTTCTCGGGCGGCGGTCCGCTCAGCAAGCGGATGGCGTACTTCCGGTGGTAGCACGTGTTCTCGCAAAACTCATCCAAGATTACCTTCTTGGCCTTTCGGCCCGCCTTCTGGTAACGCCCATAAATCGCCCGCAGATACTCCCATCGCCCCTTGTTCCCCAACCTGGTGGTCTCCTTTTCTCTGTTTTGGTTGGGTTACATTCTAAATGGCGCGACGGTGTCCCCTTCGGTTACATGCTAGACGGCGCGATTCGCCCTGTTTTCTTATTTCGTAATTCATCGTATGCTTGAGCGACACGGAATTTTTCCCCCGCACTTTTCCGAAAACGCTGCTTTGCGCTTCATGCTTTCCGGAAATTTGTGCGACCAAGTCGGAAACGCAACGGCAGTAAGCCCGGTTCAACGAAAATGAGTGATGTTAGGACAGCCCGGCCCGTCTGGAAACCCGCCGGAAGAGTGCACACCGGCGAGCAGCCGTTCAAATATCCTTTGACGCGAGAGTTTGTCGAGCCCGACTGGCGCCGCTTGCCTGGCTACAAAAACGTCACCGCCGCGGAGTGGCAAACCGCTCTTTGGCAGCGCCGCCACA
>DATAIH010000122.1:0-14769 GCA_036262755.1 Candidatus Acidiferrum sp.
TAGAGGTCGCAAACAGCGACGCACTCAACGCCAGGCACACGAAGCGAAGCATCGAGCAGCTCGCAACCGCGCACGCCCGTTCCGATAGAAGCGAAGCGCACGGTGTCGCTGGGCGCGACCGCGCGAGAGCGGGCGAAACCCGCATTCGGTTCGATGATGGTGACTTTCGCGGCTGTGGTTGCTGCCATGGCGCCGGTCCCAACACGAATGAATTCGCGGCGAGTTAAAGAGCCCTGGCCCATGAAGGTTTACCTCCCAAACTTACCGTTTTGCGTCTCGATGATGGCGCATTGCGCACGAAGCGTGCGTTCGGGTCGCGATTATCCCACGAAATGGAGAGATGGAGAGACGTTTGCGTGGCAGACAATTTGCTGATGGGTTGGGCCTTGACACTTCGTCGGAGTGACTTATAGTGCGCAGAGAAAAAGTAAGGGGATATGTATCCTGGCCATAAGCGGCCCTAAGGGCGATAAGGAGCGGTGATGAGCGACCATCTTTCGAGACTTAGTCCGGGCGTAAGCCTACTGGCGGCTCTGCTGCTTTCTTTGCCGACTGCCCGGGCTTTTGCCACAGAACAAGCACCGGCTGCAAGCGGGGACGAACAGTTCAACGGCCGCTGGGACATCAAAACCGCCGGGGAGCGAGCTCGGGCGTGGTGGCTGGAGATCGAAAACGCGGGAACGGCTGAGCCGAAGGGCAAGTTCATCAGCGCGTTTGGCGGCGACTTGAACGTGATCGAAGAAATTTCGATCCACGACGGCATTCTGCGTTTCGGCTGGACCCGGCAGCAACGCTCGAGTGCGGACGCCGCGCCAACGACGCGAAAACTGGTTTACACCGCGAAGCTTGTGAACGGCAAGCTGCAAGGGACCTTCGAAGTGGAAGGCTCGAATCAGCCGCCGCTCGAATGGACGGGAGTCCGCGCGCCTGAGATTAAAGAAGCAGATGACGGAAGCTGGCGGGAAGGAAAGTCCATTGAGCTGTTCAACGGCAAAGATATGAGCGGCTGGAGGTCGTGGGACGGCGGCGAACCGGTGGGCTGGTCGGTCAAAGACGCCGCGCTGGCCTCCACGGGCAAGGGTCAAGATCTTGTGTCCGAGCAGAAGTTCTGGAATTTCAAGCTGCACGTGGAGTTCCGCCTGGCCGAGCACAGCAACAGCGGTGTCGCGTTGCGGAATCGCTATGAAGTGCAAATGCTCGAGGACTACGGCCGCCCGCCGAACACCCACAGCGCGGGGGCACTATACAGCCGCATTGCGCCGAGTGAGAATGCCAGCAAGCCCGCGGGCGAATGGCAAACTTACGACATCCGGTTGGTCGGCCGCCAGGTCACGGTGGTGTTCAACGGGAAAAAAGTGATTGATAAGGGGACCATCGAGGGTTTAACCGCGATGGCGCACAACGCTGACGAAGGCGAGCCTGGAGGCATCGCGCTCCAGGGCGATCATGGGCCGGTAGACTTTCGCAAGATCACGATCACGCCGCTCGTGAAATGACGGAGAAAGCAGAGGACGCGGAACTTCGGGCCCACATTGCCTGAGGGTCTTCTTGGTGGTAACCGAGAATCTGCTCAAGCGACCCCGCCGCTTTGCTTCATCGCAGGTCCGAGGTTCCTCGGATCCGCGTGGCGTGGCAAAAGTCAGCACACGCACTAAGCCGACGGGGAATCTCATGGCGGCGCAACTATACCGGAGATGCTTGAGTGCAAATTTGAAGACGCCTGGATTCGCGCCGCTGACGTTTACAAGCAACGCATTGCGCGTCGACTTTGTAACCCGCGAGGTAGTACGAGTTTCTCAGAGAACTGGCAAACACCTGCCGACCGATCTCAGCGCCTAGGTGATTGGCCGCGAAGATTTGACCCTCTCGAACGTGAAGAGCGCGCGCGTGGATCGTTAGCGAAATCGTAGGCATCATCGAGGCCACCAGGCCCCTGCGATTGGACTGGCGCGAGCCGCGGTACGTACCGGGACGCATCGATCTCGCGCAAGAACCGGACGCTCTGCCGGACCTCAGGGCCGGGGCCGAAGTGGACTAACGTGGAATGGGAATAATCAGACGAACGGGAACATCGTCAGGGCCTTGGATAGATTCTCTCAGCTTGATGAACTCATCGATGATAAGTTGTGACTTCCAAGGCTTGAGACCAGCGGCGGCAAGTATTTCTTGAAGGCGCGTGGCCAAACGAGCATTGCTGGTTCCCGTTGGCCTCGCAGCTTCGGACAGACATTCGCGCAGCGCGGTATTCTGCGCAGTGGTCAGTTGGTTGCCAAGCAAGTCGCGTGTGAGATTGTCAGCAAAAATGACAACGAGCGGCCACGGCGGTCGATGGTCCTTATCGGCGAGCCGCATCATGGCGTGGGCAAGCTGTTCACTGAGGCGGCTCTGCGAAGCGCCTTTTTCCTTCAACGCGGCCAATGTCGAGTCGATGGCGGCGTGCTCCGATGCCTGTTGCATCAGCCACCAACCTCCGGTCACAGGCGTAGGTTCGTCGTAGCGAACGGGCGGGCTTTGACCGATGGCCAAAAGGAGAACGCAACTCAGAAGACACTCCATGAGCAGAATATACGCCGGGAATCAGAAAAGCGAAAGTGGACTTGTCGGTGCCCTGAAGGGAGACGAGCGGCTAAGCCCGTGGTCTTCTGAACGGCAAGCCTGTAAATTGTGAGGACGGCGTGGCGGATCACTGCAAGGGCTTGACGGCGTATCCCATGTAAAGAACCCTCAGATCGTTGCTTTCAACAAGCTTAAACCTTTGGCCAAGCTCCTTGTAGCCGATTTTGCCTTTCACTCTCTTCCGTAGCAGGTTGATCATCTTGGGGATGCTTACGTCCGGAGACGTGCCACGAAACTCCTTGAACTTGAATCCGGCCTGCGCAAGCAATCCTTTTAGTTCTTCCGGCCGGATAAACATTCTCCACTCGTGTAGCCGCGGCGGCATAAAAGCCGTGCTCTTCCATTCCTGCCAGACCTTGATGGCCACCAGCTTACTAACAAAGGTGCGGTTCAGCGTGTCGAAAAAGAATACCCCGCCCGGTTTTGTCACTCGGTAAATTTCGCTGATCACTTTGGGCAAGTCGCGGACGTGCTCCAGCACGTCACAACAGTACACAACCGGATAAATGTTATCGGCAAACGGAATGGATTCCCCGGTTCCCTCCTGATACTGGATCGACAAGCCCATAAATTGCGCATGTTTTCGGGCCGCGTGTAGTGATTGTTCCGAGGGATCAACGCCAGTCACCCGAAAGCCCATGCCGGCGAACTCTTCTGCAAGGATGCCGCCACCGCAGCCAACATCCAGCGCCGCCGCGCCGCGATAGTCGAACTTAAGTACCTGATCGAGAAGTCTTCGGAAGTACTCGACGCGGGCCGGATTGACCGACGATTTGAGCAGGTGTAGACATTGGTTTTCATCCCACCAGGTGTTGCTCTGCTCGTTGTACAAGGCATTGTTAATCTGCTTGTAGACCTCATCCGAAGTGGCTTGCATTTGTTGCGGCTCCGTTTTGGCTGGGATTTATCCTCTGTTGCTCACATGCAGACGTTTACGAGGAGCAGTCGTGTACGTGCGTGACCTTTTCTGTGCGATTTTACCCGAGGCGACCATCTTTTGACAGATGGCGTAACATCCCAATGACACTCGAAACCCTAGAATCAGCTGTCGCAGACGCATGGCGGGGAACGCGGACCGTTATGGCCTTGAGGTTCGTGGTAGAGAGGGAGTGAAAGGGAGAGCTACGAACCCCGCCCGAATTCACAGTCGGCAAGCTACGGAAGTCAGGCGTTTACGCCAAGGGAGATGCGCTAGCCACAGATGTTCACTTTCCGCTCGCGCTACCTTTTCTGCCCCCTGCAGGAATATGTCTTGACACGTATATGCTCGTTGGAGTACGCGAAGAGAATGGAATCTGTGTTCGAAATTATTGCGGAGCCGAATCGCCGCGCGATCTTGAGCCTCCTGGTCTCGTCACAACAGTCGGTTGGAGAGATCGAGCGTCAACTGCGTATGTCGCAGCCGACCGTGTCAAAGCACCTGCGAGTGCTGCGAGATGCCGGTTTCGTAGAATCCACGGTGGACGCACAGCGCCGTCTCTACCGACTGAAACCTGAACCCCTTCAGGAGGTGGATTCCTGGCTGGCTCCGTTCCGTCGGCTCTGGTCCGCTCACGTAGACGCTCTCGAGCGCCACCTCGACCGCATGGATCAATCGACACGAACGAAAAGGAAGACCAGGAGAAAAAGATGACCAATCGTGACCAGTACGCACCGGGGCCGGTCAGCGAGGCGCAACCAGTCAATAGGCGTTAATCTGCGAAAGGCGACAATCACAAACGCTACAAAACCAGTTACGCGCGGTTAGCCCAAACTCCGATCGCCGCCCCCGCATCGAGAATCAACACACAAAATCGTCCAGACCCGGGGGCTCGGAGAAAAATTGCATCTCGTTAGAAGAGCACACCTATTATACTTCCATTATTGTATGGTACAGGAGATGTACCTCGATGAACCTCCACGCCGCAACACTCTGCGTTGAGGAAATAGGCGCCGCGGAAATTCGCGAGTCGCTCCGCACCCAGCGCAAGGTTTTGAAATTGAGTCAACTCGCACTAGCGAAGAGATCTGGTGTACCCGCATCAAATATCAATCGGATAGAAGACGGCAAGCAGGAAATCACTCCCCGCACATTCGCTCGCCTAATGACGGCAATGGAAAAGCGGGCGAAAGAATTGCACTCGGAGATCGAGGAACTGCGCGGCGTTCAAGCGGCGCGCCAGCGCGTTGCGATATGCAAAGCGCTGCCTTTTTTGAGGCAGAGACTGCCACAAGCGCAAGCGGAACTTGCGAAGCTGGAGAATGAAACACAGAACAAGAAAACCATCGTGTCAGAACTTGAAAGCCCCGTCGTGCGCGGCCTACTCGAATCTCACGAGCGCGAGAATGCCCAGCTAAAAAAAGAATACGCGGAAATCGTCGACATTTTCGAGCAGATCGGCGGGATTTGCATGCTTCGCGCTATCAGGAGTTACATCGAGGGGCACGAAACGATCCGAGTAGCCTATGAACAGTGGGAGAGAACCGGGCAAACGGATTTAAGAGTAAAGCTAGACAAGGTTGAGCTTGTCGAGGAAAAGGAGCGATGAACCTATCGGTTTTTTGAACCACACCGATGCCGCGGTGCGGCGTTATTTCCAGGAGACCTTCATTTTTCGGCAGCGGACTTCGGAAAGTCTGTTGCGCCTGCGTCACCGAGGAAAGCCTAGTGTCTTGATGGGGCCGATTAACATTTCTGAAGGCAAGCGTCGACTATCGCTCTCCAAATATGTTTAGGCCAAAAAAAACGCAGCATATTTGCAAGAGATCCGAGAATGCGCCTCTTTCCAAAGCATGATCGCGCGCTCGGAGCATTTAGTTTCCGCTTGACTTCGTTTTAGAGCGAGCTGTATAGGGTACAAAAGAAATTGGCGGCCAGCGAGGCCCGGGATGAACTCACTTTCAATGCGGGTTTTACAATTGTTCGGCGAGATGGAGAAAGAACAGCTCGATCTCCACGTGCTCTTTGAGGCTGCCGGTAACGAACCATCGGAACGCAGCCGCGTGCTCGATGCCATCGATGAGTTGCTGAGCCTCGGCATGCTGAAAGCCAGTGGGAGCGATTTCTATGAATTGACCGAGAGCGGAAAGCGCGCAATCACCGGGCGGGGAGCAGCCAAAGACTAGCGATTCCCGAAACGGACGAAGCGAAGCGCGTCAGATGCCGCTCTCACCGTTTTCGTGCTCGTTTTCTTGCCGGTTTCTTCGGTTTCTTCAGAGGCCGTGACCTCAAAAGCCTAAGGGCCCCGCCTTTGTGAATTGCTATGTGGTCGGTTTTGTCGCTCTTGATGAAATATTGCGGTTCCTTTCGAGTGGCGTGGTGCACGTACCCTTTGAACCGCGCGTCCGAAACAACTTTCTTCAAGATTACGCCGCGAACTCGGCCCGCCTCCGAGTTCCATTCAACATGGTCACCGCGCTTGAACATCTTATCCATTTGGCCCCGGAATCATTGTGCGCAAACAGCAATCGATAATTCAAGATTGGAACCACGATGAGCGGGGCCTGGGGCAATCCTTGAAAGTCAGTCAGTCTTCACCTAAAGCCAGCAGCGCGGTTCTGTACGGGTGATGCTAGCAAGGAATCTGAGGGCTGCGATCATCCGAAGGGTCGCCCCAGCGATCGTTCGGAATCGTCGGCGTCCAGCAAGGCCGGAGCGGGTCGCGATCGTAGGGATAGGGGCCGAGGCGCCGGTACATTTCGCTGTACTTCGCCAATTTCTCGCGGTCTAGTTGGACTCCGAGGCCCGGGGCTGACGGCACGCAAATCGCGCCATCGGCGTAATCGAATTTTCCGCCCTCGATGATGTCATCGGCGAGTTCGTGATAGTGGGCGTCGGCAGCGAAGGAAAGGTTGGGAATGACCGCCGCCATGTGTAGCATGGAAGCAAGCTGGATTCCCAACTCTCCCGACGAATGCACAGAGACACCTAGCTGAAATGTGTCGCAGATTCCTGCGGCTTTCACACAAGGCCGGATGCCACCCCAAAAGGTGGTGTCGAGGAGGACCACGTCCACGGCGGGATCGCGGATATTTGCCGCCAACTGCTCGAAATTGACGACCATCGTGTTCGTGGCCAAAGACACGGGGGCTTTCTCGCGGACCTGACGCATTCCATTCAACCCAAAGACGGGATCCTCGAGATAGTCATTGTTGAATCCTTCGATGGCGCGGGCAAATTGGATTGCTTGTTCGGTGGACCATGTGCAGTTGGGATCGAAGCGCAAACGGTCGGCGGGAAATGCCTCGGCGAGGGCGCGATAGCACTCAAGCTCATAGGCCGGCGGAAAGACACCGCCTTTTAGTTTATGGGTCTTGAAACCGTGTTCGGATTTCAGTTTCTCGGCGTGCGAAACAAGGTGCCGGACGGTCCGAACCTCTCCTTTCCCATTCCCTGGATTTGCATAGCGAAAGAACAAGTACGAGGCGAATTCGATGCGATCTCTCAAACGGCCACCCAAAATCTCGGAAACCGGTGCTTCCCACGCTTGTCCTAGGAGATCCAGGCAGGCGAACTCGAGCGCGGCGAGTATCTGAATATGATTGTTGTAAAGCGACGCTGTCGGGTTGGCAATGCGGAACCTTAATTCTTCCAGTCGGCACGGGTCCCAACCGAGCAGAGCTGATTTGAGGGAGCGAAACGTGTCTTCGCTGGATTGCCCCCCACCGCCCATTTCGCCGAGGCCGATTAACCCGTTGTCGGCTTCCACCTCAACCACGGTGCGGACAAAACGGCCCCAGTGACATCCATTGGCGTGACGCAAAGGTGCTTCCAGCGGAACACTTACTGTCGTGGCGCGGAGGTCTTTGATTCTCATACGGTCTTTCCATCTTCCAAGAGGATTTTGACGAGTATCGTCAATTCACGTCTGCGGTGCGCTCTCCCTGGTAATGCATAATGTGGTAGTACGCCTCCCAGCCGGTCCAGTAAATCGGTGGAGGCATGGGCGAGGACGGATCCTCAAGGTGCTTCGCGAAGATTTGGACGAGTTCGCGCGTCCGGCCAATCCCGGCCAGCCAGTCTCCCCGGTACCAGCCTTTCCATTTGCCATATTCCGCTCCGGCCTCGACCTTGAAGATTTCGTCCAGGGCTTCAAGCGCTGCTTGCGCTTCGGCGCGAGCTTTCGTCGTCTGTCCGTTCTCCGCATGCTGAATCGCCTCTGCTATGGACTGAAGAGCGCGGTTGCTCTCTCTAGCGATGGCAATCATGGTGAGCACATGAGCGTGGTAAAAAGGCCGTCGGTCAGACGAAACGAGCGGCTCGGTGGCAACGGCCTTCTCCCACAACGCGTCCCATCTCGGTTGAGCATCACCACAGCGCTGGATTTCTCCCTTCAAGGCTTCTGCCAAACTAGCGGAGTTCTCAGCGGGCCCGGAAAAAACGCGGGGTGCCACCCATGTCGGAGCCTGGCCTGGAAGAAAATAGAGCGGGAAACCGACCATAAATTCCAGCAGGAAGCGTCGCGCCTCTGTATGGTAGTACTGATCGCCGTAAGGGAGAGCGGGTTCCTCTCCTGGAAGATGGGCAGGGGCTGCAAAGTACTGTTTGTAGATTCCCGCGACCCGCGTGGCGGCCTTCGCACCAAATTCCACCGAGGACCATTCCCGGTAGAACTGATCGCTATGTCCGGCGCCGTCGTGTGGAAGACCTCTCCAGGCGATATCCATTACCGCCTTCATGGTCATGGGCACGGGGCGAATGTCGCTGGTGTTTAAGAGCAGATAGTGAGTGGCTCCCGCCTTGATGTAACGACCAAGTTCCGAATCGATGCGTTCAACGGGAACCATTTCCGTGAGTTGATTGGCCCTGAAGTTCATCATCGCGACATGGTAATAAGCCCCCTGCCCCGCCGTCACCAACCCCTGGTCCTGAAGATAGCCATACCCGGTGTCCGGCCACACCGCCGCGACCTCGGGAGGAATCTTAAGATACCCTTGCTGCATCAGCCGCGCCCCTTCCATCCACAAACTGGTAATGAATCTAGCGTCCGGGCGCAGTGAGCGTACGATCTGCATTTGATCTGCAATCGCTTTGGTAATCAATTCGCCCAACGCCTTATCGTTGCCGCGCACACTCGGATCGAACGCGGCGTAACTGACATCGGACAGACCGCGCAGGCCTACCGTCCACAACACTTCCTGGTCAGGCGGGTAAGCAGCGGCGGCGTCCTTCCAGGCGCGCTCAAGAATCTCGGGGTGGCTGGTGTACGAGTACGGAACATCTTTTGGCCAGCGCGCCACGTTGAGGCCCACAGGAATCGCATGATGCTGGGTCAAGATGAGGCCGCGTTTGCCTGCTAGTTTGATTTGCGGCTCATCGGGGAAAATCCACGTGCCCGGCGCCACCATGTTGCCTTTGAGCCTCAGGATGGTCTCGAAGATCTTGTCCCAGACTTCCAGAGAAATCCCGGTGTGGTCTTTGGCCTCGCCGGGCGCCCAGCCCGTCAGCAAATCTTCGTCATTAATGAAGAGGCCGCGGTATTTGAAAACCGGAGCGGGAAATTGTTTGCTTAGAGACGCCGTCAGTTCAATCTGCGTACGCCGAGCAGGCTCATGATCGGTCCAATAATAAAGAGGATCGATCCCGAGGTATTCTTCGGCGAATTGGTACACGGCGTAGACGGTCCCTCGGATATCGGCGCCGGCCAGCAGAACCACAGTCCCGGGTTGCGGCTTTTCTTCTGAACGAGCCACCGAAATCGAGAAAGACTCCGGCTCCTCCAAACCTTGTGGGCGCAGGGCTTCGGGAAGTCTCGACTTTTCGCCAATCCAAATCGTCACCGCACTTGCGTCCTTGGAGCTGCGCACGATCCTGAGTCTCTTCCCAAGCACTTTAGCAAAATCATTTTGCAGGTCTTTGACTGCCTCCTCCACGGAAGGTGGCTCTTCCTGCCCCAATAGAATGGTGGTGGCGGAATCAAGGACAAGAATTCCGTTGCGAGCGTTCCTGGCAGATCGAATCTGAGGGCCTGCCAATGCAGGCATTTCGCCCCCAGCGACAAATGCCACCGCCACAAGCACCCCTCCGCATGCTTTGATAAGCCTCAGCGACCGCATTTTTCCGTAATTCCCCTTTCTTACTAACGAGGCGGCCGCCCGCCTGGGATTGCAGTCCCTAGCGCTTCCTGGCGTGTAAAGCATGAGGCGCCCTCTCGACGTCTCTCGCACGACCGCGATCTCGACTCGCCGAGGTTGCGGGGGCGACGTGCTCGCACAGATGGGAGACGTTTCCTGATCAGAATGTAAGGCGCGCTCCAAGCCAGAGAACGCGGCTGCCGGAATCGTTGCCGAAAAAGCCCTGACCTGGCGGTGAGAGAGTGCTGGTAATCACGCCAAAATTCGGGTTAGTCGCGGTGCAAGACGGATTGGTCACAGTTGCCCCGCATGATGCGTTGGGGTTATTGAAATGCGGTGTGTTGGTGAAGTGAATGGCGTCGGCCCGGAACTGAAGCCCGATCCGCTCGGTGATCTTGAATTGACGGGCCAGGCTGAGGTTCATGTTGAAGTATCCCGGCCCTCGAAACGCATCGCGACCCGTGTTTCCGTAACGCAAATTCTGGGCGGGGGTTCCAGGTGGGTTTGGTTCGGCGAATGCCGTCGGATCGAAGTAATGACAAGTGAGGTTCGTTGCTGTACACGTGGCGTTCGGCGTCGGCGGCTGTCCCCCGGTCAAGTGAAAGGGGCCGACGAGGTCAGCCGTTTGCGTCGAGCCATTCGCGCCCAGGGCGCTCCCGTTCCCGGTCACTGTGAAGGGTAGTCCAGTCATCATGCTGACGGTCGGGCTAATCTGCCAGCCGCCTAGAATCCAGTTGGCCACCCCTCTGGCCGCCCAGCGCTGTCCCTTGCCGAACGGCACATTCAGCACACCATAAATCTCGACGTCGTGGGCACGGTCGAAAGCTGCGGGTGCGTAGTCCTTTTGCCAGTACACAGGGTACGGAAAGAGCAGGAAGTTCAGTTCTTCGTCGTCTGAGTAGTCGAGCGCCCTCGACCAGGTCCAGACGGCCCCGAACGTAGACCCTTGCGCGAATCGGCGCGTAACTTTCGTTTGCAGCGAGTTGTACGAGTTGCTCTTAAAGGGCACCTCCCCATTGATGGTGGCAGTGTAGGTCTTGCCGAGCGCTTGGCTGAGCAGACCTCCGGCGTTGCCGGTTCCCGGCAGCGAGGCGTTGAGATTCATATTGACCAAGGGCCGAATGTCGTATGCGCCTACATATCCGGTCTGGAACACGAATCCTTTGAACTCCTGCTCGACCGTGAGGTTGAACGAGTTAATGTGCCCTCGATCAAAGGGACTCTGAACGGTTGTAGTTCCCGCGTTCGTGGGGAGCGGCACCACACCAGTGCTTATGTTTGGTGGTGGTATCAGCACAAGGCCAGTCGGGACAGAGTAGGGTCCATTAGGATCGTTCGCACCCAAGCCGGTGCCATTCGTCCCGGTCAGACTGGCCGCAGGGGTGTAGTCCTTCGTGTTCGCGGTCGGGTTCACGTTGTTCGAGACCACCGCGGCCGGATACGCGTTGCGGAAGTAGCGCCAGTTGTTCGGATCGAGGCTCATGCCATAGCCGACACGGATGACCGTCGCGCTGGTAAGCCGGTAGGCAGCGCCAAGCCGCGGCAGGAACTGGCCGGGCCCCACAGCCACGCCATCATTTTGCGCCACATTACCGAATCCACCGATATACACATTGCCGTCCAATGGATTGAGCCAGCGCAGGCCTCTGCCATTGTCGCTGTACCCGAATGGGTAATACTCCCAACGAACGCCAAGATTCAGGGTGAGTTTAGGAGTCACCTGCCACTGGTCACGCGCGTACCAGGCCCACTGGTTCCAGCGCAGAGCAACGGGATTGAAGAGTAGGTAAGCCTTGCCCGTCTGGCTCGGCAGACCGAGCAGGAAGTCGGCAAAGGAGTTGAAATAGGTTGGGGTCGTTCCAGGCAAAGAGGTGACATCTCCGTTGAACAGGAAGGAGCCACGTGCTGTCTGGAAGCTGCCACCCTGCGGCTGGAAATGGTTCAGTTGTGTGTGGTTCCACTCGAGGCCGCCGCGGATATTATGCTTTCCGAGCGTCCAACTCAGGTTTGCGCCGCTCACGAACTGGTTATCGCGGAACAGATACGGGTTTGCGGTATTCGGGTTTCCGATATTCAAGTTTGCCGCGGAGGAATTGATCTGGAACGCAGGCAAGCCGTTGTAAAGGTAGTTGGCGGCGGGTACGCCGGCGCCGTTTGTCCCGGGGATCTTCAGCAGGTCGAGCCCCTTGGGCGAGCCGAGATCGAATGTCGCTCCAGGCCTTTGCCGGGTGTAGCCGAAGTTCCAGTCGAACAGCAGCCGGGGAGAGAAGGCGTAAGTAGCGCCGAGACCCAGGCTTTGGATCAGGCCAGGAGCGTTGCCAAGTTGCCCGCCATTCGTTGCGTCACCGCCGGCGCCTCCCAGCAGGGGTGGATCGAACACGAGAATCCGCGAGAAGCTGTAGCGGGCGAATACCATGGATTTCTGCGTCGGCACGTAGTTGATCTTGATGTCGGCATTGTCGCGATTGAATAGCGCTGTTCCGCTCCCAAAGAAGTTATTCAGACCGAGGTTATTAGGGGCAACCTCATTTGCGATCGAAGGCTGCAACAATTGGATCAGCGCCGCGGACGCGGGATCGATCCGGTTCGCACAGATCACGTTCAGCACCCCGTTGCAGGAGATCTGCTGCTTTCCGGCGCCATGCGCATCGCCCGTGGATGCATCGTAGATGATGGGGTTTCCCGGGAGATTGCGGAAATCGCCGGTTGCCATCGCTGCCGTTGGCAAGGTTCGCGTATCCGGTCCAGCCTTTCCTCGCTGCGTGGTGCGCTCGTAGTCCACGAAGAAGAAGAGCTTGTCCTTTTTGATCGGACCGCCGAACGTGCCGCCAATCTGATTCTGGTTGTTCCTGTTAATTGTCGTGCCAGGGCGCGAGAAGTAGTTGAGCGCCTGGAAATTCTGGTCCGTGTGGAACCAGTCGGCTGTGCCGTGGAACTGATCCGTACCCGACTTGATCCGGACATTGACGGCGGCGCCTGCAGCCATGCCCTGCTCGGCATCGAACGAGTTGGTCACTACGTTGACTTCCTCAATCGCATCCGACGGCGGTACGTAGGCTACGTTGGCGGGGAGCCATGGGTAGGCATCCTGAACGCCATCAATCCGCGTATTGACCGACTGATTGGATTGCCCGTTTACGTTGGTGTTCATGGCTCGCTCGGGATTTCCCGCCAGAGAGTTGGTCTCCGAGGTCAGCCCGGCGCCGGGAATGAGTTGCAAGAGCGACTGGAAATTTCGCCCTTGGCTGCCAGACGAGGGTAATTCGTCGACCTCACGGCCTGTTAAGTCGCTATGCACGTCGGCCTTGTCGGTCTGCAGAAGCGGGGCTTCGGCGGTAACGGTTACATTTTCGGTTGCCGCCGCAATTTTGAGCCGCGCGTCCACGCGGGCTACTTCATTGGCCTCTACGCGCACGCTTGGCGTCACCTGCGTCTCGAAGCTCGGTGCTGAGATGGTCACCTTGTAAATGCCGGGAAGAAGGGCGCTGAAGCGATAAATGCCACTCACATCCGCCACGCTCTCCCGTGCCAAACCCTTAGCTACGTCTAACGCCTCAGCCCTCGCTCCGCTTACCGCCGCTCCGGTGGGATCGGTAACCGTACCGGTCAAAGATCCATAGAGAACCTGCGCCTTGGTGGCGCCAGGAAAGAGAAATAGACCCAGGAACAATGCTAGGCAAACTGCCGTTCCAAGCCACACCTTGTTATGACGACGATCCACACCGCGGACGAGAGATTGTTTCGACATATCCCCTCCACCCAATTGAAGTAATTGAATCCAAAGCGCGCTCGCGCTCTATGGACCTTGGCGAAACAATTTGCGACTCACGAGCGGCCCCGGAATCTTGCCTTCGTCTGCTCACCCCAGGGTTTCCTATACGCCCGGGCTTAGCGGCTGTCAACACAAATATATTCTCAATATATGAGACTATTCGTTAATCTAAGCGAACGGAGCACCATATGGCTCTAAGTTTCCTTTGGGTTCTGACCACCAAGGAAAGCATTTACGTTTGAATTCTGGAGAGCGTTTGGGAACTGCGGAGCGGTCACTGGATCTACTACTTAGTATCAGTTGCGATGCTTCCCAGGCGCGGCGGTGGTCCCGCTTTCAATCGATATGGGCTTAGATTTAGAACGCCTCTTTAAGGATTCGGTTTCGGAAAAGTCCAGGCCCGCCAATCCAACCAGTATGGTCTGAGCCTGTTGAATGTCGTGGATAACCGCCTGCCGCGCCGCAGCTCTATCCCCTTCGCGAATGGCCTCGACGATGGGCCGGTGCAGGCTCTCTAAGCTCATTTCCTCATGTTGCATGCCGATGGAACGGGCCACGCTATAGGCGAGCCGCTTGGTTCGTTCCAGAACGCTTTTCTCCAGCCGCATCAACTCGCGGTTATGAGCCATGCGGGCTAGGCACAGATGGAAATTTGTATTGATTTCGGCACGGTCATAGTCTCCCTGATGCGAGAAACCGGGAGGCGAGCTCTGGTTGGCAAGATGCGCTAGTTCGTCGATCTCCTGGGTATTCGCCCGGCCGGCCGCAAGCTCGGCAATAGCTCCCTCAACAAGGATGCGAAGCTCAAACAGGTCGCGCACCTCGTGCAGACTCATTTCCGGCACGAGATAACCGCGGCGGGGCACGACTTCCAGAAAATGTTCATGGTGCAGGCGATTGCAGGCTTCCCGGAATGGGGTGCGCCCGATGCGATACCTTTTCATGATCTCTTTTTCAGAGAGGAAGACGCCCTCTTCGATCTCGCCCCGGACAATGCCATCCTTGATGCAGGTGTAAGCCTTTTCCGTCAACGTATGTTTGGAGGTGAATGCCTTCATGGTCCTGCCCATTGTTTCTGTCCGGATTGTTCGGATGATTGCTCTTTGAATATTCACAGAATATATCACAATCGCAGGGACTTGCCGTACCGTCCGTCTTTTCCGCGTGGTTGGAAGTACCCGTAACCAGCTAGTCTCCCGTCTCGGAAATGTGTGTAATAAGTGAAGGGCGCATGCGTATTAAGATACAGGAGGACGCGACATGCGCACTGGTCGACCCAAGGCAGCCCTGCACATCACGGCGGAAGAACGAGAACGTCTGGAATCTCT
>DATAIH010000123.1:0-15572 GCA_036262755.1 Candidatus Acidiferrum sp.
GCAGTACGAACAAAGCGAAGACAAAGGACTGGCGCTCTACTTTACCCCGCTCAAGGGCGTCACCGATTCCCATGTCCTGCCCATCGGCGTGCGCTGGAATCCTACGACCAAGCGTTACCAGTCGCTCGATCGCAGCTACGAACATTTTCTGCTCGAATCCCCGGCCCTTGACACTGCGAGGTCCTCTCTGCGATGAGCCAGGCAACGACCCGCGCCAACTCGCCGGGAGCCAACACCGGACAGGAGCCGCCTCCGAACAAAGACCTGCGCGGGTTGATGCCCTATTTGCGCCGCTATACCTGGAGCATCGTTTTCGGGTTGTTCATGGTCGTGCTGATGGGAATCATCGGCAATCTGCTCCCGCTGGCGATTGGCATCTTGACCGACACGCTCTCTGGCAGCCCTGCTCCTTTTGAGCACGCCGGCAATACCGGAGCGGCACTGTCGGCCATGCATCGCCTGTCGGCTCTCAGCCGTGCCATTCCGTACTACGAGCCAAATAGTCGCCGGACTCTGGAGATCTACTGTCTGGTTCTGGTCCTCTGCGTGGCAATCAAGGGCGTTCTTTCCTTCGAAGCGCGCTGGAAGCTTATCGGCGTCTCTCGCGATATCGAATACGACATTCGGAGCGACCTCCTGAAACGATTGCTGGCTCTCGAACCCGAGTTTTACGTGCGCAATCGCACGGGCGAACTCATGTCGCGGGCCACCAACGACCTCAACTCTGTGCGCATGGTGCTTGGTCCGGGCATCATGTATAGCGCCACGACGCTCGTCACGATGATTATGGCCATCCTGGTTATGGTGACGATCTCGCCTTCGCTCACGCTGTGGGTGCTGGTCCCCGCGCCGGTCGTGGCCGTTGCCGTATGGTACTTCGGCAAAACCATTCACGAGCTCTACGAGAAAATCCAAGCCGCGCTCGCCACTCTCACCGCACGCGTTCAAGAGAATCTTGCCGGCGTGCGGATCGTGCGGGCGTACGCCCAGGAAGACGCGGAAATCCGGGCATTTGACGAGCCGAATCGCGAGTACGTCTCGCGCAACATCCGCCTCATCCGCACCTGGAGCATGTTTATGCCCTCGCTCACGGCTTTGTCAGGTACAAGCTTCCTCGTCTTGCTGTGGCAGGGCGGCCATCAACTCCTCCGCGGGGAGATCTCGCTCGGCGCACTTATTGCTTTCAATGGTTACCTGGCCGTGCTCGTCTGGCCCATGATCGCGCTCGGCTGGGTCACAAATATTTTCCAGCGCGGTGCCGCCTCCATGGGCCGCCTGAATTTCATTTTGACGGCCACGCCCTATATCGACGACAAGGGCGCAACCCTTCCGAAAGACGCGACTCCGGTCGGCGAAATCGAGTTTCGAGACCTCACTTTTACCTACCCAACCGACCGTGCCGGCGCCAATGGATCCAATGGCTCCGGCAAATCGAACGGCAACGGTCCGCGTCCCGTGCTTTCCGACATCAACTTGAAAATCCCTGCGGGATCCACCCTCGCTGTAGTCGGGCCCACCGGCTGCGGGAAAACGACGCTCGCCGCTCTAGTTGCCCGGCTGTGGGAGGCGCCCGAAGGAACCGTGCTGATTGACGGCCACCCCATTCAAGATTGGCCCCTCGACGCGCTTCGCCGCTCCATCGGCTACGTACCTCAAGACACGTATTTGTTCAGCGAAACGGTTGGCGGGAATATCGCTTTCGGCATTCCCAATTACAATCCGGAGCGCGCCCGCGAAGCTGCGGAAATCGCTAGCCTTCACGGCGACATTCAGGATTTTGCCTCCGGCTACGACACCGCGGTTGGAGAGCGCGGCATCACGCTCTCCGGCGGACAGAAGCAGCGCACCGCCATCGCTCGCGCCATTGTTCGCGACCCGCGCATCCTGATCCTGGATGATGCGCTCTCGAGCGTGGACACGCAAACCGAGGAGAAAATCCTCTCCGGATTGCGCGCTGTCATGCGCGGCCGCACCACCATCCTGATTTCGCATCGCACGTCTACGGTGAAGAACGCCGACCAGATTGTCGTTCTCCGCGAAGGCCGCATCATCGAGCGCGGGACGCACGACCAGTTGCTCGAGCGCGGCGGCTACTACGCGGACCTGTACCAGAAACAGTTGCTTGAGGAAGAGCTCGAAAACGCATGAGCAACCTGCTCGAAGAAGAGGCCTTAGGTAAGGCGTACGACTCGCGTCTGATGCGGCGGCTGCTCGAATACCTAAGGCCGTATCGCTGGCGCGTGGCTTTGGCGCTCGCGCTGGTGGCGGTCGTCACGCCGCTCGAGCTCGCCCCACCGGCTATTTTCCAGAAAGCGATCGACGGCTACTTTGTCCCGGCGATGAGTCATGCCGTTCCGGAAAGCAAGGCCTGGATGGGAGTTATTTGGCTGAGTCTGTTGTTTTTGGCCGTGCTCTCGTTCAACTTTCTCGCGCAGTATGTGCAGATTCGCATCATGCAGCGAGTCGGACAGCAAACCATGTACGACATGCGGCGCGAGATTTTCGGCCACATGCAGCGCCTAGCCATGAGCTACTTCGATCGCAACCCGGTCGGCCGCCTGGTAACTCGGGTTACCACCGATGTCGATGCGCTCAACGACCTCTTTGCCGCCGGCGTCGTCACCATGATCAACGACTTTTTCCTCCTCGCGGTCATGGCTGGCCTGCTGTTCAAAATCAAACCCCATCTGGCTCTGGACGCCCTCGCCGTCTTGCCCGGCATCCTGGTCGTCACGCTGATTTTCCGGAAATACGTCCGCGACGCCAATCGCCACATCCGCACTGCTATTGCGCGGATCAACGCGTTTCTCCAGGAATACATCTCGGGCATGAGCGTGGTGCAGCTTTTCAATCGCGAGGCAAAAGCCCAGGACGAATTTGCCAAACGCAATCACGACAACATGCTTGCCTGGCGCGACGCCATTCTGGCCTATGCGCTCTTTTACCCGGCAGTGGAATTCTTGAGCTTTGCCACCATTGCCCTGATTTTCTGGGACGGAGGCAATCGCATACTTCATAACGCCCTAACCATCGGTGTGCTCATCGAATTCACGATGTATGCCCAGCGCTTCTTCCGGCCCATTCAGGACCTCAGCGAAAAGTTCAACATCCTGCAATCCGCCATGGCCGCTTCGGAACGCATCTTCAGACTTCTCGATGAGCCGGTCACCATTCAGTCCGACCCCGACGCCGTTCCGCTCGTCCAGCCGCGCGGCGAAATCGAATTCCGCAACGTTTGGTTTAGCTACCGCAATGCTCCCGAACCTGCGGACGAAGATTGGGTCCTGCGCGACGTCTCTTTCCGCATCGAACCGGGCCAAACCTTTGCAATCGTCGGTCATACCGGAGCGGGCAAGACCACGCTCATCTCCCTGCTGCTGCGTTTCTACGATATCCAACGCGGCCAAATCCTTCTCGATGGCAAGGACATTCGCACCGTTCAGCTACAGGACCTACGCCGCCAGTTCGGCATCGTGCTCCAGGATCCGTTTCTGTTCACCGGAACGATTGAAACCAACGTCCGCCTCGGCACCGAGCACATCGACAACGCTACGGTTGAGCGCGCTCTCGAAGAGGTTGGCCTCGGCGAATTCATTCGTTCCCTTTCGAATGGCGCCGCCGCGGCCGTCAACGAGCGTGGTTCCACGCTTTCCGTCGGGCAGCGCCAGCTCATCAATTTCGCCCGCGCCCTGGCCCACAATCCGCGCTTCCTGATTCTTGATGAAGCCACATCGAGCGTCGACACCAAAACCGAATTGCAAATCCGCGAAGCTTTGAGCCGCTTGCTTTCCGGACGCACCGCGCTCGTGATCGCCCATCGCCTGAGCACGATTCAGTACGCCGACCACATTCTCGTCTTTCACAAGGGCCGCTTGCGCGAGCACGGCGCACATCAGGAGCTTCTCGCGCAACGCGGCATTTACTTTCGCCTTTACCAGCTCCAGTACAAAGAGCAGGAGCTGCACATTCCCATGGAAACTCGCGGCACCGCCGAGCCCCCTGCGCTGCGGGCGAGCGACTGACCGTCTCGATCGCCGCACATGCCACTCATCCCGCTTTTGCTTTCTGCCGGTGAAGCCTCCGGGGACATGTACGCTGCGCGCCTGGCCTCCGCACTCAAGCAACGCCTCGACGTGGCCATTTTCGGCATGGGTGGGCCGCAGATGCGCGCCGCCGGGGTGGAGATCGTCACCGATTATTCCGAAGTTTCCGTCGTGGGTATCACGGAAGTCCTGAAGCGCTTGCCCTCGCTCACCCGCGCGATGCGCCGCCTCGTCGACGAAGCGCAACGGCGCAAGCCGCCGCTGGCCATCCTTACGGACTTCCCGGGCTTCCACTTGCGGCTTGCGCGCAAGCTGCGCCGCCGAGGCGTTCGCAACGTCTACTACATTTGTCCGCAGTTCTGGGCCTGGCGTCCCTGGCGCGTGAATCTGGTGCGCCGCCGCTTTGCCGAAGCGCTTTGCATTTTTCACTTTGAAGAGAAGTTTTACGCGGACGCCGGTGTCCAGGTAAAATTCATTGGCCATCCCTTGGTCGGCAGCGTTTACGCGACTCTGACGCGGGAATTATTTTGCAAGAAATACGGTCTCGAGGAGGGAGGACGGGTTATCACCGTTCTCCCGGGCAGCCGTCGCGGCGAAATTGCGCACCATCTGCCCATTCTGGTGGAAGGGCTCCGCACCATCCGCCAGCGCATCTCCGGCGCGCCCCAGATCGTCGTCGCCGTTGCGCCGGGGTTGGATGCCGCGCGCCTTGAGAAAGGCTTCCCCGCTGACTGGCACGTGCGCTTGATTTCGAGTGACACCTACAACGCCTTGGCCGCGGCCGACTTGGCCATCGTCTCCAGCGGCACAGCCACCATCGAGACGGCGCTGCTTGGCAAACCTATGGTGGTCGTCTATCGCCTCTCGTCGCTTACCGCGCGCCTGGCAAAACCGCTGGTCAAAACCAGGTTTTTCAGCATGGTCAATCTCATCGCCGGGCGCGCCGTGGTTCCGGAATTGATCCAGGACGACTTCACGCCCCAGCGCCTCGCTGCCGAGGCGGAATCCCTTCTATTTGGCTCGCCAAGCCCCAACCCGCGCGTCTCAGAAATGAAACGGGACCTGCAAGAGGTGCAAAACCTCCTTGGCCCCCCGGGGGCCGTGGAGCGGGCAGCCGACGAAATCGTCCGGCTCTTGGGCTCCGCTGCAAGCAACGCAAACTGAGCACTTTGGTATCCTATTAGGTGTAAAGTGATTCGGGAAATGCATCACATGGAAAGGGGTCCGATGACCCGCCGTCGAGGGCTTTTTGACACTACCTGTTTATTCGCATTGCTTTTTGCAGGTGTCGCCGCGGCACCGCTCTACGCACAGGCTCCCCGCCCCGTTAATTTTCTTGCCACCCACTACGACGTCTCCGCCACGCTTGACACTATCGGCCAGTCGCTTTCCGCGACCGCCAAAGCCGATTTCCGGGCCGTCGAAGCTTCCAGCAATGTGAGCGTCGAGCTTCATCCCAACTTGGTCATTAAGGAAGTCAAAGGCCCGGAAGGCAGGCCGCTGAGCTTTGAACGGGACAGGCAGAATCCCCTCATCGTTAACGTCCAGCTTCTCTCTCCCGTCGCCACGGGCGGCAACGTGACCCTCACTTTCACCTATGCGGGCCTGCTGTTCAATGAAGAGAATAGCCCTGTGACCGGCGTGCGCGTAGCCTCCATCGGCAAGGAGGGCGCCTATCTGCTTCTGCCTGCGCGCTGGTTTCCGCTAACCGACTATCCTTCCGACCGCTATACCGCCACCTTCCGTTTAAACGTTCCCGCCAATTTCGCGGTTGCCGGCTCCGGCAAAGCCGCTGCTCCCACGCCTTTGCGGGAGAAAAACGCCGTCGAGGGCCCGCGGGTTCTTTATACCTTTGAATGTGACCGCCCCGCGCAGCATGGCACATTTGTCGCCGGCAACCTGCAACTCAATCCCAAGCAGGCGGAAGGCATCAGCGTAAACGTTTACGCCCCGCGCAATATGTCCGCCAACGCGCAAGATTTTGCTTCCGATGTTGCGCGCGCCGTGGTGACTTTCTCCGACATGTTCGGCCCGATCCCCGATCCTTCTTTCACCCTGATTCAATTGCCCGAGGGCACGCTCCGGGATTTTGCCGCTCCCGGCGTTCTTCTTCTGAGCCAGCGCCCTTGGGACCCCAAAGCCAGCGACCGCACGATCGCGCGACTCGTCGCCTCGCAGTGGTTCGGAGTCCAGGTGGCCCCGGCCACCCCCAACGATGTCTGGGTCACCGACGGTCTTGCGCGGTACTGCGAAGCGCTCTACGCCGAGCAAAATTTCGGCAAAGAAGCCGGACTTCGCGCCGTCGACGAATTTGCCGTCGGCGCTTTGATGTACGAAGACGCCGCCCCCGTCGGCCAGGCCGGCCGCCTCGCGCAATATTCACCGGATTACCGTTCCGTGGTGATGAACAAGGGCGCGATGCTCTTTCACATGCTGCGCGCCATGATGGGCGATACAGCCTTCAAGACCACCCTGCGCGATTTCTATTTCCGGTTTGCCGAGAAATCCGCCCGCAACGAGGATTTCGTGAATCTCGCCGAGCACCACGTTCAGCTTGCCGCCAAAGGCAAGCAGAGTCAGGATCCCCCGAACCTCCGCAGCTTTTTCGCGCAGTGGCTGAATTCCACCGGGATCCCTGAGTTCGCTCTCGACTACATTGTCTACCGCACTCCGAAAGGTTTCCGCGTCGTCGGCAAAATCAAGCAGCCTTTAGACACATTTCATATGCCCGTAGACTTGCGCATCGAGACCGAAGGCAATCCTGAAACCAAGACCGTCGAAGTGACGGGCTTGGAGACGCAGTTTTCGGTGGATGTCTTCGGTCGCCCCAAACCGCAGGGAATCAAAATCGATCCGAACAACGTCATCCTCAAATCCAGTACTGCGCTGCGCGCACGAGCCGCCATTGCCCGCGGCGAAGATCTTGCCGAACAGGGCAAGTTTTACGATGCCGTCGCGCAATACCAAAAAGCTCTTGGCATCCAACCCGGCCGGCCGCTTGCCAATTTCCGCATGGGCGAAGCTTTCTTCTATCAGAAGAACTACCAGGCCGCCGCCAACTCTTTCCGCGAGTCTCTACAAAGCGTCCCCGAGCCTTCGGAAAAGTGGACGGAGGTTTGGAGCCACATCTACATTGGAGAGATTTTCGACATCCTCGGCCAGCGCGAGCGCGCTGTCAACGAATACAGCAAGGCCAAGCAAACCAACGACAATACTGGCGGCGCCCAAGCGAGAGCTGAGGCGTTGATCAAGAAGCCCTATTCCGAGGGCGGCGGAACCATCCTGGACACTCCTGCAACCAAGCCCACTGCGCCAGCGGACGCTTTGCCAGCGCCCGCATCCCACGAAAAGCCCGTCCTCAAGAAAAGACCCGACCCTTCCCCGCAATAGCCCCGCCGGTCCTTCCTTGTGGGAGCGCGCTTAGGTTCTTACCGAGGAACAAAGGCCGCATCGGCCTCGCACCCAGGCGAGGGTCCGTCTTTGAGCGCTATACGGAAAAGGCCAGGCGCGCGGTCTTCTGCAGCGCGCTATGTGGCGGGCCGAGTTGAAGTCCTGAGATTGCTACGGAGCCTTGCTCTGCACCAAGACCGCGAACCGTTCGCCCATGCCTTCGGGGTGGATCAGCGTCTTGAGTTGCAGGCGCGCGCGAATCCGGTCTGCCTCCGATTGACCCGGGTCGTACAGGTCGGCGAACTCGTTGGGCTGCCCCAGCGCCAGCAAAAAGGCGGTCTGCGAGGTGAACTCCGCGGTTTCCAGGCCCGATCGCTGGCCCCAGGTTTCGAGCGCCGTGAAATTTACGTGCGCGGTCAAATCCTGCTCCCCCGGCGAGGCGTAGAAATTCTCGCTCACGCGATGCTCTCGATACGCCAGCAGCGTCCCGCGCAGGTGGCGCTCGTCGAAGAGTTCCGCCGCGCGATGCCCGTAATCTACGGTCAGCACGAATCCGCGTTCCATGCGCCGCCCGACTTCGGTGATCCAGTCGCACGCTTCGAGCCCCGCTTCCGCGAGCTGGCCCTCGTCGAGCGTGACTGCCTGCGCTGCAAAATATTCGTTGATGGCGCAAGTGGAAACCGGGGCGACCACGTCGGCAAATCTCCCCTGGTCGCAGCCCACGAAGACTTCCTCGAGTGTGCCCTCCGTCATCACCACACGGTGGACAGCCAGAGCATCGATCAGTTCATTCGAGAAGACGCAGCCCGCCGGAATGTGCACTGGAATTTCCGGTGTAATCCGCAAACGATTTGCCGCCGCATGTCGCTCCAACCGCTCCGCGGCTTGCCTGCGCCTCGACGCCGAGCGCTCCACGGCGACGTAACCGAGCGCAGCGCAAAAATCCGGCAGCTTCGCCTCGCAGAAATCCAGAATATGCGCCGCGAGCCGCCCCACGCCCGCTCCCGCTTCTACGAGCAAAAACTCCTTTGGCCGTTCGAGCCGCTCCCACATCTCGACAAATTTGCGCGCCAGCAACCGGCCAAAAATCGGATGCACGTCCACGCTGGTGTAGTAATCGGCAAAGCGCTGCGCTTCCGCTTTGCCGTAGTAGCCGTGCACCGGATGGTACAGGCACTCGCGCATGAAATCGGCAAAAGGGATGGGGCCGTCGCGGCGAATGCGCGCGGCGAGCAATTCTTCGAGCGACGTCACGCGCCTTTTGCTCCGGCGGTTCCTGAGGCAAGCTCCGACTGGAGTCTTTTCCACGTGCGTTGGAAGGTTTCCTTCGCGGCATCGTCAAAAAGCACGAAATGCACAGCTTCGAGCGAAGTTTCGCCGCGCAAATGTTCCACGGCCTCGTGCAACATGATTTTCGCGCACTCTTCCAGGGGAAATCCGGCAACGCCGGTGCCCACGGCGGGAAATGCGATGGACTTCAAGCCTCGTTCTTTCGCAATTTTCAAGCAATGCATCGTGGAATTTCGCAGCGCATCGCCGGTGGTTGCACCGCCAAGCCGCATGCTGGCCGCATGGATAACGAACCGCGCTTTCAAGTTTCCGCCGGTGGTGATGGCCGCGTACCCCACCGGGATGGCGCCAATTTCATTGCATTCGCGCTGGATGGCGTCGCCGCCTTTTCTCCGGATGGCGCCGGCCACGCCACCGCCGAGAATCAAATCGTTGTTCGCGGCGTTGACGATGGCGTCCGTGTCCATTTCCGTCAGGTCGCCCTGCTGGATGAAGATTCTGTCGGCGAGCAGGTTCATTAGGGGTGTTTTCTTCCCAACGCCTTAGACTACGCGCATTCATACATTCTGCTGCGCTTCTTTCACAACGGCAACTTCTTTGCCCATGCGGCGCGCCACTTCCCGGCAGATGGCTACCGTGTCCTCGGAAGTGTATGGTGTGCGCAACAGCTCAATCGGCTTCCTTTCCGAAACCGCATGAGAGAAATGCATGCCGATGCAGCGCTCGCGCGAAACGACAATGTCGGTGAAATCCGTAATCGAAAGAGAGGAGGCCGTGCTTGCGAAAATCGCGCTTGTCTTTGCAAACTTGTCGAAAATGGTGAAAAGTTCCAGCTTCATTTCCAGTTCTTCAGGAACCGTCTCGATGATCAGTTCCGCGTCGCGGAGTGCATCTTTCACATCGGCCGCGGTGGACAGCAGGGAGAGGGCCTTGTTGCTGACGCTCGCTTCAAACGTTCCCCGCGCGACGCCTTCGGTGAACGATTGCCGGATCCAGGCCGTCGCTTCTTCGAGCACGCGCGTAGAGATGTCTTCCAGCACGGTTTTGTATCCGCCAAGAGAGGAAGCATAGGCTATTGCACGCCCCTGCGGGCCTGCGCCAATCACGGCAATGGTCTTGACCTCCATGGTTTCGCGTTCTCCGCTGCCAGCAGAGCACTTCCTTCAGCCAGGCACCTCCAGTTTCGCATTTGGCATGCTGGGTCCCCGATTGGGCCCAGCAATGCTCGGCCGCTGCAAGGCACCGTCAGCCACTGGTGCTAAAAACACGGGAGTTAGTAGCGGGGGACGCTCGAATCGACCTCGATCGACCAGCGCTCGATTCCTCCGGCCAAGGACTTGGCGCGCTCGAAACCCTGAAAGCGCAGCCACGCCGCCGCGTCCAAGCTTCGCATCCCGTGATGGCAATAACAAATCACCTCAGCGACGTCGGGAAGGGTGTTCAGACTTGCGGCCAGCGCACCCAGCGGCACGAGTTTGGCGCCCTGGATGCGGCAAATTTCGAATTCCCACGGTTCGCGCACGTCCACAAGCACCACGTTTTCGCCACGGTCGAGCCGGGCCTTCACTTCGGCGGGCGTAATTTCCAGTTCGTCCATACTATTTTGCCTTCCAAACCGGGTTGCGTTTTTCGAGAAAAGCACGGATGCCTTCCTGCGCGTCGTGCGTTTGCATCAGCTCGGACAAGTATAACCGCTCAATTTCTTCGAGCTGTGCAAAAAAATCGGGCGCATGGAGGCGCGCCAACGTTCTTCGTGTCAAAAGGAGAACGCTGGGGCTCAACGCGCGAAGCTCGTCGAGAAGCGCGTCCACCGCCACAGGAAGCTCATAATCGGGAACAACGCGCGAGACGAGCCCGAGGCGATGCGCTTCGGTCGAGCTGATTTGACGGCCCGTGAGGATCAGATGCGCGGCCGCTTGCATGCCAATGAGGCGAGGCAAGCTCACCAGAGCAACGGGAGGAAAGCAGCCCAGCTTGATTTCCGGCTGGCCGAACTGCGCGGATTCCGTAGCAAGAACAAAATCACAAAACGTCGCGAGCTCCATGCCGCCCCCGAGGCAGTAACCGTGGACGGCGGCAATGGTCAGGCATTCAGCGGCGGCCAGGCGGCGAAACACAGCGTGGAACGCAGAGAGCATTTTGCCGACACGCTTGGGCGTGTGATCAGCCACATCGGCGCCCGCGCAAAATGCTTTGACGCCAGCGCCCTGAAAAATCACGATATCGGATTTCGGCACCGCGCGCTCGAGCGCCGCGCCGAGCGACTCCATCATGGCGATGTTTAGAATATTCAACGGCGGGCGGTCGAGCGTGATCCAAGCGGTGCGATCCGCGAGGCGCAACTCAATCGTGTCGAGATTGGCTGTCATGCGTAGCGGGAGAGGAAAAGGAGAGCTATTTGCCGCGAAACGTAGGCGGCCTCTTTTCAAAGAACGCACTGATTCCTTCGCCGCAGTCCTGAGAGAGATAGCAGCGAGTTTGTTCCTCGGCCTCCTGTCCTAACGCCAAAGTCAGTTTTTCACTTTCGCTGGCAAACAAAGTTTTCTTGACGGCGCGGATCGCCAGGGGCGGACCCTGGGCAATCTTTCGCGCGAGCGACGTCACTTCGGCTTCAAGCTGCGTGACAGGAACGACTTGATTCACGATTCCCAGTTGCAGAGCGGTTTTCGCGTCGATCATTTCACCGGTATAAAAAAGCTCGGCGGCCTTTGCCGGACCGACGAGCTGCGGCAGAAAGTAGGTGCCGCCGAAGTCCGGAAACAAGCCGACCTTGGCGAAATTCTGGCCAAACATGGCTTCTTCGGCGGCGATGCGAAGATCCGCTGCCAGAGCGAGGTTCATGCCCGCGCCGGCGGCAGCACCGTTGACGGCGGCGATGACCGGCTGCGGCATGCAGCGCATGGTTAGCACGGCTTGCGTCCCGGAGGCCAGGAGCAATTCGAGGTCACGCGTCGCGCCGGTCGTGCGAACTTGTCCAATCAAGGCAAGGTCGCCTCCGGCGCAAAATGCGCGACCGGCCCCGGTGAGCACTACAACGCGCACTGATCCATCTTTTGAGATGCGACCAAGTGCATCGTTCAACGCGGTGACAAGTTTGGTGTCCAGGGCGTTCAGGCGGTCGGGACGATTCATCACCAGAGTGGCGATGCCGTCGTTTCTGGCTTCCAGCAGCACGGAAGAAGCCGGCACCGGTTGCGGAAAATTGCTCATAAACTGTCCTGTTTAGTGTGCTTGAGTGTCCCTGTTTTTTTCAACTTTTTCCACCAGCTTGGCAAGTTTTCGAAAATGCAACAGTTTTTCGCTTTTAAATTTGTTGTTCGCGCCGCTCGTAGAAGGCAGAACGTAAACACGCGCGCCGTAAAGCGACTCTTTCTGTATCCCGTATTTGCAGCGACGCTGCGCGAATTGCTCGTAGGTGAGCTTACCGTTAAACGCCACAACGTGGGGAGTGAACTCCTCGAGCTTCTGCGAGAGAACGATGCGCCCCTCGGCAAAATCCTCGCGCTTCAACTCCTCGATGCCTTTGGTGGGCCGCTTCACCAAGTCGGTGAGGCCAATGCCAAATTCAATCACACGCCGGTCGTCGTGGTAATCGAAGGGCTCCGGCACGACACCACTTTCGTACAGGATGGGCCAGAATTCGTTGCCGCGCCCGGCATAGTAATGGCCCACACGGACGGAGGACTCGCTGGGATTGCACCCTACGATGACAAGCTTCATGCCTTTGCGAAGGTGGTCCGGGAGCGTCCGCATGAGGACAGCTTACTATGCCTTTTGACCCTTTTTATTTTCCTTTGCACCCGGGTGCGCGCGTTTCTAAATAGGCAGCCGGAGCTCCCAACCGGCTAACCCCTGAGCCGTCCGCCCAAAACGGCAATTCCCTTCCGAGCTTTTTTTCGCGAGCGGCTGCGTACACTTTCATGGCAACGGCCAGATCCCACGAAGCAATGCCGTTGGACTTGAACAGTGTGACCTCGGAGTCGCTGGTGCGCCCGCGGACCTTGCCGGCGACTACGTCGCATAGCTTTCTGACACCGGTCCAGCAGCTTTCTTCTCCTTTGAACGCGATGATCAGGTCGCCCGCTTCCTGCCGCGATTGCTCGACGCAATCGACGACAATAACGTCGGCGCTCGAGACCGCCTCGTCATCCAATTCACGCTTATGGGAATGGTTCGCGCCGATGGCGTTGATGTGCACGGCGGTGGCCAACTCTCGGCCGAAAACCACAGGTTGCGAAGATGTCGTCGCGGTGCAAACGATGTCGGCGCCATGCACGGCTTCGCCGGAGGAAGAGCACGGGTTCAGGGGGATGCCCACTCGCGAAGACATTTCCCTGCAGAACTTCTCTCGTTTGGCGGCAATCCGGCCATAAACCCGAGCGGACTCAAGCTTTCGAACCGCGGCAATAGCTTCGAGCTGCGTGCGCGCCTGGCCGCCCGTTCCAATGATGGCCGCAACGCGCGAATTCTCGCGCGCCAGATACTTGGTGGCTACGCCGGAGGCCGCTCCGGTGCGCAACTGCCCCAGGTAATCGGCCTCGATGACCGCGAGCAGATCGCCGGTGGCCATTTCGTAGAGCGGAACGAGAAACCGCAGCTGCCCGCGCACGAATGTGTATTGTTTCATGGCCACAAATCCTGCGGAGTAGTCGGCGGCAGCCATGTAGTGAAAAAAACCGCCGTGGGACAATTCGAAGCGTCTTCGCGGGTGCACCACGACTTCTTCTATAGCTTGCTTGCGGGAAGTTTCCTCAACCGCGCGAAGCGCCCGCGGCATGTCGAGCACTTCGCGCACTTCCGCTTCGCTGATATGCAGGGTCATTCGCCGTTTCTCCGCTCGGGTGCCGTTAAAACGGCGCTCGATTCTTCACCAGCAACCAGATTAACGCGTCGCCGTTTTCGCGTGTCTCGCAGCCGCCCGTTGGCCCGAAGATTCCCCTGGTTCGCGGATGCGCCGCACGATGGTCTGCATCAGGCGGTAGACACGTTCTTCTTTGCCTCCGTTCATGACGCGGAATCGGAATTCGGGCTCGTCCTTGGGCCCCTTGCCGACGCGGATGGGCAGTTGTCCGCAGAGGTTGTTTTCGATGAACGCCGTTTCGTAGCGCCTTTTTCTCGCGTACCAGGTGTAAACCCGCAGCGCCGTGAAGTCACACGCCTGCCCCTCCGGACCGCGCGCCGCCGCCAGCAGGTACTGTGGCTTGTCGCCGGAGGGATCCGCGACGCGATTCAGCTCAAACCAGGCTACCGGTCGAAGGTTTGCCGACGACGCGCCCTCGCGCACGGGATCTGGCAAATCCAGCTCGATAAAGCGGGCAATCACCCATCCGGCAATCGGCACGGTTTGATCCCCGGGCTCTGTGGTTGCAGCGGTTTCGGCGGCGCGCGACGAAGTCTGTCCTGGCGGACGCGTGGCGATGCCGCGAACCAGGAACCAGTCTTCCCGCTTCGTTCCCTGCGACCCGCCAGAATCCTTTTCATCGGTGCTTTGCGCCCAATCGGCTACGCCGCGCCCCACAATTTCGACGGCAACGTTTCGCGCGAACTGGTACAGACGCGGCTCCGTGCGGCCCGGGAGTACGCGCAGGTTGGTGGACACCTTTGTGCGCCCGCGCGCCTGCACCGGCATGCCGCGCACCCGCTCGAGCAGCTTGATGCTGCGCTGCCAGAGCGCCGGCTCCATCAATTGGTGCGCCTCCACCCAGCCAATGGCGCCGCCAGGCGTTCGCACCTTCATGTACTCATTGCGCTTGCTGAGGACCTCGACGCGCTCTCCGTAATGCAGCTCGCCCACCTGCTGCCGCACCTCGGCGATGCCGCTAAGCACAGGAGCGACCTTTTCGCTGACGAAGGCTTCGCTCTGTATCTCGCGCTTGGGTCGGAATATCCAGGCGGCAACGGACACAAGGCAAAGCAGCGGCACGGCGATAAGGAGCCTGCGCTTCATTTGCCTTCTTCTAACGCCGGGACGTTAGTTATTACCAGAACCTTCCTCTCGGTCATAAGCTCCGCGTCCCTGCCTGCGTTCGTAAAGATTGTACCCGAAAGCGCCGCGAGGCCGGAGTGCGCCGGTGGTCGTGATACTTTTCTGTTAAAATGCCGCAGCTTCCATAAAAATCGCGCAAGAATCTTCTGCGGAGGTCTTGGGATGAAGTCCCTCAATATTCTCCAGCCGTTCGGGTTGCTGGCGCTGCGTCTCGCCCTCGGCGTGATCTTTTTCGCACATGGCTACCCCAAGCTGGCGCACTTGGGCGGCGGCATGCAGGAGTTTTTCATACAGCATGGCCTGCCGGGATACTTCGTCTACGTCGCAGGCGTCCTGGAAGTGTTCGGCGGTTTGCTTTTGATGCTGGGACTGTTTACGCGGCCGGCGGCGCTTTTGCTCGCCGCAGAGATGGCCGTGGCGATCTGGAAGGTCCATAGCGGCAAAGGATATCTGGCTATCCATGAATACGAATTTCCGCTGGCTCTTGCCGTGGCTTGTTTTGCGCTGGCCACCATTGGAGCGGGAGCATTTTCTCTGGACAAACCCTTGTTCGAGCGAGGGAGCTAGCGGCGCACCTCGAGGTAGGAAGAGCAATCAAGCACGGTAATCGTATGCCGATGCCGGCCCTCGCACCTGAGCTCGGCACGGGTGATTACGGCGCGGCTGGCGCCGAAGTCGGAATCACTCCGCCCGGGGCCAGCGGCAGAACGATCCAGAGAATCACGTAAGCCAACAAACCGGTACCAAAGCAAAGCACGGCCAGGAGCCAAAGCACGCGAATGATCGTGGGATCCATGTCGAAGTAATCGGCAAGACCGGCGCACACGCCCGCAATTTTCTTATCCGTGGACGAGCGCATCAGT
>DATAIH010000124.1:0-3128 GCA_036262755.1 Candidatus Acidiferrum sp.
TCGTAATCCAAGGGCGTTTGCACTCCGATTGGGTCACAGCGTTTGTCGGTACAGATCCGGGGGCTCTGTCCAGATCGCCCGTGAGCCGCCCAGAGCCGCGGTGGCAGGAGACCGGCTGCAGGAGACGGCGACTTCTCGCTGATGTGCATACTCAGATCCCCGCCGTGATCGAGATTCGTGTAGACTGCCTACGATTGCCAGCCGCCGCGCTGGGGACAGGAGGAAACTTCATGAACTGGCAACAGAAATTTTCTGTTCTGCTCTTTGCGGGACTCGCAGCTCTGTCAGGACATGCTCAAACGACAGGAAAATACCTCGCGCCGCGCGACCAGTTGGTCGCCATCCGCGCCGGTCGGCTGTTCGACGCGCGTTCAGGCACGATGCTCACCAATCAGGTGGTGATCGTGCGAGGCGACCGCATTACGGAAGTCGGCTCGGGCCTTGCCATTCCTTCGGGCGCGAACGTGATCGACCTCTCGAATGCGACCGTCATGCCCGGCATGATCGACGCACATGTCCACATCAACACAGGCGGAGAAACCGAAGCTCAGCGCACGCTAATCGCGCTGTCCAATGCTCAGATTGATCTCGCTGCGGGGTTCACCACCGTCCTCGATATGGATTCGCGCGGCGGCTACAACACCGTGGACATCCGCGATCAGATCAATTCCGGGCGCGTTCAGGGCCCGCGTATGCAAGTGGCGGGCGAATCGCTCAATCCTCGCGCCACGAATTATTACCCGGATGTCCGCACGGGGCGGTTTCAGGAAGGCTTCATCGAAAATAAGAATGTCAACGGCCCCTGGCTTGCCCGCGCGGCGGTGCGGGAAGCGAAACTCCACGGCGTGGACTGGGTGAAGATTTACACCACGCAGGATTTCGCTGGAACGATGCACATGTGGACTCCCGACGCGACGCTGGTCAATTCCCCTTCTCTGACGTTCGAGGAAGTGCAGGCTATCGTGGACGAAGCGCACCGGCTGGGCCTTAAGGTCGCCTGCCACACCTACGGCGGCGAAGGCATGGCTAGTTGCATCAATGCCGGTGTGGACGCTCCCAACCACCTTCTCGAACTCGATCAGGATGGGATCAAGGTCCTGCTGCAAAAAAGGCTTCCCTTTGAGGCCACGCTCGATGATCTGATTGCATTGGAAAAAGGAGACCTGGAAGCGACAGGCGGGCGCAACTCGCGCATGAAGCTTGCCGAGCAGGCCGTCCGGCGCGCGGTCGTCGCGGGCGTTCCTATCGTGTTTGGTAGCGGTGCTACTTCGGCCGCCATCCCGCATGGTAAGCAAGCCAATCAGTTTGCCTATTACGCGAAATGGGGATTGACGCCAACCCAGGCGCTGCAAACCGCGTATCTCAACGCCGCCCACATGCTGAATTACGGAATCGAAAAGGACATAGGGACGATCGAGAAAGGCAAGTTCGCCGACATCATCGCGGTTTCGGGAAATCCGCTGGCGGATGTCTCCGAAATGGAGCGCGTGCATTTTGTGATGAAGGGCGGCACGGTGATACGAAACGATTTCGCGGGGCGCTAAGGATTGCGCGCCCATGAGTTGGAGGTGGGTTGCGAATCGGCGCAGCCCTCGGAGCGCTCACCGGCAGCGGCGATCGTTTCACCACGGCGACGGCGAGCGTACCGAACCCCTACTGCGGCGGCGGCAGGCCCGCGTCGAGCGAAAAAACCGACCCGACGTCATAATACGCGGGATTTGGTTCGCCCGTCGTTCCATACAGGATGCCGCTCGATGCCTGAATCAGGAGCTGAGGATGAGCGTACGCATTCGGCTGCGACGAGAAAGGGACCGTTTGCAGCAGCGCACCGCCCGTGGTTATCGAATAGACGGACTCCCCGGGCGGATTGGCGATCCACAGATTGCCATCCGATGCCTGCATCACCCTGCTGCACCCGGTCTTCGGAGTGCAGCCGTTGCTCTGATAAAGCTCCGTAAAACTGCCTGACGTGCTGAGTTGAAAAATCACCTGAAAGCCGGTGCCGCCCGGGCCGCCTACCGCAACACCGTAAAGGAAGCCATCTGGCCCTTGCGTCAAAATCCCGTTCGCGGGGGATAGGCCATTGGATCCTGTGGGGTACTGAAAGATCGGGGTGACTGCACCCGAGGTGTTCACCCGGCATACATGCTGCGGGCCGTTAGCGACCGGGTAGCAGGTCCCGTAGAAGTTGCCATCCGTTGCCTGTTTGTTAAAGCCATTCACATTGAACCCGCTGCTGCCCTGTGCAGACAACAAAGTGTAAATGCCGCTGGTGCTCAGCCGGAATATCCCATTGCCGTCCGCCCCATAGAAGTTGCCATCGGAGGCCACTGACAGACTGTATGGCGCCTCCTGCAGCACCACCTGGAAATGGCTGCCCGACTTACTGATCTTGAAGACCATTGGGTTCGGGTTGTTGTTGCTCCCGCGGGCTATGACGTACAGAAAGCCATCGGGCCCTTCGACCACGCTCGTGAAGAAGTCGCCGTAGAAAAAGCGATTCTTGTTTTGCGGAGGTAGTATGAACACAGTCGTGAACTGCCCAGCGGGCGTGACCTGGAAAACAGTGCCGACGCCCAGGTAGGTGGTGCCGTAGAAATTACCGTCGGATGCCAGGATCAGAGAGTTCGGCTCGTCCCCATCATTCCCACCAGCGAACTTATGGAACACAGTGATGGTGTCTGTAGCACCTGCGGAGGCGGCGGTGAACAAGGACGCGGCAAGAACCAGAGACGCGGCCATTAGATTCGCGGACGATCGCCTTCTCACGGAGCTGCGAATCCTGCGATGGGTCTGACCGAGAAATAACACGGCGGCGCGCAAGAACATCCTTGCACTGTGCGTCTTCATGAACGCCTCCTTTAGTGAATTTGTGAGCTTATGTCAGGCAGGTGCGTGGTATCCTGCCAGGAGCGCGCACTATAGTTGAAAAATGGCTCCCGTTTGTCAGCGAAACGTCAATAATTCTGTAAAAAGTTTGTAAAAACACCCGCGTCGAAAAGCCAAACATGTTGCTTCGCACACGCCCTTAGGCCGCTTCGTCGGCTTAACCGGAGGCTCAGAAATCGTTTGTGGGAAAGTGTTGGATCAACGGATTTCTTTGATCCGGATAAGTCCTCTGCAACGGC
>DATAIH010000125.1:0-120167 GCA_036262755.1 Candidatus Acidiferrum sp.
CCGTTGACCAGGTAATAGAAGGAATGCAGCTTGCCGAGCTGCTCGATGCGGGCGGCCGTATACCAGAGATCGGACCCGGAGAGTTGCTGCATCTGGGGGCCCGGCGAGCCGTCGATCAGCAGCTGGGGTCCGGGCTGGCCCTGGACGGCGAAGAAGAAATCGTAGCCGTGGCCGGCCCACGCGGTGCCTTCTCTTAGATCCTTGGCGTCGAAAGTCGAAGTGATAGCCTCGCCCAAACCCGGGCTTGCGGACTTCGCCAGCGACATGAGCTGTGTGGCGGTGAGCTTGTCCGCGGCGAGGGCATGAGGCGTTTCGGACAAGCCGATCATCGCGGCAGTGGCGATCGCGAGACGCTTCAGCAGCAGAATAGGAATGGGCACGGGACGCTCCTAGGAGGGAACTCTAAGAGTTTTTTCACCGGACTTGGTTAAGGCAAGTGGCCATGATTGCCCGGAATAAGTGGAATCGCCGAATCGCCGCTCGTTACCGTTAGTCTCCACAAATCATCCAAGCGGTTGTGACTATCTCGACGCAACCGATCTGCCGCCGGACGCCGCCGGGTCAGCGAACCACGCCGCCTTCGTGGGTTGAGATTTTACGCGGAGACTTGGCCAATTTCCAGTGGTAGGTGCAATCCGGCAAATCTGGGAAATGCTGACGAATTCATAGTCGCCCTTGTCGCTATCGTATCCGGTCCGCGCTATTCCCCGTAAGGCACCCAGATATTCTTGATCTGCACGGCGTGGTCGAGAAACCACCGGCCCTCGCCTTGCCGCGCGTCAAGCCAGTCGATGGCCCGGCCTTCGTTGGTGAAAACCTGCTTCAAATTTCCGATCGAGAGTGCTTTTGCCGCCGTGGCGCTGGCTTCATCGGTGAAACTCCAGATGGCGTCCACGTCGTCATGCTCGGCGAGCGTTTTCAAGAGTTCGCTCTCGCGGCCGGTGACCATATTCACCACGCCCCCGGGCAAATCGCTCGTGTCAAAGACCTGGTAGAGATCACCCGTAATCAGGGGATATTTTTCCGACGGAATCGCGATGACCGTGTTGCCCGCACAAATCGCAGGCATCACCAGCGACAGAAAACCAAGCAGCGGCGCATCGGCCGGACACAGGATAGCCACCGTGCCGACCGGTTCCTTCATCGCAAGCGTAACGTTGCGAAATGGTGGATTGTGCACCGCGCCGTCGAATTTGTCGGCCCAGGCGGCGTAGGAAAAAATGCGCTCGATACCGAGGCGGACTTCCATTTCCGCTTGCTTTTTCCCCACGACGGCCGACAGACGTGTCGCGACTTCTTCGCCGCGCTCGGAAAGGTTCTCCGCAATGTAGTAAAGCACCTGCGCGCGATTGTGCGCGGTCGCTTTGCCCCAGGCTTCCGCCTTGCGCGCAGCCTCGACCGCGTTGCGAATGTCTTTGCGATTGCCGAGCGGCGCTTCGCCGAGCATGCGGCCGTCCGCCGCGCGCACAGCCATGCTGTAGCCGGAGTCCGGCCGCGCCTGCTTGCCCCCGATGTAGAGCTTCACGGTCCGGTCCATCGGCGGGGTGGAAAAGTCTAGAGCTAGTTCCGGCGGCTGATCGATCGCCAGGGGCGTCGGGTGAACCGGCGGCGCCTGCTTAAACCACGCGGGTTCCAAGTATTCGAGCAAGCCTTCGCGCCCGCCTTCGCGGCCAAATCCACTCTCGCGGTAGCCACCGAACCCGCAAGCCGCGTCAAACAAATTCGTGCAATTGACCCAGACCACTCCGGCTTTTAGCTGTGCCGCGACGTCGAGCGCCACGTTGATGCTCTCGCTCCACACGCAGGCGGCAAGCCCATAGGCCGTGTTATTCGCCAGTTCGACCGCTTCGCGCGGCGTGCGAAAGGTCATGGCCGCAAGCACCGGGCCAAAAATCTCCTGTTGTGCGACCACGGAACTCGGATGCACGTTGCTCAACAGCGTCGGCGGGAAATACAAACCGCGCGAGGGAACAGGAATCGACGGCTGCCAGCAGGTTGCGCCCTCGGCGACGCCCTGATCCACCAGGCGCTGGATACGTTCCAGTTGCACGCGCGCGACAATCGCTCCGATGTCAATGGCTTTATCGAGCGGAGGGCCGATGCGCAGCGTATTCATGCGCTCCTGAATCTTGCCGATCAATTTCTCGGCGATGCTTTCCTGCATCAGCAGGCGCGATCCCGCACAGCAAACCTGTCCCTGATTGAACCAGATGCCGTCGACCAGGCCTTCGACGGCGCTGTCCAGGTCCGCATCTTCAAAAATAATGAACGGAGATTTGCCTCCTAGCTCGAGTGAAAGTTTCTTGTGGGTCGGCGCAGTAGCTTTGCGGATGGCGCGGCCGACTTCCGTCGAGCCGGTGAACGCGATCTTGTCCACGTCCGAGTGCTTCACGAGCGCTTCGCCGGTCGAGCCATCTCCCGTGACGATGTTCACCACGCCCGGAGGCAACGCGATTTCCCGGCAGATCTCGGCGAAAGCCAGCGCCGTCAAAGGAGTAAACTCGGCGGGCTTCAAAACCACGGTGTTTCCCGTGGCCAGCGCCGGCGCAATTTTCCACGCGAGCATCAGCAGCGGAAAATTCCATGGAATAATCTGGCCCACGACGCCGCAGGCCGTGTACCCTACAACCTCCTGTTCCAAAATCTGCGCCCAGCCCGCGTGGTGATAGAAGTGCCGCGCGACGAGCGGTATGTCGATGTCACGGCTCTCGCGAATGGGTTTGCCGTTGTCCAGCGTTTCGAGCACCGCCAGCCAGCGCGAATGTTTCTGCACCTGTCGCGCTAGCGCGTAAAGGTAGCGTGCGCGGGCATGAGGAGTCAGGGCTTGCCACGCGGGCAGCGCCGCCCGAGCGGCTCGTACGGCGCGGTCTATGTCCTCGGCCGAGCCCTGTGCGACCGTAGCGAGTTTTTCGCCCGTCGACGGGTCCGCCGTCTCAAAAGAGATTCCCGCTGCCGGGGCTTGCCAGTCGCCGTTGATGAAATGACCGAAGCGGCGCTCGTGAACCTCGAGCCAGGCCAGCGCCTCGCGCGGATCTTCTGGCGCGGGACCATACTCCATGGTCATGAATTTTTCGACGATGCTCACCGGTTTCTTGCCCGCTTCCTTCCTTATCCCGCCGGCATCCTCCCGCTCAGGCAATCGGATGCCGGTAATCCGCCGAATAACGTCCCGTCGCGTGGTGGTCGAGCTGGCGTTCCACATCCGCGAGCATGCCACTCGCGCCAAAACGCAAAAGCTCCCCTTTCATCCACGACCTGCCCAGCTCTTCTTTCACGAGCGCCAGCCATTCCAGAGCTTGCTTCGCCGTTCGAATGCCTCCGGCGGGTTTGAAGCCCACGGCCATTCCCGTTTCCTGGGCGTACTCACGAATCGCGCGCACCATCACCAGACTTACCGGCAGCGTCGCATTCACCGGTTCTTTGCCCGTGGAAGTCTTGATGAAATCCGCTCCGGCCATCATGGCCACGAAGCTCGCGCGCGCGACGTTGCGCAGCGTCAGCAAATCGCCGGTGCCCAGAATCACTTTCAAGTGCGCCGGTCCGCTGGCGTTCTTGAACGTTGCGATTTCGTCGTAAAGCGCTTGCCATCTCCCGCCGAAAACGTGAGCACGCGTGATAACCACGTCGATTTCATCCGCCCCCGCTTCCACCGAGCGGCGGATTTCGTTGATGCGCTCCGCGAGCGGCGATAGTCCGGCAGGAAAGCCGGTCGAGACCGCCGCCACGTGAATCCCGCTGCCCTCCAGCGCCCGCCGGGCCGTTTCCACAAACGTGTGATAGACGCACACCGCCGCAACCTTAACGCCGAGGCTCGCCACTCCAAGTTTTTGCGCCAGTTCCTGCTGAATCGGTTGCCGCGCCTTCGCGCACAGCCGCCGCACCCGCTCGTGGGTGTCATCGCCGGAAAGCGTGGTCAGGTCCATACACGTGATGGCGCGAACGAGCCATGCGGCCTGCCATTCCTTCTTCACCGTTCGCCGCGTGACCAGCGTCTGCGCGCGGCGCTCGACCGCGCTCGTATTCGCGCGCACCGCGTCAATCCAATCCAGATTGAGCGGGGTGCCGCGGTTGGCCTGGAGGTCGCGCCCGGCGTACTGGGCTATCGCGGTGTCGGAAGGCGAGATCGCGAGCCGAGGCGAAACGGAAAGCCGGACCCTGGAGTCTTGCATCGCCGGAGTCTTGTCCTGAAGAGTCATGGAATTCCCGCACGGGATCGGAAAAATTCAATCGATACCTCATCTTATCACTACGCTAAGGCGGGTTCACACACGCGCGGAGCGTTTTTGCCACTCCTTATCGAATTCCGCCCGGTTCCAGAAGGATTTTTGCGTGCCCACCTTTGTGGTGGAAAGGGCCGCGTAGAGGCTCGCCCGACGAAGCGCTTCCTTCTCCGGATGACCCTCTCCGAGAAACACGGCAAAGCTGCCAATGAACGCATCGCCCGCCCCGGTGGTATCAACGGACTGAACCTGGAATGGCGGCACGAGTTCCGTTCCCTCCTCGTTTGCCAGAAGGCAGCCGCGTTCGCCCCTGGTGATGACCACGCCCTTCACGCCTTGCCCCAACAAGAACTCTGCGCATTCTTGCGCGTCACGAGCGGTATGCACCGGCATCCCGGTAATCGATTCCGCCTCGCTCTCATTGGGAATCAAATAGTCCACGCCGCGGAGTTGCTCGAAGTCTATCGGGAGCGCCGGCGCGGGATTCACGATCGATCGTATCCCACTGCCTTTGGCAAATTCGACGGCGTGATACACGGTGCGAAGCGGGATTTCGAATTGCAGGACGATGGCGTTCGCCTTCCGCAAAAGCTCCCCGGCCGCATCCACGTCCTCCGGCGCAAGCAAATCGTTCGCGCCTTTGACGACGATGATGCGGTTCTGCCCCTGGGGGTCCACGAAAATGGGAGCGACGCCGCTTGGAACGCCTTCCGCAATGCCCACGCAGCTCGCATCAATCCCCTGGGCCTCAAAATTCTTGATGGTTGCGGGGCCGAATAGATCGTTCCCCACTTTTGCCACCATGGCGACCTTGGCGCCGCACAAGCGCGCGGCCACCGCCTGGTTCGCGCCTTTTCCCCCGAACCCCAGGTCGAAGCTCTTCCCAAAGATGGTCTCGCCGGGCTTCGGAAACCCATCATGAAACGTGGTCAGGTCCACGTTCGCGCTCCCCACAACGGCGATGAAGGATTGGCTGGCCATCGTTTCAGCGCGGATTATATAAGAATTCGGCCCGGGAACCTCCATGGCCAGCAGCCGGTCGAGTCTCGCTCCTTCCCAGTCGGGCGCCGCCCTTGTTCGTATCCCCTTGACACCGTACGGTGTCCCCATTAAAAAGGGCGGCAGCAATGGCCGAGGACGGCTTCTCGTCCGGCGATTTTGTCGCAAACCATGCTTCGGAATGGGCTGACCGTAAAGGAGCAGCGGATTTATGTTCGTACCCCACTCAGCCGGCTTCGCGCTTCTCATGATGATCTCGAGCGCCATCTGTTGGGGCTCCTGGGCGAACACTTACAAAGGCGTTAAAAACTACCGGTTCGAGCTTTTCTATTGGGACTACGCCATCGGCATTTTCCTGATGTCGCTGGTGCTCGCCTTCACCATGGGAAGCACGACGCAGGACAGCTCGAGCTTCCTCAACAATGTCCATGCCGCAGACACCGCGAATTTCTACTACACCCTTGTCGGCGGCGCCATCTTCAATCTGGCAAACCTCCTGCTGGTTGCCGCCATCGACATGGCCGGCTTGGCCATCGCGTTCCCGGTGTCCATCGGCATCGCTCTCGTCGTCGGCGTCGTTTCGAGCTACATCCTGCAGCCAAAAGGGAATGCCGTATTACTTGCCGCCGGCGTCGCATCGGCGATCCTCGCGGTGATCTTCGATGGCAAAGCCTACGCAAGCTTACCGAAGGCCGCAAGTACGCTGTCCCGCAAAAGCATTCTGGTTTGCGTCGTCTCCGGGATCCTCATGGGTCTTTGGCCACCGTTCGTCACGCACGCGATGACCCAGGGTAACCCCCTCGGGCCGTATAGCGTTGGCGTGTTTTTCACCCTCGGCGCGCTGCTTTCCTGCTTCGTGTGGAACATCTACTTCATGAGGAAACCGCTGGTCGGCACTCCCGTGAGCTTCATCGGTTTCTTTCGCGGGCCTGCTTCGGGACACATGCTCGGCCTGTTGGGAGGAATCATCTGGGGCACCGGAACAGTGTTTAATCTCGTCGCGGCAAACTTTACCGGCGTGGCGATCTCCTACGCCATCGGCCAGTCGGCTCCGATGGTTGCTGCGCTCTGGGGTGTTCTTGCCTGGAAGGAGTTTCAAGGAGCCACTCGCCGCGCGAAAACGTTTCTCGCCCTGATGTTTGTCTTCTACATTCTCGGGATTTTCCTGGTCTCGAGGGCCAACACCGCGAGTTGACCGCACTCCCTACCGGGTCCTTGAAACTACCCGGCAAACACATTGCGCGCAATGAACCACAGGTTCGCCGGACGTTCCGCCAGGCGCCGCACGAACCACGGATACCAGAACGTCCCATACGCCACGAGAACGATGGAAGTGCATCCGTCGGCAGCCAGCCGCTCCTGCTCGCCGCGCTGGATGCCGTAGAGCATCTGCACTTCGAAATCCGCCTTCGCAAAGCCGTCCTGAAAAGCCTCGTCCGCAAGCCGGCGGATCATGCCTACGTCGTGCGTCGCAAACGCCACTCGGGGGCAAGCTTTTTCCCGCTTGGCCTTAAGCAGTTCTTTGCCGAGCGCGAAGTAATTCGCATCCACTTCCGCTTTGTGCGCAAACGCAATCCCCGGCGGCTCCATGTACGCCCCTTTGACCAGCCGGATCGACGGCCGCAGCGGCAGCAGCTTTCGAAGATCGTCTTTTGTCCGGTAGAGATACGCCTGCAGGCACACGCCCACGTTGGGAAACTCGCCGAGCGCGCGGCGGTACAAGTCGAGCGTCACGTCCACGTAGTTGCTCGCTTCCATATCGATCCAGACGATGGATTCCTTGGGCGCACGCGCGATGATCGCCTGCAAATGCCCAAAACAAAGATCGGAGGAAAGGTCCAGCCCCAGTTGCGTCAGCTTGACGGAGATTTCCGTTTGCAGCCCCTTTTGCCGGACGCGCTCGAGGACCTCCAGATAGTGATCCGCCACCTCCTGTGCTTCCACCCGGTCGCTGATGTTTTCTCCAAGGCGCGTAAAAACAGTTCCGATTTTTTTTCCGCGAAGCACCTGCGCGGCGATGAGCGCGTCGTCGAGCGTCTCGCCGGGCATGAACCGCGATACGCTTCTCCGAACGAACTTGTAGTGCGAAGCGTGATCGCGCAGCCAACGGTTTTGTGAAGCGGCCAGCAAGAACGAGCGCATCAGGCTCATAGAGTGTTGTTGTCTCCGGGGGCACCGGCAAGCGTTTCGAGCAACGCAGCTTAAATTCTAAAGCAACCTAAATTCTAAAGCACATCCTCGTTAAACGCCGAGTGCGCGCAGCAGCACGCCGGCTAGCGCACCTCCCACGAGCGGGCCCACCACCGGAACCGCCGCGTAGCCCCAGTCCGACCCGGCCTTGCCGGCGACCGGGAGAATCGCGTGCACAATGCGCGGCCCCAGGTCCCGCGCGGGGTTGATCGCATAGCCGGTCGTGCCGCCGAGCGAAAGCCCGATGCCCCAAATCAGACTACCCACGAGATAAGGCGCCAAGCCCGCGGCCGGTCCTGAAGCGGCCACGCTCTTGGAGAAAATCGCGCCCACCACAAAGACGAGCACAAACGTCCCGATTAATTCGCTCACCAAATTCGCGAGCATCTTGCGAATCGCCGGGGCCGTACAGAAACATAGAAGTTTCATCGCTGCGTCCGGAGTTTCTTTCCAATGCGGAAGGTAATGGAGCCACACCAGCGCCGCGCCGGCCATTGCTCCCAGCATTTGGGCGGCAAAATACGGCGCGAACTTTGCAAAATTTCCGTCGCGCACCGCGAAGCCCAGCGTGACCGCGGGATTCAAATGTGCGTCGCTGCTTCCGCAAGCGATCGCCGTGAACACCCCGGCCATCACCGCGAACGCCCACCCCGCCGTAATCACCATCCAGCCGCCGCTTTCCGCTTTCGATCGTTTGAGCAGCACCGCCGCGACGACTCCGTCGCCCAGCAAAATCAATATCATCGTGCCAAGAAATTCACCGAGCCACGGTGAGGTCATAGATCGAGCCTCCTTCAGGATTCCACCCAATCAAAAGAGCGGGTCACCGCCCTCTTCCACCGCTCGAAAAGCCGTTCGCGTTCCGCTTCCGCAAGGCACGGCTTCCACCTGCGGTCCACCGCCCACTTCCCGCGCAATTCTTCCAGCCCCGAAAAGAATTTCACAGCCAGCCCAGCCGCGTATGCCGCTCCCAGCGCGGTGGTTTCCTGAATCACCGGGCGCACCACCTCGCGGTTCAAGATGTCCGCCTGAAACTGCATCAAAAGTTCGTTAGCCACCATTCCGCCGTCCACGCGCAAGCTTTCCAGCGAAATCCGCGAATCCTTTTCCATCGCCTCAATCACCTCGCGCGTCTGAAACGCGCTGGCCTCCAGCACCGCGCGCGCCAGGTGTCCCTTGTTGGCGAAGCGCGTCAAGCCCGCAATCACGCCGCGCGCGGTCTCCTTCCAGTAGGGCGCGAACAATCCCGAAAACGCCGGCACAAAATATACGCCGCCGTTGTCGTTGACCGTGCGCGCCAGCGCTTCCACGTCCGCGCTCTTCGCGATGATCCCCAGATTGTCGCGCAGCCACTGCACCAGCGCCCCCGCAATCGCTACGCTCCCTTCCAGTGCATAGTGGGCCGGCGCATTCCCGAATTTGTAAGCCAGCGTCGTGAGTAATCCACAGCTCGACGGCACCAGCCGCTCGCCGGTGTTCATCAGCAAGAAACATCCCGTGCCGTAAGTGTTCTTCACCTCGCCTGCACGAAAACAGGCTTGCCCGACCAGCGCGGCCTGCTGATCTCCCAGTATTCCCGCCACCGGCACTCCCGCGATCGGGGCCAACGAAGCCTCTCCATAGATTTCGCTGCTCGAGCGCACTTGCGGCAGCAACCCGCGCGGCACCTCAAACGCCGCCAGCAACTTTTCGTCCCAATCCAGTGTTTTTATACTCAGGAGCTGTGTGCGGCTCGCATTCGTTACGTCTGTTGCGTGCACGCCGCCCTGCGCTCCGCCAGTGAGGTTCCAGAGAAGAAAGGTATCGACATTTCCGAAAAGTAGTTCGCCCGCGGCGGCTTTTGCTCGCGCGCCGGGAACGTTTTCGAGCAGCCAGCGCAGCTTCAGCCCGCTGAAGTAGGTGCTGAGCGGCAGCCCGGTCTCCGGCCGGAAGCGGTCTTGCCCGTGCGTCGCGGAAAATCGCTTCACGTCATCGGCAACGCGCGTGTCTTGCCAGACAATGGCATTCGAAACCGGCTTTCCGGTTTTGCGGTCCCAAACCAAGGTAGTCTCGCGCTGATTGGTAATGCCAATCGCCGCGAGGTCGGAAGCGCGCAAACCCCGCTGGCTCAGAGCATCGGTAATCACTTCTTCAGTGCGCCGCAGGATTTCGAGCGGGTCGTGCTCGACCCATCCCGGTTTCGGATAGATCTGTTCATGTTCCTTCTGCGCCACCGCCACCACGCGCCCGGCTTGATCGAACACCATAAAGCGCGTGCTGGTGGTTCCCTGATCGATTGCCCCGACGTAGTTTTTCACCGCTGGCCGCCTGTTTTGCCGCGTCGCAGCATACTACGCATCGCTAATTTTTGGAGCAGGGAAATCCTCCGGCAAGGAGACCGGGACGTGCGCTTTGCGGCCTTTCGAAGAACGGAGCTCATGCCTCTTTGAAGTTCCGCCCCGCATCTAATGAATAAGGGGAAAAGGGAGAATGAACATGAACATGAACATGAACATGTTGAGACGCAGGTCTCTTCTGTTTTTTGTTGGACTGTCCGCTTTCTTGCTCGCATCCCTGGCGCCCAACGCGTTTGCCGCGGCGCCGGGCAGCGTCACGATGACGGTAACCGCAGTCGGCAAGAAAGATTCGGAGCCGCCCACGATCAAGGGAGAAGACGTGCAGTTGTACGTAAACAAAGACCGTGCGCAAGTCGCAAACTGGCAGCGCGGAGAGAAACTCTATCTGGAGGTGTTGATCGACGATTCTCTGGATCCCGACGTTGCCGCCCAGTGGAGCGATTTGAAGGAATTCTTCAAAGAGCAGCCTTCCACCACCTACATTTCCGTGTCTTACGCTCGCAACGGCACGGCCGTGGTGGCCCAGGATTTCACCAACGACCACGAATTGGCCGCAAAGGCTTTGCGCCTGCCCATCGGTGCCGGCGCGTTCTCGAGCCCGTATCTCACGCTTCTCGAGCTGATGAAGCGCTTGCCTGCCGGGCCCGCCGAACGCCGCTCCATTGTGATGATTTCTTCGGGCATCGATTATTTCCACGGCAATTTCCCGGAGAGTCCGGACGTGGAATCCACCTACGAGCACGCCCAGAAAGAGAACATCAATATCTGGTCGATCTACTACCCCGATGCCGGACACTTGGGCCGCCGCGGGTTTCGCGCTTTCCGCGGGCAGAGTGATTTGAGCCGGCTCGCCGAGGCCACCGGAGGGGAATCCTTTTATCTCGGCGTCAATGAAGCGGTGACCTTCAAACCTTTCCTAGACGAACTGGCCACACACCTCCGCAACCAGTATCTGTTGACTTTCAACGGCAGCGGCGGAGCAAAAGGCCGCTTTGCGCGGGTCAAGTTGGCCACCGAGCTTCCCAACGTGCAGTTTCTCCAGGCGTCCGACGCCTTCCTCCCGCCGGCGAAATAGTTTGGCGGGGCCGGCAGAGCTAGGCGAGGCTCGAGATCACGCTTACGGCCTCGCTCAGCAACCGGCCGTAAACACCACCAGCTCAAGGTCGGCCGTTCAGTCCGTCGTCACCGCGGTCGGCACCGCCTTCGTCGAGTCACGAATCACCAGCTCGGGAGTCATCTTATGCCGCGAGATGCTCCAGTCGCGCTTCTCCAGCCCCGCCTTGATGCCCTCGACCACGGTGTTCACCGCCAGGTTTCCCATAGCCTCCAGAGGCTGACGCACGGTCGTCAACGAAGGAGCAGCCAAAGCGGAAAGGGGCACGTCGTCAAAGCCGACCACCGAGCACTGCTCCGGCACTTTGATCCCCGCCTTGGTCAGCGCGCGGATCGCTCCGAGCGCGGTCAGGTCATCAAACGCCAGCACGGCCGTGAACCTCTTTTTCCTCTCGAGCAACTCTTCCGTGAACCGGTAGCCGCCCTCGAATCCGGAGTTGGCTTCCAATTCATCGGGCAACTGGGCCACCAGCGAGGGATCGAGTTCCAGGCCCACCGAGTGCGCGAATTTCTGGACGCCTTTCCAGCGCGGTCCGCTGTCAATCAGCATTTTGGGTCCGCGGATGACCGCAATCTTGCGGTGACCCAGGTGATAAAGATGCTCGAGGGCCAGCCGCCCTCCTGCTTCGTTGTCCACCATCACCGAGCTGACGGAGTCCCCAGGCACCTCCCAGCCGATGGTGGCCGCGGTGATATTTCGCTTGCTCAAGTCCGCCAGGAGCTGAATGTCTACGAAGAGCCAGTTGGCCACCACGATCAACGCCTCCACGTGATGCTCCAAGAGCATTTCGAGGTAGCGTTCGAATCGGCTTCTCTGGTTGTGCGCATCGGCAAAAATCGGGACGTAGGAAGACTGGTACAGCGCGTTTTCGATGCCGCGCAAAACCGGCGTGCAGAAAGGGTCGGTGATGTCGAAGATCATCACGCCCACGGTTTGGCTTCGCCGGCTGCGCAGGAAGCGCGCCATGGCGTTCGGCCGGTAGCCGAGCTTCCTCGCCGCGTCTTCGATCCGTTTCTTCGTGGCCGGAGCGATGTACCGCGCCAGCGGCGCGTTGTTCAACACGATGGAAACCGTGGCCGGCGAGAAGCCGCTGGCCTGCGCTACGTCTCGCATGGTGACCATTTTGACCTTTCCGCTCATTCCGGCGGCACCTCAAAGGAGAGCTGTTCCCGGAATCCGCGCGTCTTCCACACGCCGAAGGCGATCCCCGCAAGCATCCAGATCGCGCCCACAATTTTGGCGGGCTGGCTTAGATTCCACCACAATGCCAGGCAGATGACAAAACCGGCGGCAGGCCAGACAAAATTCATAACCTTTTTTTCCTCGGCCTTGACAAAATAGCGCATGAACGCAGCGGCGTTCACGCCCATAAACGCGATGAGCGCTCCAAAATTGAGCAGCTCGATTCCGCGCCCGTACGTCAGGAAGAAAGAACCGACCAGGACAATCACCCCGATGAAGATCACATTGTTCCGCGGGATGTGGTGTTTCGGATCCACCTTCCCAAAGAACGAGCTCGGCAAGGCGTTGCTCCTTCCCATGCCGTACAGCAGCCGCGCCGCGCCGATCTGGGCGCCCATGCCCGATCCAAAATTGGCCACCAGCAAAGTAACTCCAACGATGCTGAAAAGCGGCGCCCAGGTTCGCGCCGCGGCGTAAACGTACGCGGTGTCCTGGTTTGGAAATGGCTCCGACGCCGGCCACACCAGTTGCGCGATGTAGACTTGCGCCGCCGACAGAAATCCGATGATCACGCAGGTCAACACCGTGGCCAGCAAAATATTCCGTTTGGGATTCTCCGCCTCTTCGGAAAGCGTGGAGATGGCGTCAAACCCGATGTAGGTCAGCACCGCCAGCGACGTGCAACCAAGCAAATTGTCAACGGTGAAGGTCTGCGGGTCGTAAAACGGCCGCGTGAAGAAGCCTGGCTCAACGTGGGGTTGGCCAAGGATATAGCGAATCGCAGCCACAAAGACGACCACCACCACGGCGCTCATCGCCGCGGCAAGCCCGGCATTCACGCGCGCCGAAGTCTTGATTCCCTGGAGGTTCAGCAGCGTGAACACGACGGCAAAGAAGATCTTCCAGCCCCAAACGGGAATGCCCGGCGCAAATTCGTGCGCTTGCCCGGCACACCAGATGGTGCAGATCAAGGGATTCACGATGTAGTCCATGACCATGCTCCATCCGGTGATGTATCCAGCCGAAGAATGAATCTCCTGCGCCACATACGTGAAGGCCGATCCGGCACTCGGGTAAACGCTGGCCATCTTGCCGTAACTGAACGCCGTGCACAGCATCGCCACCATGGCGATCAGCACGGCGGTCACCACGTGCCCGCGGCCGCGATCGCTCAGAGCTCCAAACGCCGACATCGGCGCGACCGGCTGCAGCACAATCGCGCCATAGAGGATCAAATCCCACAGCGTAAGCGACCGCCTCAGCCGTGGTCCTGCGCTCCCGCCGCTTTGCCTGTCCAAGCCGTTCTCCTTTTCTGAAAAGAGTTTTAGAATGAAATCGCGTCCGGATATTTGAATCGTTTCAAGTCAGATAATTCTGCGCACTCTGCCACTTTGCCGCAACAGCAAAGATTTTTTCTCTGCGCTTGCGGTATTTTCCTTCTGCGCTCCGGCCTTTTTGACCTGTCCGTCCGGACAGGTGCGAGAACCCGCCTGCACGTATCTTATGTCTCACTCCCCCCTTGATTTGCGCGCAACATTCACCGGCGCTTTGTAGTCTAATCTAGTAGAGAGCTTGCTCGGTTCGAGAATCGCAAAGGGCGGAGCATCGAAGAAAGGATTATGGGCCAAACTTCTCTCCCGCGCGCGCGGACAGGCACGACCATCTTCTTGTCGCACGTCGCAGCTTTTCTGCTGGTGATTTTTGGCGCGTATTGGCTGCGCAGTCTGACCGTGCCCGCCGACAACCTGCTTCAAGGTTATGTCGAAGTCATCAGCAGTTTGCTGGCCTTTGTTTTCGCCGCGGTGACCCTGGTTCGTTTCCAGGGCACGCAGGACCGCATTTCCCTGATTCTGGGTGCCGGCTTCTTTCTTTGCGGCGCGGTGCTGATCGCCACCAGCGTGCTCTTCTTTCAATTCCTGGAAGTCTCTCAGCGCCTGCCCTCGGCGCCCGCCGCGTGGTGGATTGGACGCCTGATTCTGGCTGTTCTGGTGGTCGGCGCGCTCCTGGTCGAACACTTCATTCCCCGTTCGCGTCATCCCAAGGGGGAAATTGCCGGCGCCCTGGCGGCGGCCGTCGCGGTCACATATGGTTTGGCCGCCGCGCTGCGCCATTTGCCGCCCCAGGTCTCGCCTCATCCGAGCGCGTTCTTCCCCAGTCCGCAACAGCTGCTGCCTGGCGCGATCTTCCTGGTGAGCTTGTTCTGGTACCGCCGCCGCTTAACCGTGGAAGATTCCTCGTTTGACCGCACCATGTATGCGGCGGTGTGGTTGAACGTCGCCGCTCAGTTTGCCGCGGCGCAGTCGGCCCGCCTTATGGATGCTCCCTTTGTGTTTGCTCAGGGCCTCATGGTTTTGAGCTACACCGTGGCGCTCGGCGGCGCGCTTCTCGATAATGCCCACCTCTTCGAGCGCGTCCGCCACATGGCGGTCAGCGATCCGCTCACGGGCCTCGCCAACTATCGCCGTTTGCTCGACGTTCTGGAAAACGAGACCGAGCGCACCGACCGTTCCGGCCGCCCGTTTTCCGTGCTGCTTCTGGACCTCGACGGTCTGAAGGCCATTAATGACAGTTACGGCCATCTTGTCGGCAGCCGGGCCATCTGCCGCGTCGCCGATATCCTCCGCATCCACTGCCGGGCCATCGACACCGCGGCGCGTTATGGGGGAGACGAGTTTGCACTGGTTCTTCCAGAATCGCAGGAAGACGAGGCCCGCCGCGTCGTCGACCGTATTCGCCTGGTGATGGCCAACGATGATGAGCCGCCGCGGCTTTCCGCAAGCATGGGCATTGCCGTGTATCGCGGCGACGGCGAGCGCATCGAGACGTTGCTTTCCGAGGCGGATCAGCAGCTCTACGCCGAAAAAGCCAAGCGAGCCCAGCGCACTCCCGCCGTGCTCAATCGCCGCACCCCCCGAAGCTGACCCCGCTAAGCCTGGCTGGTCATGCCGAGCGGGTCTCAGGCCCGCCATGGGGTTTTGCGGAGCGCGGGTAGCGGTGTCAGTACACCGTGCGTTTTTGCGTGGTTTCCTTGGTTTCCAGGGAGAATCGCGGCTCTGGTTTCCCTTCGTCCCGAAGTTGCGCGGCGAGATACTCGCCCACGGCCGGGCCATGCTTGAATCCGTGGCCCGAGCCGCCGCCGGCAAACCAAACGTTCTCCATTTCCGGGTGCCGGTCAATCAGAAAGTCTCCGCTCGAAGTATTTTCATACTGGCAGACACGCGTTTCTACAATGGGCGCGTCGCCGAGCGCCGGAAACCGCCGCGCCACGTATGCGCGCACGGCCTTCGTCATTTCCGGCGAAACGATTCGGGATTGCGTGTCCGGATCCACGCGTTCGCCGTGCGTGTCGTAGGCGATCTTCAGCCCGCGGCCCTCGATGTCCGGCATGCCGTACACTAGATCTTCTTGAAACAGCCATGTTGGCAAGGCCGGGGGAGCAAAGCGCGTCTCGCCGGGTGGTATCCCAAAAAAGAAAACTTCCTGGCGCGACGGAAAGATGCGCGCGCCGAGCACGTCCGGGAAAATCTTAGGAAGCCAAGCGCCGCAGGCAAAAACAAATTGCCCCGCCGCAATCCGTTCGCCCTGGCTCGTCACGATATGCTTTACGCGCCCGGCTTCTCTCGGATTCGTCGCTTGCGCCGAGCGATATTGAACGCCCCGCCGCAAGGCGTCCTCGACCACCGCGGCCACCGCCCGCCGCGCCATCAGCACTCCGCTTTGCGGTTCGAAGATACCCTTCTGAATCTCTTCCAACGCGATTTGCGGATACCGTTTCCCGAGCGACGCGCGGTCGTGTTCCACAAATTCCACGCCGCATCGTTTTAGCGTCGCGGCCGTCTCTCTCAGGCGCGCATCGTCTTTTCCGGCCATCCACAGCACCCCGGTCTGGAGAAAAAGCGGCTGTTTCACCGCCCCCAGGAAATCTCTCCATTGGACGAGCGATCGCCCTGACCAACGCGAGTACAGTTCATCCGCGCCGTAACCCATGCGAATGATGCGCGTTTCGCCTCCCGAGCTGGCACGCGAGTGGCCCGGCCCGTAGGCTTCGACGAGCGCCACGCGCAGCCCGCGTTTCGCCAGGTGCCACGCCGTCCACGCGCCAAATACCCCGGCCCCCACCACTGCCACGTCGTATGGCTTCTGCCCGTTCATCTTTGCCACTTCATCCCGTCCGCATCCTACCTTAACGAGCTCGCGCGCGAAAATCCCTTCCATCTACCGCAGCATCGCGCTAGCATTTCCCGTTTCGCATCTCGCTTTCGGAGGTTCGCGTGAATTCTGATCGTTCGGTCCTGGCCCGGGTCCTGGCAATTTTGGCGATGCTGTTTCTTGCCGCGCTTGTCTCGAACGCGCAGCAAATGGATCCCAAGACCTATGGCGGGATGAAGTGGCGGCTGATCGGCCCGTTTCGCGGCGGGCGCGTGCTGGCCGTGACCGGCGTGCCGAGCCAGCCGAACACCTACTACTTCGGGGCGACCGGCGGAGGCGTCTGGAAGACGACCGACGGCGGCCTCAGCTGGGATCCGCTCTTCGACAAGCAGCCGGTCTCTTCCATCGGCGCCATTGCGGTTGCGGATTCCGATCCCAACGTCCTTTACGTCGGCACCGGCGAAGCCTGCATCCGGGGCAACATCTCCTTCGGCGACGGCGTTTACAAGTCTACCGACGCCGGCAAAACCTGGACGAACGTCGGCTTAAAAGACACGCGGCAGATCGGCGCGATCATCGTCCATCCGGCGAATCCCGATATTGCTTTTGTCGCTGCTCTGGGCCACGCCTATGGCCCGAGCAGGGAACGCGGCGTTTTTCGCACGCGCGACGGCGGCAAGAACTGGGAAAAAGTTCTCTATCTCGATGAGCGCACCGGCGCCATTGACGTCGTGTTCGATCCGCAGAATCCGCACATTCTTTTTGCCGCGATGTGGGAAGGCTGGCGCACCCCGTGGACGCTCAACAGCGGCGGCCCGAAAGATGGCCTGTTCCGTTCCGATGACGACGGCACCACCTGGAAGCGCCTCGAGGGCGACGGGCTCCCGGAAGGCCCGCTCGGCCGCATCGGCGTGTCGGTTTCCGGGGCCGATTCGAATGTGGTGTACGCGCTCATCGAAGCCAGGAAGGGCGGCTTGTACCGCAGCGACAACGGCGGCGCGAAATGGTCTCTCGTGAACGACGATCACCGCTTCCGCCAGCGCGCGTGGTATTTCACCCACGTCTGGGCGGACCCCAAGGATGCCAACAAGGTCTACATCGCCAACACCGGCCTTTATCGTTCCATCGACGCCGGCAAAACGTTCGAGCGCGTGAACGCTCCGCACGGGGACCATCACGCGTTGTGGATCGATCCTGAGAATCCCGCTCGTCTCATCAACGGCAACGACGGCGGCGCCACGATTTCGGTTGACGGCGGCAAGAATTGGTCCACGCAAAACAATCAGCCCACCGCGCAGTTCTACCATGTCGCCGCGGACAACGACTTTCTCTATCGCGTTTACGGCTCGCAGCAGGACAACTCGTCGGTTGGCATCCAGACGCGCAGCGATCGCGGCTTTATCGATCGCGGCGACTGGGATGCCGTTGGCGGCGGCGAGAGCGGCTACGTTGTTCCCGACCCGCGCGATTCGAATATCGTTTACGCCGACGACGAAGGCCCCATCCTCACGCGCTTCGACCGGCGCACGAATCAGGCGCAAAGCATCCAGGAGTGGCCCGAAGATCCCAACGGCTATTCCGCGGCGGCGCAAAAATACCGGTACACCTGGACCATGCCGATTGTCATTTCCTCGCACAATCCGGATGTGATTTATCACAGCTCGCAGTACGTGTTTCGTTCGCGCGATGCCGGGCGCACCTGGACGCCCATCAGCCCGGACCTGACGCGCGACGACAAATCCAAGCAGCAGGATGCCGGCGGGCCGCTGACCAAGGATCAGTACACCGTCGAATACTACGACACGGTGTTCACGGTTGCGGAATCGCCCAAACAGGAAGGGCTGCTCTGGGCGGGCACCGACGACGGCTTGATTCAAATGACGCGCGACGGCAAAAACTGGGCCAACGTCACGCCCAAGGAAGTTCCCGAATGGGCGATGATCAGTCTCATCGAGGCTTCACCGTTCGACGCGGGAACCGCTTACGCCGCCGTGGACGCTCACAAGCTCGACAATTTCAAGCCGTACATTTTCAAGACCGCGGACTTCGGCAAAATGTGGACAAAAATTATCGGCGGTCTGCCTGACAATTCCTACGTTCACGCCGTGCGCGAAGATCCCAAACGCAAGGGACTGCTTTATGCCGGGACGGAAACCGGCATGTGGGTCTCCTTCAACGATGGCGGGAATTGGCAGTCGCTCCAGCTCAATCTGCCGCCGACGCCGATTCACGACATGATTGTTCATGATGACGATCTGGTCGTGGCCACGCACGGCCGCTCCTTCTGGGTGCTCGACGATATCAGCCCGCTTCGGCAAGCTGCTGCTGCGATCTCGACCGAACAAGCGCATCTGTTTACGCCGCGGACGGCGTGGCGGACGAGAACCGGCCACTTCAATCCGCGACGCTACCCGGTTGGCGAGAATCCGCCGAGTGGCGCGATCTTGTACTACTACCTGAAAGAGGAGCAGAAACAGCCGGCCAAGCTCGAGATTCTCGATGCGCAGGGCAAAACGGTTCGCGCGTTCTCGAGCGAAGAAAAGAAAACCGAAGAAGCGGCCGAAGAATGGGAGCGGGACGATCCGGAAGAACACATTCCCGCCAAGGCGGGCCTGAACCTGTTCACCTGGGACTTGCGCTACGAAGTTCCGACGAAAATCCCTCGGGCCGTTTACGATGCGGGCGACCCGATTGCCCCGCTGGTTCTGCCGGGAACCTACCAGGTGCGGCTGACCGTGGGCGGAAAAACGCAAACCGCGTCATTCGAAGTCAAGATGGATCCCCGCGTGAAGATTTCCGCCGAGGACCTGCGCAGCCAGTTTGACCTGCTGCTCAAGTTGCGCGACCGCCAGGATGAAATGAACAAAACCATCATCGCGATTCGCGACCTGCGCGGGCAACTGACCGCCTTGGAAAAGCGCCTGGAGGCAGGTCAGGCTGCGAAAAGCGATGCAAGCGATCCGCCCAACCCGGTGGTAGTGGCCTCGACGGATCTGCGCAAGAAAATCGGCACGATCGAGGAAGAGCTCATCCAGGTGAACGGCAAGTCCACGGAAGATTTTGCCAACTATCCCACGAAGCTCGAAAGCAAGCTCGCGTACTTGCAGAACGTCACCGACAGCGCAGACACCGCGCCGACCGCCGCCGAACAAGCGGTCTTCGCCGAACTCGACCAGCGGCTCGAAGGGCAGCTCGCGAAATGGCGCGAGGTCCTGGCCAAGGACGTGCCCGCGCTCAATGAGGCCATGCGCAAGAACAACATTGCCCTCATCGCGCCTGCAGCCGTGCCCGCAAAATAATCGCGAGCGCATTTCGTGGTGTCGCATCCGGCGACGTTTTGTTGTGTTCTTGACGAGTCGCGCTTGCTTATTTCTGAAAGGCCGTGGCGATGTTCCTGGCCCAGTGGGAAAGATGGTTCAATGACTCGGTGTGCGTCGGGTCCAGGTGCAGCGGCGTGATGGAAACGGCGCCGGAGAAAATTGCGGCGTAATCGGTGTCCGGCTCGACATCCTGGTCGATCCGTTGTTCGAACAGCCAGAAATAGCGCCGCCCGCGCGGGTCATTTCCTTCGCTCAACTGATTGCGCGTGATTTTCTTCGACTGCCGCGTGAATTGTACTCCGCCGTTCCACGGCTCCGGCACGTTCACGTTGAGCAGCACCTGGTCCGGCAGGCCTTCCTTGAAAATCATCTCCGCGGTGGCCCGCGCTACACGCGCGGAATTCTGAAATTTCGCCTTCTCTTTTTTTGCGCACAGCGAGACCGCCATCGACGGAATGTGGTGCAGCGCGCCTTCCCGCGCCGCGCCCACGGTTCCCGAGTAGTAGACGTTCTCGCCGAGATTCGCCCCGTGGTTGATCCCGGAAATGAGCAAGTCCGGCTTTTCCGGCAAAAGCTTGTGCACCGCCACGATGACGCAGTCCGCAGGCGTCCCATCAATGGCCCACTCGCGCTCGGCAACGCGGTTCGACACGATGGGCTGCCGCAGCGTCAGCGATTGCGCGGTGCCGCTCTGCTCGCGGCTCGGCGCCACGATATGCACCGTGGCAAAATCCGCAAGCGCCTCGGCCAGCGCGCGCAGACCTTCGGCCTGATAGCCATCATCGTTGGTCAGCAAAATATGTGGCATCGTCTGCCTATTCCCGGCTCCGTGCCTAATCGACCGCGAGAATGCTTTTCGAAGCACAACGGGTCCCTCCCGACACGACACCGAATCCTGCCATCCCTCTTGGTGACTCCTCCGCTACGCGGCGGCAAGCCCTTGCCCCGGTAAACATAGCTGGCCACCCTGGATGGCTGGACCGACGATAGCAGCAAGTGCTTGGAGGCCTGCTGGTCACTGGTAGTGCGCTGCGGCTGGACAGCAAAGAGGTCCGCGCTAGCCCGGAACAAAGTGGTCGGGACGACTGGATTTGAACCAGCGACCTCACGCACCCCAAGCGTGCGCGCTACCAGGCTGCGCTACGTCCCGACCGGTCGACAAGCCGCGACCCCGAACCGACTTAAGGCAGCGAATCGCGGCAGCTTCACCACTTACAAGGCTATCACCGCCGTTCGAGAAGCGTCAAGAAAGCGCGCAAGGCGTCGCGCAGATCGAGCAGCATCCTGCGGCTGAGCAGCTCGGAGGCGCCATCCGCGGAATGGTCCGAGCCGCGAAACGCAGGGTCGTCGGAGGCGCCTTTCTCGCGAAGATGGCGGCGTGCGCCGGCGATGGTGAATCCTTCGTCGTACAGCAGACGCTTGATGCGGAAAACCATGTCCACGTCTTCCTGGCGATAGACGCGGCGGCCGGCCTCATCCTTGGTTGGCTGTAGCGTGGGAAACTCGGTTTCCCAGTAGCGCAGCACAAACGCTTTCAGATCCGCCAGACGGCTGACCTCGCCAATGGTATAGAGGCGTTCTTCAGTGGCGGTTTTTGTGGCGGTCGGGTGGCCTGCCATGCTCCTCCGTTGCCGGAAGGGGACAGGGGGTATCGTAGCAGTTTGCGGCCCGTGGCTGGTAGGGGGTGATGGTTATTCGCCGCCGCGAGCCGCGGTGCGGGCGCGCTTTTCGCGCTTGCGCAGGCGCTGCACGAAACGGACAGGCGTACCGGTGAAATCGAATTTGGCGCGAAGCTGGTTTTCGAGAAAACGCTCGTAGCTGAAGTGCAGCGGCGTTTTCTGATTGGTGAACAATAGAAAGGTGGGCGGAGCGGTTTTGGCCTGCGTGACGTAGTAGATGCGCACGGGACGCGATTTCGGCGTGCTCCCGCGCTGGAGATCCACTTCCTGCCTGAGCCAGTCGTTCAGGGCCGGCGTGGGAATGCGGCGGCGGCGCGCGTCCGCGCATTGATTGATGAGCGGGAAAAGTTTCTCGGCGCGTTCGCCGGTTTTCGCGGAAAGAAAGACAATGGGCGCGTAGCTCAGGAATTTCAATTTCGCGCGAATCATTTTTTCGTAGTCGAACATGAGCTTGCCGGGATCGACGCTCGCGGGATTGCGGTTTTCGCCGGCTGGCTGCTTGGATTTTCCTTTCGCGGTAGCAGCGTCACCGAACCCCGCTTCGCGGGCGGCGACGAGCGCGAGATCCCATTTGTTGACGGCGAGAACGACGGAGCGGCCGGATTGTTCGGCGTAGCCGGCAATGGTCCGATCGCCTTGCGTGACGCCCTGCTCTCCGTCGATCACCAGCAAGGCCACGTCCGAGCGCTCCAGCCCGCGGCGGGCCATCACCACGCTGAGTTTTTCGGCGACCAGCGTGGTCTTGCCTTTGCGGCGGATCCCGGCGGTGTCCACAAAGCGATAATCGCGGCCGCCGCGGGTGATTTCCGTGTCCACGTTGTCCATGGTGGTGCCGGGAGTCGGCGAAACGATGGAGCGCTCTTCGCCAACCAGGCGATTGAGCAGCGTGGATTTGCCAACGTTGGGACGGCCGATGATGGCGACCTCGATGGGCGCCGTTTCGGCCGGGAATTCGGTATTTTCCGGATCCGGCTGAAAGGCAAGGTCGGGCGGTGTTTGGAGGGCGGCATGCCGCGCCTCTCGAACCGGGCCGGATTCGGCACTCGCCACTCGGTCGGCTCGCGCTGGAAGAAATTGTGTGAGCGCGTAGTCGAGAAGATCGTCGACGCCCGTACCGTGTTCGGCGGTGACGGGGAAGACCGGAACGCCAAGCGAATAAAACGGTGCGGCATGCGCTTCTTGCGAAGGCGAATCCACTTTGTTCACGGCAAGGACGAACGGTTTTCCGGTGCTGCGCAGAAGACGCGCGAGCTCTTCGTCGAGAGGCGTCAGGCCGGCCTGGCTGTCCACAACAAGAACGAGCAGCGCCGCATCTTTGATGGCGACCTGCGCCTGGCGAAGAATCTCTTGTGGGATGAGGGCTTTTTCGTCGGGGATGATGCCGCCGGTGTCCACGACCTCGAGGGTCTTGCCGCGCCATTCCGCTTTGCCGTAGATGCGGTCGCGAGTGATGCCGGGCTCGTTGGTGACGATGGAGCGGCGGCTACCGGTCAGACGGTTGAAAAGCGTGGACTTGCCCACGTTGGGGCGTCCGACGATAACCAGAGATGGCAGTCGCCGAGTCATGAGTTTGCCTGGTGGTCGAATCTTCGCATGTTCCGCATGCCCGCGCCCGCGGGATTCGAAACGCCGGGGCCCGGGCGCGAGCCGCCACTAGCCAAGAATAATCATAGGCCGGAGTAAGGCTGGCGGCGGAGGAATTGGCCGGCGCCGGGCCGGCCGACGAATTTGCCCGAGTCGATGACCGTGCGGCCGCGGGAGAAGACGGTTTTCGGCGCACCGGTGACCTGGATGCCTTCGAACATGGAATAATCCACGCGCATGTGATGCGTTTTCGCGCTGATGACTTCTTCGTGATGGGGATCGAAGAGGACGAGATCAGCGTCCGAGCCGACGGCGATCGTGCCTTTGCGCGGGTAAAGGCCAAAGAGCTTTGCGGGCGCCGTGGAAACGAGCTGGACAAACCGGTTCGGCGAGAAATGCTTGCCGTGGACGCCGCCGGTGTAGACCAGGCTGAGGCGGTGCTCGATGCCCGGGCCGCCGTTGGGAATCTTGGTGAAGTCGCCTTTGCCGAGTTCCTTTTGCTCTTTGAAGCAGAAGGGGCAATGGTCGGTCGAGACGACCTGCAGCGTGTCTTTCGCGAGGCCCTGCCAGAGTTTTTCCTGATGCCACTTTTCACGGAGCGGCGGCGTGAAGACATATTTCGCGCCTTCGAAGCCGGGCACATCGAAGTTCTCGATGGAGAGATACAAGTATTGCGGACACGTCTCGGCGTAGGCGGGCAGGCCGCGGTCGCGCGCTTCGCGGACTTTTTCGAGCGCCTCGTTGCAAGAGAGATGCACGATGTAGACAGGCGCGCCGGCCATCTCCGCGAGCGCGATGGCCCGGGAGGTAGCTTCGGCTTCGGCGGTAGTGGGGCGAGTGAGCGCGTGATACTTGGGTGCGCGCTTGCCTTCGGCGAGAGCGCGCTGGACGATCACGTCGATGGCGCCGCCGTTTTCCGCATGCATGCAGATGAGGCCGTTGTGCTCTGCGGCCTGGCGCATGGCTTTGAAAATGGTGGCGTCGTCGAGCATGAAGACGCCCGGATAAGCCATGAACAGCTTGAAGCTGGTGACGCCTTCGCGGATGAGCTGGCCCATCTCTTCGAGCTGTGCGGAGCCAAGATCGGTGATGATGCAGTGGAAGGCGTAGTCGGTGACGGCCTTGTCGTGCGCTTTCTTCATCCAGGTGTCGAAGGCCTGGCGCAGCGACTGACCCTTGTACTGGATGGCGAAGTCGATGAGCGTCGTGGTTCCACCAAAGGCTGCGGCGATGGTGCCGGTCTCGAAATCGTCGGAGCTGGTGGTGCCGCCGAAAGGCATGTCCAGGTGCGTGTGCACATCGATGCCACCGGGGATGAGCAGCACTCCGGTGGCGTCAATAATGCGACCGGCATTTTCCCCGGGAAGCTGCGCGGCGATGGCGCTGACGCGATCGCCGGAAATGCCGACGTCGGCGCGATAGGTGTCCGTGGCGGTAACCACGGTGGCGTTGCGAATCACGGTGTCAAAGCGCATGAGAGTTCCCCAGGCTGAGCACTATACGATGCCCGGTTCCAGAATGGGAAGAAAGTAGGCCGACGCCGGCAGGTTCTCGGGAACAGTGGCAGAGGGCGGAGTGATGCTATGCGGAACTTCGAACGGGCCAGGGCGTGGGCCTGGCCATTGCGGACAACCGCGGAAGATGCGGATTTTACCTCCGTTGCGGGGGCCGGATTTTGTCACTGCACCTCGCCTCGGTTCGAACGACGGGAGGCTAGAGCGATGGGGTCGGGGTCATCGCGAGACGAGCAAGTCAAACACCACGCGGGCGTTGTCGCTGCTGAGGCCGACCGGACCGCTAAAGCTGAGGGCCACGGGGCCAAGGTCGCCCCACCAGACTAGTTTGTTGTCGGCCGTTACGGTGAGATCCGAGCCGCTCATGGACGCGACGAGGACGTGGGGCTGGTTCACCTCGACGCGCTCGGGAACGTCCGCGATGCGCGGCTTGATGTTGTTGATGTAACCGCGGTCGAGACACTCCGCGTGAGTGCGCTTGCCCGGGTTGCGCTTTACCGACACGGCGATCTTTTGATCGGGAGCGAAATGCCACATGATGTAGACGGCATTGCAATCGTCGTGCGCGCGGAGCTTGACGCCGAACTGGCTGCGAACCTCCTTGCTAGCTACTGGCGCGACCTGCTTGGTTGGTCCGAGATAGGTGAACTTCACGGTGACGCTTTGCTCGGTCGAGAATTTGAGACGAGCGCGCATTTCTTTCGTGGAGACTTTCAAGCGCTTTCCCGGTGCGCTTTCGATTTTTCCGTCGGTGACGTCGAAATCGCCGGGGCGAACTTGGGCTTTGCCGGCGGGAGCCGCAACCGCAGCGATGATGAGCGCTAAAAGAATGTCGGCGCGCTTGATCCTTCCACGAAGGGTTTTCATTTTGAACCTGTGGGACATTGGCGTTGGGCGCGGCAAATACCTTACCTCATCGTCGTTAAGCAAAGCAGATCCCTCGGCGCGTTTCGCGTGGCCCGGACGTGCGGACGGCCGGGCACGTCAGTGGTAGTAGTGAGGCAGGATTTTGTGTTTGTAGACGTCGAGGGTTTGCTCCTCGTCGCCCGACATTAAGTAGATGTTGAATTGGGTTACTCCGGCTTTACGGAGGTGGTCGAGTTTCTTGCGATGGTCCCCGGGGGAGCCGAGGATGCAGAAGCGATCGACGACTTCGTCGCTAACGAAATCGGCGTTGTCGCTGCCAACTTCGCAGTGGTGGTGGTAGTCGTACTTGCCGCGATCCTTGACGTAGGAGGTCAGCGCCGGAGGCAATTCCTCCGGTTGGTATTTGGAGATGAGGTCCATCACATGATTGGAGACAAGCGCGGGGAACCAGCGGACGTGTTCGCGGGCGTTTTTCAGGTCTTCGGAGGGCCAGACGGGAGCGGCGGCCATGACTTCCATTTTGCGAAAGTCGCGGCCGGCTTCCTTGGCACCCTCGCGAACGAAGCCGAGGCACCATTCGATGAGGTCTGGATCGGCAAACTGGAGAATGACCCCGTCGCCGATGCGGCCTGCGGTGCGCAGGGCCTTCGGGCCGTAGCCCGCAACCCACACCCGCGGGACTTCACCGCTCGACCACGGGAAGCGCGTGGGCACGCCGTCGAGGTCGACGGTCTTGCCCGCGTTTAAGTCGCGGAAGATGCGAACGAATTCTTCCAGGGTTTCCAGTGTGGTGGGCTTCTTGCCAAGGACGCGGCGCGAGCTGTCGCCGCGGCCGATGCCAAGTTCCATGCGGCCGCGGGAGGCGATGTTGAGGGTGGCGAAGAGGCTTGAGGAAACGGTGACGTCGCGGACCGCGGGGTTGGTGACGCAGGTGCCCAGGCGAATTCTGCTCGTGCGGGAGGCCATCAGCGCGAGGAGAGGGAAAGGTTCTTTCCAGATGACGTGGGAATCGAACATCCAGGCGTAGGAGAAGCCGGAGGATTCGGCTTGCTGCGCAAGACTTAGGATGCGGTCGATGGAGATGTCCGGTTTGAGGGTGATGCCGAATTCCATGGGCGGTGCTCCCTTACGTAATCAGTTGTTTTGCGACGCTGACGGTTCTGAGATCCTTGGCCGCACCAGAGGTGGCCTCGTCAATGATACCGTGGGACATCTTGCCGGCACTGCTAGTCCGCGGCCTCGACGGCAGGCGCGGGCTTGGGCATTAACACCAGATACACGACAAAGCTGACCAGGAAGCCGACGAACCAGGCGTAGTCGTACAGCACTCGGAGCGGCGGGACGACCAAGCCGACGAACGCAACGCCGGCGCCGGCGGCCAGCGCGAGGACGGCGGTCCAATGAACACCCCGGGAATACTCGTACTGCCCGCTGCGCCGGTAGAGGTCCTCAGGGGCAAGAATTTTCCTGCGCACAACGAAATAATCGCAGATCAAAACGCCGGCAATCGGGCCGAGAAAGCCGGAATAGCCAACGAGCCAGGTAAAAATGTAACTGCCGTAGCTCGACAGCAGCCTCCAGGGTTGCATGAGCAGGCCTACAACCGCGGTGATCATGCCGCCGGTACGAAAACTGATGCGGCGCGGGGAAAGATTGGAGAAGTCGTTGGCCGGAGAGACCACGTTGGCGGCGACGTTGACGTTGAGCGTGGCCATGAGCAAGGCAATCATGGCCAGCACCACGGCCCAGGGACTGCCGAGGCGCGCCAAAACTTTGACGGGATCCCAGATGGCTTCCCCGAAAATGATCATGGTGGCGGAAGTGACGGCGATGCCGATGAACGAGTAGAAGGTCATAGTGGCCGGGAGGCCCAGGGCCTGGCCAATCATCTGGTCCCGCTGGCTGCGGGCGTAGCGCGTGAAATCGGGAATGTTCAGAGAAACCGTGGCCCAGAAGCCGACGACGCCGGTAAGCGAGGGGATAAAGAACTGGAAAAACCCGCCAAACGATTGAAATTTCGAGGGCGTAGAAAGCATCGGGCCGAAACCGCCGGCTTTGCCGCGCGCCCAGAGAAGAAGAACCAGGCCGATGAGCAGCAAGAAGGGCGCGGAGATGCCTTGCAGGAAGCGGATGGTCTCGATGCCCCGCAGGATCACGAAGACGTTGAGAAGCCAGAAGAGCGCGAAGCAGACCGCTGGCCCCGCTTGGACCTTGGCCCAGCCAGGCGCTAGGGCGACGATCATGGCGTTGATGGCTTCGCCGCCAATCCAGGTTTGAATGCCAAACCAGCCGCAAGCGACGAGGGCACGGAGAATCGCGGGTATATTCGCTCCGAGGACCCCGAAAGAAGCACGGGCAAAAACGGGAAACGGGATGCCATATTGCGCTCCGGCGTGCGCATTGAGCAGCATCGGGATCAGGACGAGAACGTTACCCAAGAAAACGGTGAAAAGCGCCTGGCTCCAGTTCATGCCGCCGGCAATCATGCCGCTGGCCAGCATGTAGGTGGGGATGTTGACGCTCATGGAGATCCACAGGGCGGCGTAGTTGTAGGTGCGCCAGCGGCGGCGCTCGGATGCCACGGGGGCGAGATCCTGGTTGTAAAGGGAGCTGGATTCGATGATATCCGCGTGAAGCGCGTGACCCTGAGATTCGCTCATTCGCCTCGACCTTTTCTCCCCACCAAGATCGATTTTGACGAGGATTGCTGCTCTAAATCCTTCGCCCATCCTCGCCGGATGGTCTCAGGATGACACACAGGCGGTCGTTGTTTCGAAGGCCGTGCCCATGGAGCGAGGGAAGCATATCCTAATTGGCGGCTTCGCTGGATGCCGCGACATGCGTGCGTGTAATTTCTCCATAGGACTCAGGGCGGCGATCGCGATAAAACTGCCAGGTATCCCGAACTCTCTGAATTTCATCGAGGTCCAAGTCGGCCAGGAGCAGTTCATCCTTGTTGCGGCTGGCCTGGGCAATAATTTTCCCACGCGGATTGCAAAAATAGCTCTTGCCGTAGAATTCGCCGATCTTCCAGGGGTGCTCCGTCCCGACGCGGTTGATGGCGGCAACAAAATAAGCGTTGGCGACAGCGTGAGCGGGCTGCTCCAGCTCCCAGAGGTACTCGGAGAGGCCGGAGACGGTGGCGGAAGGGTTGTAAACAATTTCAGCGCCATTGAGGCCGAGGACGCGGGCGCCTTCCGGGAAGTGGCGGTCGTAACAAATGTACACACCGACGCGGGCGTAGCGTGTTGAAAAGACAGGATAACCGGAGTTTCCGGGCGTGAAGTAAAACTTTTCCCAAAAACCGGGGTGGCAATGAGGAATGTGGTGCTTGCGGTATTTGCCCAAATAGCGTCCGTCGACGTCGATGACCGCGGCGGTGTTGTAATAAACTCCGGTCATCTCCACTTCGTAGACCGGGACAATGAGCACCATCTGGTATTTTTTCGCAAGTTTCTGCATTCGCGAGATGGTAGGGCCGTGGGGGACGGGCTCGGTGAGCTCGTACCAGCGAGTTTCCTGCTCGGCGCAAAAATAGGGACCGTAAAAAAGCTCCTGGAGGCCGAGGATTTGTATTTTTTTCTTAGCGGCGGAGGCGATAAGGGCCTCGTGCTTGGCGATCATTTTCTTTTTTATGTCTCGCAGCGAATACTTTTCCGGAGACCATTCACAATGCGCTTGAATCAGGCCGCAGCGAACGACACGAGGCATGCCCACACCTCCTCAAAAGTGCAGGAAAAAAGTTTACCTCTCAAGGGTTTACCCTACAAGCGGCGCCGCGGGCGTTCAGGGCAGGTAATTTTTCGGGGTACTAGAGCTTTTTTACGCGCGAATAGTGCGGAGTTTGCTGAAAGCAAAGGGATTAGGTATGGCGCAGAGGTTGCAGTTCTTAAGGCGCGTGGGGGAGGCGAGCCGAGGATCCCTTTAGGGGATTGAGGGCTGGGCCGGTTCGCTTCTCCCCGATTTTTTTTGCCCCGACGGTTTCACAAAGCCATCCTTAGAAAGACACCCCGGAAAGATCAAAAGCTCGTGAAGCGATGAGTGTGTAGGCTCGCTATGTGCTCGCCAGAAGCGAAGACCGTTCAGAGCGCCAAGGAGCGAGCTCGAGGGTAAACCAGTTTCGCGGAGCTCCCAGGCCAGAAGGGTGTCAGTCAAGCGTAGTAGCAGGCCGCGGGCGAAACGAGGCGGCTCCGGCGCGGCTGACGCGTCTTGTAATCGGAAAGCGTCAGCACCAGCATGATGGCCAGCCAGAAGAGCGCGCAAACGATGACCAGTCTGGTGCGTCCGGCGGCGTAGCGCGCGTGCATGAAGAAGAGCACCACGAGGGTGGCCTTGGCGGTGGCGATGGCCAGGGCAATGACGATATTGAACGGGCCGAAGTTCTGAAAGGCGGCCCAGGTTGTGACGATCGTGCCGACAATGAGCGCGAGGAAGATGGTGATGTAGATTTTTGGCGAAACGATGTGCTCGGAAGGTTCTGCCACGCGATGGTCTCCTAACGATGCCGGTCAATCAGGTATAGCAAGGGGAACAGGTAAATCCACACGATATCGACGAAGTGCCAATAGAGTCCCACGTTCTCAACGGGCGTGTGGTATTGCGGCGTGAAGCGGCCGCCGAGCGATGCTTTAATCAGCCAGATGAGAAGGCCAGCGCCAACAATCATGTGTAAGGCATGCAGCCCGGTCATGGCGAAGTAAAGCGAAAAATAGAGCTGGGCGTGAGCGTTGGTGTCAGGATCAGAAGCGAAAGCCTCCTGCACCTCTTTTTTCTCCAGGGCAATTTCTTTCGGGTCGTCGCCCGGGGCGGGATGCGTCGCCCGGTAAGTCATGTCAAAACCGTACCCGGGAACGAGATGGTGGTCGAATTTCTGCTTGTATTCGACAAACTTGACGCCCAGAAAAACGCATCCGAGGGCCAGGGTGAGAATCAGGAAAAGCGGAACAAGTTTCTTCCTGCCGGTCTGCGCGGACCAGACGGCCATGGCCATGGTAAAGCTGCTCATGATGAGCACCATGGTATTGGTCGTGCCGAGGGTGATATCCAGGGTGTTGCTGCCGATACCGAAGGCGGTGAAGAAGTATTTGCGGTTGATGGTGTAGGTGAGGAACATGCCGCCGAAAAACAACACTTCGGTGACCAGAAAGATCCACATACCGAAGGTGGCAGATTCCTTCTGCTGGTCGAGGGTTTCAAATTGCCCGTATAGTTCTCCGCTGCGGTGCACGCGGCACTCCTTCCCCTGTTCTTTCCCGAGGCGTCCTAAACCTGCACGTACCGCCGAACTTCTTTGCACGGGGACAGACGGAAAGTCTGTCCCGCTTCTCACCCGTTAATCGTCGCCGTGAACCGGGGCCAATGGCCGGCCGCCGGCCAAACCGAGGTCCGGGCGGTTCTTGTAATCGTAAGGCTCCCAGTCGACCACGGGCGTAACGTTAAAGTTTTCCGTAGGAGGCGGCGAATCGGTTTTCCACTCGAGACCCGTGGCGGGCCAGGGGTTCGGGCCGGCAATCTTGCCGTAGCGCATGGACCAAATCAGGTAGAGCATCGGCAACAGGTAGCCTACCGCCAGAATGGAAGCGCCGGCGGTGGACAACACGTTGAGGACTTGAAACTCCGGCGGATAGTTATGATAACGCCGCGGCATCCCGAGGTAGCCGAGGATGAACTGCGGAAAGAACGTCAGATTGAAGCCGATGAAGAGAACTACGGCCGCAAATTCCGAAAGACCTTTCGGATAGAGCCTGCCGGTAATCTTCGGCCACCAGAAGTGCAAGCCTCCCACGTAACCCATCACTGCGCCGCCCACCATGATGTAGTGGAAGTGGGCGACAACGAAGTAGGTATCATGGATGTGAATGTCCAAACCGAGGCAGGCGAGGAACAGGCCGGTAAAGCCGCCAATGGTGAACAGGCCGATAAAGCCCAGAGCATAAAGCATGGGAGCATGCCAGGAAATCGAGCCTTTGTAGAGGGTGGCGGTCCAGTTGAAGACTTTGACCGCCGACGGAATGGCGACCAGATAGCTCAGGAAAGAGAACACCAGGGCTGCGTAAGTGGATACGCCGGTGACAAACATGTGGTGGGCCCAAACAAAGAAGCCGATGACGGCGATGGCGATGCTGGAAGCAGCGATGAAAGAGTAGCCAAAGATGGGCTTGCGCGCGAACGTGGGAATGATCTCGCTAACCACTCCCATAGCCGGAAGAACCATGATGTAAACGGCCGGGTGCGAATAAAACCAGAACAGGTGCTGAAACAGGATGGGGTCGCCCCCCAAGGCCGGATTGAAGAAGCCCAGGTGAAAGATGCGCTCAAGGGCGGCGAGCAGGAGGGTGATGGCTACGACGGGAGTACCCAGAATCATGATCAGGCTCGTTGCGTAATGCGCCCAGACAAAGAGCGGAAGGCGAAACCAGGTCATGCCGGGAGCGCGCATGGTGTGAATCGTGACGACGAAGTTGAGGCCGGTAAGAATGGAAGAGAAGCCATTGATGAAGATACCGATGACCGCCGGGGTGACCGCGGAATTCGAATAGATGCTGCTGAGCGGGGTGTAGAAGGTCCAGCCGGTATCCAAGCCCCCGGTGCTGAAGGAGTACAGCACGAAGGCGCCGCCGATAATATAGAGGTACCAGCTCAGCAGATTGATTTTCGGGAAGGCCAGGTCCTTTGCTCCGATCATGATGGGAATCAGGAAATTCCCGAGAACAGCGGGGATCGACGGGATGAGGAAGAAGAAAATCATGGCCACCCCGTGCATGGTGAAGAGCTTGTTGTAGGTTTCCGGGCTGACCAGCACGCCGCCGGGGGTCAGAAGATGAATGCGGATCATGGTGGCGAAGACGCCGCCAATGAAAAAGAAAACCGTGACGGAGGCGAGGTACAGCAAGGCGATGCGCTTGTGATCGGTGGTGAGCAGCCACGAACGGATGCCGGCCCCATAAGTGGCATTCAAATAATGCGTATCCGGCAATTCGGGTTCTGGCAATGGCGGTGTGGTGCTCATGACTTATCTTTTCTCCGTGGCCGGGGCGGTTTCCGCTACCGGAGCAACTCCGGAGCCCTTGGCGGGAACGGGCTGCGATTGCAAAGATTTTATGTAAGCTATTAGCGCGATAATTTGCTCCTCCGTCAATTGTCCCTGGTAGGGAGGCATCAGCGGCGCGTACCGGGCGACAATTTTTGCGTTGGGCTGGAGAATCGATTCGCGGATGTAGGCCTCGTCGGCAGTGACGGTCGAGCCATCAGCAAGGAGTACCTGGGCGCCGAAGACTCCGTTGAGAGAGGGAGCGCGGCCGGTGCCGTTCGAAAGGTGACAAGTGACGCAGGCTTTTTCCGCGAACAGTCTCTCGCCGGTGGCTATCGGATTGTCGCCGGTTTCCGAACCCGAAAGCCACGCGGCGTAATCCTTCGGCTCCATTACCGTGACCCATCCGCCCATCAGGGCATGGTTTGTCCCGCAATACTGGGAGCAGAAGAAGTGGTAGCGCCCGGGTTTGGTGGGACGGAACCACATAGTGTTGTAATGGTTGTTGCCGGGGATCACATCCATCTTTACGCGGAAGGCCGGCACAAAAAAGTTGTGGATGACGTCTTCGCTGGCCAAGGTCAAGCGGATGTTGCGGCCGACGGGAACGTGAAGCTCGTTGATTTCCTTCAGACCGTTGGGCTGTTGCACCTTCCACATCCATTGCTTGCCAATCACGTAGATGTCCAAGGTGTCCGCGGGGGTGCGGCGATAATCCACGTAGATGACCGCCCCCCAGTAGAACATGACCATGGCAAGCATCAGCGGAACAATGATCCACGCCACTTCGAGCCGCGCGTCTTCCCTGGTGGCAACGCCAATGGCATCCGGCGTTTTGCGGCGATACTTGAAAAAGAAATAAATGATGGCGAAGGTGATTCCGGCGGCAAAAAAAACGCATACGGAAGTAATAAAAACCATCAGCGCGTCGATATGCGGCGCAAAGTTGGACGCTTGCTCCGGATACAATGGCAGTTGCGATTGCACAGGTCTAGTGCGCTCCTTGAAGCTTTTTATGCTCCGCGCGAATCTCGCGGCGCCGGAAAATCCAAATCCCTCCCACGATCGTAAGAACCGTGAGGATGCCGCCAAGCCGGACGATCTTCAGAATGGAGGCGCTATAGGTGGCGCTCGAGGGATCGTAGTGGTAGCAGAAAAGCAAGACGTGGTCGATGGGCGTCCCGATCCTCCCCGCGGAGGCGTCCACCAGTCCCAAGCGCATGTCGCGGCCGGGGTATTCCACGCCGTAGAAGTAACGCGAGATGCGGCCATCGGCGGTCAAGATCATCACGCCGGTGGCATGCGCGAATAGATTGGATTTCTCGTCAAAGTGGAAGCGGAAATTCGCGGCGTGCGTGGCGGCTTCAATAGACGCTTGTGAGCCCGTAAGGAAATGCCAGCCGGAAACGGTCTCCGGGCGGCGGAAGTGAACGAGGTCAGCGTTCTTTTTCTGGGCAGCCGCTTGCGGCGTATCGCGCGAATCGAAGCTGATGAACACCACTTCGTAGTCGCGGCCAGGATTAAAAGAAAGCATCCGCAAAGTGCCCACCACACCCATCTGAACCTGGTCGCACAGCATGGGGCAGCTGTAATAAACGAAAGCGAGGACCACGGGCTTCCCGCCGAAGAATTCGCGAAGCGCAACGTCACGCCCGGTTTCATCGCGAAAATGCAGATCGAGAGGCATCTGGCTGTTGAGCGCCGGCTCGAAGCCTACATTTTGCAGGACGGGAGGCATGGTTGCGGCTGAGGGGCTGACGCTTCCGGGAAGGGTTTGCGCCGGCAAAGCGCCGGATGCGGTCAGCAGGGCGACCATCCCGAAAATGTAGCGAAGCTGCTTCATTTGGTTACTTCTTTGGCCCCGCCTGCGGCGCGGGTGCTCCGGGCAATCCTTTTTCCTCGATGATCCTCATCGCGTCCTCGACGGGAATCTGCGCGATACCCGCATTCTTGTCGATCCATTGCAGTTTTTCGTTCGCGGCATTGTCCGCCTTCAGTTTTTGACGCAAATCCTTTTGCGGGTCGGACTGGTGGCCGGGAACACCCTGAAGCCGGGGTTCCGGCGGATAGTCTTTTCGGAGAGCCTCGCGAGAAGGCGGGGGAGCGGTGTCGGAAGAGGTGGCGAGGCCCGTGGTAACGCGCAAGACCAAAATGCTGATGACCAGCGCGGCTGCGGTGGCCACGCCCAGCGCAAAGAGAAACCAATAGATGGTACCCGTCTTGATGTCGCGTTCCTCGAAGGAAACGTCGCGATGGCGCGGGACTCCATCGGTTTGCTGGCCGCTTTTGTCGTGCTCAGTGCTCATGGTTTCTAATGGCCTCCGCAAGATCCGGGTCGCCGAGAGGCAGCAGCGGACACTGCTTCAAGTTGAATGCGAAGAAGCCGAGCCACAGTCCGCCGAGGGCGACGGGCAATGCGAGATCGAGCCAGGTGGGCACGGCGCTCGCACTGAATTCTGGCCGAGTCATCCAGAAGAGGTCGACCAGCCGCATAAAAATCAGCCACGCGGCGATTCTCGGAAGAATTTTGACGTTGCGCTTAACGTCTTGCGACAGAAGCAGGAAAAAGGGAACAAAAAAGTGAAACACAACCACGATCACGGCGACCACGCCCCACTCGCCGAAGAGGCGCGTGCGGTAAAAGCTGATTTCCTCAGGCAGGTTGCCGGACCAGATGATCAGCAGTTGCGAAAAATCGAAGTAGGCCCAAAGCATCACAAACGCGAGAAGCAGTTTTCCCAAGTCGTGAAGATGCCGCGGCTGAAGGATGCTCGAATAAGGCTCGACGCGGGAGAGAAGCACGACAACGGCAATCACGAATGACAGGGAGGAGACGAGCTGACCGCCAACAAAGATGAATCCGTAGATGGTGGAAGCCCAGTGCGGAGACAGCGACATCACCCAATCGATGGACGCGAAGCCCATGGCAAAAACGTAGAGAATGATGCCCGGGCCGGCCAGCATCTTGAAACGGCGCCGCAGCGTGCGGTCGGTCTGGTTCACATCCTGTTGTTTCGACCACCTGTTGAATACAAACATGAGCGTCAGCCAGACCGCGAAATAAATGACCGCGCGCGCAAGGTAGCCCCCGCGCGTCAAATAGCTCTGCTGGAACTCGGAAAGCGGTGCCTTTAGCAGCATCTTTGGGTCGAGCCACTCGCCGTAAAGGTACTTCATGCCGAAAAGCGCAATCGGAACAAAGAAAATGGCAATGAGCGGGAGCGTGCGCGTCGCCGATTCGAGCGGGCGCCGGATGATGACGCCCCAATGACCGGCGGTTAGGTGCTGCAACATCACCAGCCCCAGAGAGCCGAGAGTCAGGCCGAGCACCAGGAGGAAACTCATCAGATAGGATTGATAAAACGCACCCGGCGAACGCATCGCGCCGAAAATAGCCAGCAGCAGGGCGATAACGCCTACGCTAAAAGCGCGGGTTTCGAGACGGCTTACGCTCTCCGGCGCCGGATATTCTTCGCCGGCCATCAGTGGCGGCCTCCCGTCGAATCGTTTGCGCTGGCTTCTAAACCTGACCCGCTATTCTGTCTTGAGGCGGACGGCCCAGGGTGGCTCAGCTTTTCGCGAAGCTCCGCGGGCAGATCCACAACTCTTGCGTTGCGGCTCAATTGCAGGGCTCGAACGTAGGCGACGATTGCCCAGCGATCGCGGGGAGAAATCTGCGCGGAGTACCCGTACATCGCCCCAAAACCGTTGGTGATGTTATCGAAGAAATATCCGTTGGGCGCCTGGCGGAGGCGGTCCTGATGAAAGCTGGGCGGATGCTTCATCCCGCGCATGGCGACCATGCCGTTGCCGTCGCCTTGCAAGCCGTGGCATGGCGTGCAGAAAATCTTGTAGCGATCCTGACCGCGTTCGAGAAGTTCGCGATCGACCGGCACGGGAAAGACGTTCGAATCCTTGGGCACAAAGAGCGCATCGTCGGCAATCGAGCCTCGCGCCACAGTATTTTCGACAAGCGGGCGCCCGGAGCGGCCGTCATCAAAGAAGTCTGAGGGTGAAAGGGGTGTGTTCTTCGGCTGATTGGCCATGTCCTGCTTGAGATAGCGGCAGCCTGGAGCCAAGAACAAGATCGCCAGGACGCAAACCGGGGCGAGCGAACGCGAGGCGCTAATCATCGGTCACCTCGCTAACATGATGCGGATGCAGCCCCTGGAGAAACCGCGCGGTTTCTGCGATGTGAAATTTCGGGTCGCGCGCTTCAATGCAAAGATAAAAGCGGTCCGAGGACGCATGGGCGAAGCGGCTTACGTTAAAAACCGGGTGATGCGGCTGAGGCAGGCGGTTCAAAGCCAACATGCCAAACACGGCGCAGAGGGAAGCGCCAAGAACTGTCAGCTCAAAGGTGACCGGAATGAAGGCGGGCCAACTATTGAGCGGGCGCCCTCCGATATTCTGCGGATAGCTGATCGCCGCCGCCCAGTATTGGAACCCGAACCCGCCAAGGCCTCCGGCGAGCCCGCCGAGGAGCGTGATGAACGGCACCATGTTGCGTTTCAAGCCCATAGCTCGGGCCAGGCCTTCCACGGGGAACGGCGTATAGGCGTCCATGCGGCGATAGCCGTCAGCGCGAGCCTTCTCGACGGCATGAATGAGCTCCTCCGGAGTAGCGAACTCCGCCAGCACGCCGTAGATGTGGGAGCGCCGTTCCATTCTTAATCGGCCTCGGCGGTTTCTGCCACCAGTTCGCGCATTTCCGCGATCGAGATTGCCGGAAGAACGCGGACAAACAGGAACAGCAGCATGACAAAGAATCCGATGGTGCCGGTAAACGTGGCCCAGTCCCAGAAAGTCGGCTGATAGCGGCCCCAAGCGGACGGGGTGAAATCGCGTGTGAGGCTAATCACCACGATGACGAAGCGCTCGAGCCACATCCCCGTATTGATGACCAGGGACATCAGGAACAGAATCAGGACGTTGTGGCGTATTTTGTAAAACCACAGGAGCTGCGGTGTCAGGATATTGCACAGAATCAGCGCGTAATAAAAATGAGAGTAGGGGCCGTGGATCCGCTGCTCGACCAGATAGAGGTCAAACTTGTTGCCGCTGTAAATGGACATAAAGAATTCAAAGAAATAGCCATAGGCAACGATCAAGCCCGTGGCCAGCATGACTTTCGCCATGTTATCGAGATGCCGCATGGTGATGAAATCTTCGAGACCATAGGCTTTGCGCAGCGGAATAGCGATCGACAACACCATGGCGAAGCCGGAATAGATGGCTCCGGCAACGAAATAGGGGGGGAAGATGGTGGTATGCCAGCCGGGAACGATGGCGACGGCGAAGTCGAAGCTCACGACGGTGTGCACCGACAGCACCAGCGGCGTGGCTAAACCCGCAAGGAGCAGGTACGCCGATTGATAGCGGTGCCAGTGGCGCACCGAACCGCGCCAGCCCAGGGCGAGCATACCGTAAATGATTTGCTTCGGTTTCGTGAGGGCCCGGTCGCGCAGGGTTGCCAAGTCGGGGATCAGCCCAACGAACCAGAAGATCAGTGAAACCGTGCCGTAGGTGGAAACGGCAAAAACGTCCCAGATCAGCGGGCTGCGGAACTGCGGCCAGATTCCCATCGTACTGGGGTAGGGAAACATGTAAAACGACATCCACGGACGCCCGGTATGAATCAGCGGGAAGATGCCCGCGCAAGCAACGGCGAACAGGGTCATGGCTTCGGCGAAGCGGTTGATCGACGTACGCCACTTCTGATTCAAGAGGAACAAGATGGCGGAGATGAGCGTGCCGGCGTGCCCGATACCGATCCACCAGACGAAATTCACGATGGCGAAACCCCAGCCAACGGGGATGTTAATGCCCCAGATGCCCACGCCCTTGGTGAAGAGCCAGCCCATGGCGATGGTCAGCAAGGCGGTAAAGCTGAAGGTAATTAGAAAACCCACGTACCAGCCGACGGAGGTCGGGCGGGTCAGAACGATCGAGCTGATTTTGTCGGTCACCGAGCCGAACGTGTGCCCCGGGCCCAACACGGGAGTCAGCCGGCGGATTTCCGAAGAATTGATTGGCGGCTCGCCGGCGCTCATGCATTCTCCAGTTCGGGATTCGGATTTCGCACCGCCGCAAGGTAGGTGGTGCGGGGGCGGGTATTCAATTCCGGCAGGATCGAATAGTTGCGCAGCTGTGCCCGCAGTTTCGCCACGCGGCTGTTGGGATCATTGGCATTGCCGAAAATGATGGCTTCCGAGGGGCAGGCCTGCTGGCAGGCGGTGAGGATGGCGCCGTCGGCGACGGGCTGATTCTTTTTATCCGCCGCGATGCGGGCTTTATCGATGCGCTGCACGCAGTAATTGCATTTTTCCATCACGCCGCGGCTGCGCACGGTCACTTCCGGATTGCGCATGAGCTTGAACTGCGGCGTTTCCCAGTCCTGAAAACGCAGGAAATTGAACCGGCGCACTTTATAAGGACAGTTGTTCGAACAGTAGCGCGTGCCGATGCAGCGCTGGTACACCATATCGTTCAGGCCTTCAGCGCTGTGCACCGTGGCACCGACGGGGCAGACCTGCTCGCAGGGAGCGTTTTCGCACTGCTGGCAGGGCACCGGCTGGAAAAAGGCTTCCGGGTTCTCGAGCGCGGGCTGGTATTGGGAAGGGTCGCCGGTGGATTTGCCGCTGGTGGAGGATTCCGTGTTCGTGTAATAGCGATCGACGCGAATCCAGTGCATCTCGCGGCCGCGCATCACCTGATCCTTGCCGACAACGGCAATGTTATTTTCCGCCTGGCAAGCGACGACGCAGGCGTTGCAGCCGTTGCAACTATTGAGATCGATCGACATCGCCCACTTGTTGCGCTCGTAAGGGAACTCGGCTCGGCCGTTATAAAGCGTATCGTCTTCCCGTGGCGGCTCGGCACGGTCGTTGACAAAATTCGGATTCTTGCGGTACTCGTCGAGGTTTGCCGTCACCAGGATATGGCGCCCTTCCATGTTGAAGTGATACTGGGTGCAAGCCAGCGGATAACTGTCGCCGGTTTTCCGAATCACGCTGATCGGGGCGGGCGATGCCCACAGGGTCTTCGAACTGCGCACGACATAGGCGTCGAAGCCCTTGTTGGTCCCGGTATAGCCGGCGTTCTTGCGGCCGTAACCCAGGGGCAGAACCACTACACCTTCGGCTTGCCCCGGCAGGATCCACGCAGCAGCGGTAACTTTGCTTCCCGACAATGCGATATCAATGACGTCAGAGAGAACCTGCCCGTGCTCGCCGCCCCGCGAAGGGATGGTGTAGCTCAGATTGAGTTTCTCGGCGGTTTTCGGGCTGACCAGCGCGGCATTGTCCCAAGTAAGCTTGGTCACCGGCTTTGGCAATTCCTGGAGCCAGCCGTTATTGGCAAAGCGACCATCGTAAACGCTCGGGTCCGGCCGGAAGAGGAATTCGAGTTCGTCGGAGGAGCTCGGTTTGAGCGGCGGGAGGCTCGCGGGATTGAACTGCAGCGAAACACTGGCGGGTGGCAAGGCGGTTCCCGCCACGACGCCGTCGTTCAGAGTCTTGCGCCACCAGGCCTCGAAATCCGTCGCGGGGTTCTCCGCTTTCAGCCGGGCACGAAGCCCATCGTAAGCCGAAAGCCCGGGCTTGTCGGTAAACGCGGCCAGCACTTCGTGCACGGAATGTGTGCGGTAAAGCGGCGCGATCAGCGGCTGCACCACGGTCACGGTGCCGTCAAAGGCGCGGGCATCGCCCCAGGCTTCCAGGTAATGAGATTCGGCGACGTGCCAGTCGCAATACTGCGAAGTTTCGTCGAAGTGCTGGCTGATGTGGATGACCGTTTCGATCTTTTTCGTTTTGAGTTTTTCATCGAAACGCAGCTTGGATGCAAAATCAAAGTCGTGAGGCGCGGTGTAGACGGGGTTGACGCCGACAATCAAGAGGGTACTGACCTTGCCGGCGTCGATGTCCGTGCAAAGCTCGCCGAGCGATTCCAGGTGATTGACCGGGTGCGCCTCCACCGGATCGGTGTAATACAAAGTGGTGCCGACGTTGCCGAGCGCCGCATTGATCGCATGAACCAGGGCATGCACTTCCGCCGGTTGCTGCTCGCCAGCGACGACAAGCGTGCGGCCGGGATACTTCTTCAAGTCCTTTACCACGCCATCGAGCCACTTCTCGGTTGCAGGAGACAGCTTTCCGCTGCCCCCCAGGCCGAGCTTTGCGGCCAAGGCGCGGGCAAACGGTTCGATTTCCGAGTAACGCAGCGGCAAACGATGGTCCGCGCTGGAGCCGGTGACCGAAGGCGTGGGCTCGACCACGTACAACCGGTTCATTTCGTTACCCGCGCGATCCGCGGATTGGTTGAGCTTGCGTCGCCGGTAGAATTCTCTCATGTAGCGGACGTTGCCGGGCCCGCTCGCGAGAAAGTCGGAATCGAGCGAAAGAATGACCTCCGCCTTCTCGGGGCGACAGACGGTGTTGACGTATCTTCCGAAAGCGAGTTTCCCGCCTTCGCGCGGGCCGTCCCCCACGGCCGGTTCCCATTGGTGCCATTTGGCCAGCGGATAGAGCGTCAGGACGGCTTCCAACTGCGCCGCGACCAAGGGAGAGCTGATGATTCCCGTGAGGATACGAAGACCATCGCCGCGAGTGGACCGCAATGCCGCGGCCATGGCCTGCGCTGCATCGATAAACTGCGACCAGGTCTGAATCTCGCCGGCCTTGGTGACCGTTTGGGCGCGGTCCGGATCGTAAAGATTCAGGATAGAAGCTTGCGCAAAAATGTTGCTTGCGCCAAGACTCGAAGGATGGTCGGGATTCCCCTCGATTTTGGTAGGCCGACCCTCGTGGCTCTCCACCAGCAAGCCAATGGCATCGGCCCCAAAGGTCATCGCGGTCGCAAAGAATAGGGGCTCGCTCAGAACCATGCCATCGGGTTGCTTCACGTAGGGAACGAGGTATTGCTCGGGCACCCGCCCGCAGCCGGAAAGGCCGGCCAAAGCGAGCGACGCCCCCATGAGCTTCAGAAAGTCCCGCCGGTCGACCGACTCATCCCATTCCGAGGGTGCCTGACGCGGAAATTCTCGTTGCAGTAGCTCTTCAAAGCTCGGATCGCCAGCCAGCTCTTCGAGCGTGCGCCAATACTGTTTGCCGGTCTTGGACCGCAGCTTGGCGCGCACGGTAGCGAGGTCGAGCGGCCGGTCGATCGAGGACAGATCTTTCAAATGTACGTCTATCCCCGGTCTATCGTCGTCGTGCTCTGATTGCAGTTGTTCGTCCATACTCTCGGTTACCGGTGACAGGTCGAGCAGCTCGTCAACTCGGCCGTAGTGCGAAGGTTACGCTCCTTCGCAAACTTTTTCCCCAGTTCTTCCTGGTCCGGGCCCGCTTGCCAATCCATAGCAAACACTTGGTCCATGGGCCGCAGGTACGGTTCGGGATTTCGGTGGCAGTCCAGGCACCACTGCATCAGCAGGGTGTTGGCTTGAAAGATCAACGGCATCTCGTCGACCCGCCCATGACAGGTCGAACAGCCAATGCCTTTGTTCACGTGAATGCTGTGGTTGAAGTACACGAAATCGGCAAGACGGTGAATCTTCACCCACTCAATGGACCTGCCGGTGCGGTAGCTTTCGCGCACCGGCTCGAGGTAGCTCGAATTGTTATAGAGCACGGAGTGGCAATTCATGCAGGTTTTCGTGGGAGGAATCCCGGCAAAGGCGGAAGTCTCCACGCTGGTATGGCAGTAGCGGCAGTCGATTCCGTCGTCGCCCACGTGATGTTTGTGGCTGAACTGCACGGGTTGTTCGCGCGTGATGTTCTGGCGGGTCATGTACGGAGAGCGCGCCGCATCGAGCACCGCCAAGGTCGCCCATCCGATCAGAAAAATAAACGAGAAGACACTAAAACGGGAGATGAAGTTAGTGCTTCGATGGAAAATCTGGGCCATTCTCGTTTTTTGCACTTTGGCGGGGAGCGCGCTGAATGGGCCCTTACGCTAGGGCGTCCCACGTGTTAACCAGGAAGTGCAACACCCGGGCCGAACCTTGACCGCCTAGTTTCCACCAAAACTTTCTTGAATGCAAGATTCCCGCACGTTTTGCATCGAAGATTTTTCTCTTCCGAAGGCACCAAATCCAAGTTTTCTATCGAAAGATACGAATCGGTCTCCTGAATTTTCCGTCGTGCGCAATGTTTCGATAAAACAACCGACTCTGTTCTCCGGAATTCGCTTTTGTCAACGCGCTGATAAACACCGCAACGTTATACTGTGCCCCTCGAATTTCTGAGCGTGCATTGTTGATAACGCCTTTATGCCGACCCGTGAAGATTGTGACGCCAAGGCCGACACGCTCGATTGAGTCAACCCGATGAATCCAATGCGGTCCCTCCTCCTGGTGCAGTCCTGCTCGAAACCAAGCATTCAGCCATTTGCATGCATCACGATGGTTAAGGCGAACACTGCCAAGAACAAAGTTAGGCGCACAGTGGGTCCCGACGCAATTAGACGAAGGTATCAACGACATCTTGGCTTCGGTCGGCGCGACCTCCCGGCAGCGTGGTTGCGATCTCCTGGACGCTCAGTGAATCTTTCCTCCAACCGTAACTGCTTGCTCATTCAGAGACACGTGCTCATTCAGAGACTCGCTCACGCGCTTCATCCGTGGTATCTTACAAGAAGCCTTGTCCGCTTTTTTCTGCGGCCAAGCCCGCCTACTTCCAGTGTTTCCCCGCAACCGCCGGGAATTAACACCGCTGGGGCGTGGTCCAATCGGTAGGACACCTCACTGTTAATGAGGATGGTGGAGGTTCGAATCCTCCCGCCCCAGCCATTTTCATTTGGAAATCGAGCGAGCGCGACTATCCTTTGGCCGTCGGCAATCCCGCGGAAACCCAGCCCTTCCAGCCGCCGTCCATGGATTCCACGTTGGAGTAGCCCATTTTCTGAAGAGTTTCCGCGGCAAGCGCGGAACGAAAACCGCCCCCGCAGTACAGAATGAGTCTCGCCTTGCTATCCGGCACCGCCTGTTCGATGTCGCGCTCGATGACCCCTTTTCCCAAGTGAATCGCCCCGGGTATGTGTCCGTTGGCCCACTCGCTATCCTCGCGAGTATCTACAAGAATAAATTGCTCTCCGGCATCGAGGCGGCGCTTGACGTCGGCTACATTGGTCTCTTTGATTTTCCTCTTCGACTCATTGACCAGCTTCAAAAACTGCGGCGCGTGAGCCATGAACGTGCTCCTTTGGAAAACTCTTCAAGCGAGCATATCACAGCGGACGAGACATCCAGCCCGCCGGAGGTGCTCTCGAGGCTTGTGATTTGGCGTTGCGAGCCGCCAGGAGTAGCTCGCCCTGCGATGAATTAAGGTTGGGGATTCTCGGTCTTGGGCTTGTCTCCGGCGGCCGCAGTTCCGGCGCCCTTCTTTCCGAAGGAGCGCACGAGATTCACGAGGTTCCAGCGCATCTTTTCCGGTGACCGGTCCGCTTCGCCTCCCACCATTTTCCCTCTGCCGTAGCTGACGACCCAGAAAAGCTCGCCGTCGGTTATCTTTTCAATCGTTGAGGGGTCGCGCCAGTCATGTAGATCCAGTTTCATATCCTGGGCAAGGTCGCCTTTCCCGTCCCCGTCCTTGCCATGGCACATCGCGCAGTCATACCTGTACTGCTTGCGCGCTTCCGCCAGTCCTTCCGGCGTGGGTGCGATGGGATTTTTCTTTGCAGCATCCTCAGGAGTCATCTTGGGTTCCGCGGAGGCCGGTTTATCCTGAGTGAAGTTTGGTTTGGGGCAGAGAACTGCAAAGAGCAGCACTGCACTTGCGACGAAGATTGTCCGACGCATAGCATCCTCCCGACAGGTCGAGAACCGCCGAAGGAGCGAACTCGGCTCGATTTTGAGCGGATTCTACGCCCACGCGAAGTGGAAGGAAAGGGCTATAAGAGGACAAAGCCGGGGGTGGGAGTTGACCTCCTCTGTTACCCGGCCACCTTTCTGTTTGCGGCTTTGGCGGCTGTTTTTCCGGCTTTTTCCCTGGGCTTGACACGGAGCAACCGCGCTTTGGCTGAGAGTCGGCAAAACCCGCACGGAAACGGCTGGATTCGCGCACGCGCGTGCGTAACCCGTCGATGACCGGCGGGATCGCGGGATGCGCCACACCCCGGATGAGGAAAATCATCAGCGCCGCCTGGCCGGGCGAATCCGCGCTTGACGTGATTCCCACGCCCTGCACCCCGGCCATGTTCATCAGTTCGTCGACGTGTGCTCGATGCACAATCTTGGCGCGCGCCACCTCTGCATCCGAGATGGAATAGACAAGCTGCGGGGGCGCTGCGGATTGCTCGAGCGTAGCGCTCTCCTCAGGCGACAGCACGCCGCGCTCGGAAAAGAGTTCGCCTTCGACGATGCGTGTGCGGACGCCATCCACAACCGCTGGCAGATTCCTCCGCGGTTGCCCTTTACTTACAAAAAGCAGAATCGCCGCCTCGGCGGGATTGTCGTAGCTCGTTCCCACGCCGACCGCCTGCACTCCCGGGTAGGCAAGAAGTTCAGGGGCGTGCGCATCACGCGCGGCAATGGCATTTTTTAGCCCTTCGGGTGAGGCCGTCGAAGTCGGCACCGTTAAAGTCGCCGAAGCAGGCTTAACCGGCAGAGTGCAGCCGATGACTTGATGGGTGGCGCCGCCGACGAAGGTTGCGGCGTTCCCGCCGCTCTGAAAGAAAGCGAGCACATCCGAAACGGGATTGCCCACACTATCCGTGTCGGACCCGGCGAAGAGCAGGGCCACCGGGTCGGCAGTATTTTGCGTAACGATGAGCGACCCGGAATCACCCGGGGCGCTAAAACTACCGCCTGCGATGTCCACCTGATTCGTAAAAGTTTCGCTGAACATCGTTCCGGTTCCACAGCCTTTTTGATATTGCACCGTGGCGGTCACGCCTGTAACCATGATCGTGGAACAGGTGAGGCCCGTCGAGCGGCCGCTCTTCGCTACGGCCATGTTGACCGAAGCGGTGACACCCGAACCCGAGTGCGGGGCGCCCGCCATTGGAACGTTGTTCGCATCCACCGTGGCCCCGAGGAAGAGAATGTTTCCGGTTGCGTTCACCGCTCCGGTAACCGCCTGTGCGATAGCCGCGTCGATCTTGGGAGCCGTGCCCGTTTCCAGGTTGTAAAACTGAGAAAGCTGTCCCACGGTGGAAGAAGCCGTTTGTCCGCAGTTGGTATCGACAAGTCCGGGCTGGACGATGGACTCGCCAATCGCAGCCAGATCGGTGCGCGCAAGCACGTGATTGTTGCTCAGGATGTATTGCGTGCCGCCCCGAGTCACGAGCGAGCCGAGCGTGCCTCCGCAGCAAGTGACCTTGTTCCCGCTTGTGGTTGAGTCATTCTGATTCCCGCCAGAGGTCCCGAACTCGATTGCACCTGTCTGCGGATTTTGATTGGGCGGAAAGATCGTCACGGTCGCCGAACCGGAAGAGTTTGGACTCGCGGTGGAAACGGCGGTCACGGTCACGGTCGTGGTGGTAACAGTGCCGTTTCCGCTCGAAGCGGTGGGAACGCCGCTGGGCGCAACAAAGAGGCCCGACGCCGAGATAAATCCCGTGGCCTGGCTCCCGCCGGTGACGCCGTTGACCTCCCAGGTCACCGCGGTGCTCGATTGTCCGTTCACCGTGGCCGCAAACTGCTGCGTCGTGAAGATGGCTATGCTTATCGGATTCGGAGTCACTGCAACCGGGACCTGTTGAGCGATGGTGACGCTAGCCGAGCCGGAGACCGACGCATTCTCGGACGAAATGGCGGTCACCGTTACCGTCGCCGGTTTGGGGATGGTGCTGGGGGCGGTATACAACCCGTTCGAGGAAATGGTGCCGGCCGCGGTGCTGCCGCCTGGCGTGCCGTTCACTTGCCAAGTTACCGCCGTATTCGTGGCTCCCGTGACGGTGGCCGTGAACTGTGTGCTTGCGCCAGGACTTAGTGTTGCGGTAGCCGGAGTCACCGCAACGGTGATCGTGGAAGTGGGCGTACTGCTGCCGCAAGACCCAAGGAATGCCGAAGCTGCAAGCCCGACGACCGTGAAAGCTCGAGAACGCATGAGAAGCCTCGTTTAGAGCGTTTACCTACCCACGCTAGCACATAGAATTTTCAGACGGAAAAAGTTTTCTCTGCCAATGTGATAAAGAAGCGACGCGCCAGGCGGCCTCCCGAGCAAGCGCAAACGTACCGCAACCCAAGAGACGAACCGCAAACAGGAAACCAGAGCAATATCCGGCGCATGACGAACCTCGCTCGGAGCTGGGGGGAGTTTCTCTTTTCCCAAACAGAGATCAGTTAAATTCCGAGGGACCTAGGTCCACGTCCCAGTTAGACTTGGCGGTCCTAAAAAAGGATGCCCGGGGAGATTCAGGCGCAAGGGCGGGACCCTGGCCATTACTCGAGGTCGCGCCAGTTCGCGCCCACGCCGATTTCCACGACGATCGGGACCGCCAATTTGTAGACGCCTTCCATTTCTTCTTTCACCAACTTCCGCAGCTTGCCAGATTCCTTTACCGGTGCCTCGAAAAGCAGCTCGTCATGCACCTGCAAAATCATTTTTGCCTCGAATTCCTCCTCGGTGAGCCGGCGGTCGATGTTGATCATCGCCAGCTTGATAAGGTCGGCGGCCGTGCCTTGCAGCGGGGAATTCAGTGCGGTGCGCTCGGCAAAGTTGCGCAGTTGCACCTGTGGCGAAGTAATCTCCGGAATCGGCCGGATTCTTCCGAACATGGTCTTAGCCACTCCGGTCTTGCGCGTTTCGGCGAGAACGTTGTCCAGGTACTCCTTCACGCCGCGATACCGCGCGAAATAGGCATTGATGAACTGCGCCGCTTCTTTTTGCTCAATGCCCAGCTGCTGCGCCAGACCAAAAGGAGAGAGTCCGTAAATAATTCCAAAGTTGATGGCCTTGGCGGCGCGGCGATGCTCCGCCGTCTGCCCGAGCGGACCGACCCCGAAGACTTCCTGCGCGGTGCGCGCGTGGATGTCCTCGCCGTTGCGAAACGCCTCGACCAGCACGGGATCCCGCGAAAAATGCGCCATCACGCGCAGTTCGATTTGCGAGTAATCCGCGGAAAGCAGGACCTTGCCCTTTTCCGCGACAAACGCTGCGCGAATCTGCCGGCCCAACTCGGTGCGAATCGGGATGTTTTGCAGGTTGGGATCGCTCGAGCTCAGCCGCCCGGTTACCGCGCCGGTTTGCGAAAAACTGGTGTGCAGCCGTCCGGTCTCCGGATGGATGAGCTTGGGAAGCGCGTCCACGTAGGTAGACTTCAGCTTGGAGACTTCGCGAAATTCGATGACTTTGGCGGGCAGAGGATGCTGAGGGGAGAGCTCTTCCAGAACGTCGGCTGCGGTTGATCGGGCCTTGGCTCTCCCTCTTCTCGGGTTGGCCTGCAAGTTTAATTTGTCAAAGAGAATCTCAGCGAGCTGGGGAGGCGAATTGACGTTGAACTCCAAGCCCGCCAGTTTCCAGATTTCCTTTTCCAGTCGCCGGATTTCCTTGTCCATCGCTTCCGACATCTTTTGGAGCTCTTTGGGCTCGACGCGAATCCCGGTACGTTCCACCCCGGCAAGCACCGGCGCGAGCGGCAGGTCAATCTTTTCGTAGACCTCTTCGAGTTGCTGCTCTTTCACCTGCTCGTGGAGCAGCGGCGCAAGCCGCTGCAAATAGTCGGCGCGTTCTCCGGGGCCGCCGCCGAGCATGACGTTGAACTGGCGCACGACCACGTCGGCGAAGCTGTGGTTCGCGGTGGTGGGCCGCAGCAGGTAGGAATAGAGCGCGGTCGAATGCTGGATGTTTTTTGTTTCACCGGCCAGCAGGGAAACGATTTTCGGGTCGTGGACGATCTTGGGCCGCTTGCTATCCCGGAGCAGCGGCACGAGCGCTTCGAGCGCCTCGCCCTTTTCGTCCGCCCAGACCGACCGTCCTTCACCGGGTTTTGCAGAAACTTCAATCCCCGCGATCCGTGTGCCAAATCCTTCCGATTCCCGCGGACCGAGGTCCACATTTAGCCACACCGCCAGCGGCTGCTCTCGAGGAAGTTTTCCGAGATACTCGCGAAAGTCCCCGGCGTTTGCCAACTGCGCATAATCCGCCTTCTCGCCCGCTACTGCTACCGCCCCTGTGGACGCCGCCCCCACGGCGCCGGCGCCCAGCTCTTTCAATAGCGAGCTAAACCCCAGCTCCCGATAAAGCGCGGTGAGCGCGGGCAGGTCCGGCTCACGCCGCTCGAGCGCTTCGAAATCCAGTTTCATTGGCACGTCGATCGAAATCGTTGCAAGCTGCTTGGACATCAGCACCTGGTCGCGCTGCTGCTGCAGTGCTTCGCGGTATCGTTTGTTGGAGACCTCGTCGGCGTGGTCCAGGGCCTTCTCGACGCTGCCATATTTGGTGATTAGCTCCGCCGCGCCTTTCTCGCCGATGCCTTTTGCCCCGGGAATGTTGTCTACGGTGTCGCCAAGAAGCGCCATATAGTCGACGACTTTCTCCGCGGGCACACCAAGCAACTCCTGAACCTTTGCTTCGTCGACGAGAATGTCGCCCTTTGCGCCACCGGAACCTGTCTTGAGCGTCCGAACGTTTTTGCCCACGAGTTGCATCATGTCTTTGTCGTTGCTGATGATGAGAACTTCGAACCCCTGCTTGGCGGCTTCGGTGGCGATGGTCCCGATCACGTCATCGGCTTCGTACCCCATTTCCTCGAGAACCGGCAAACGCATGGCGTCGCAAAGCCTGCGCACCAAGGGAATTTGCACGCGCATCTCGTCCGGCATCGGCTGCCGCTGCGCCTTGTATTTTTCAAAGAGCTTGTCGCGAAAGGTGGCCCCCGGAGGATCGAAAACGACGCCGATATATTTCGGATCGTAATCTTTGATCAAGCGCTTGAGAATATTTCCAAAAAGGAAAGGAACATTGGTAGGCGCGCCGTTGGGGCCGGTCAGCCGCTGCGGCATGGGGGCAAAAAATGCCCGATAAACATGCGCCATCGCGTCCACCAAGAAGAGTTTCTTCGCTCCGGAAGCCATCGCCGCGAGTATAGCAAAGGAGGGAGGCGCGGCAGGGAAGACCAGCACCGGTTTCGATCGTGAAGGCGCGACGCGCACCAATTTGGCGGTTGCGGGTGGCGCCTCTGGTAAGCCAAGCTGCCGCAAGAAAGGCCTTTGTGCCAGACTACAAATCAGTCGTGCGCCGGTACTACTCCGAAATCTGGAATGCTTGGAGCGAGCCGGCGCTGGAAGAACTCGTCTCCCCCGATATTGTTTTTCATGGCTCGATCGGCACGGCGGTCGAGGGAATCAGCGGATTCAAGGAGTATAGGGAGCGCATCCGCTCGGTGTTTCCCGATTTTCACAACCACATCGAGGAGCTCGTCGCCGAAGGGGAGAAAGTAGCCGCCCGCCTGACCTACACCGGGACTCACCGCGGGGAGCTGTTCGGCTTTCCAGGGACGGGAAGGAAGATCAGCTATCAGGGCCTTGCCCTGTTTGCTTTCAGGGAAGGGAAAATCGTAAGAGGCTTTGTTTTGGGTGACACGGAAACCTTGAAGCGACAGCTTGCTCAAAAATAAAAAAGCCGCGCCGAGGTTTGGCCTGCAGGCGCGGCCTGTTTATCGGAAAAACCGTGGTTACGGCTTTTCAAGGTTGTCTCGCTCCCGACTCTCCTTGGATTTGGGATTCACCTTGCTCCCGGCAGGGGGTTTCGACGCGCTCGCCGTGCCAGTTTGTGCTTCGGTTGCCAGCAGCATGCGCGTCCCACTCTCGAGATGCACGTTCTTCCCCGCCGAAGTGATCACGCCCTCGGTCGAATTGGAAGCCGCGGCGCCCAAGTTCAAGCCATTTAGTCCAAAAACGCCTTGGCTATTCGAGGTGAGCTGCCCGGCCGCATTCAGCCCGCCGATGGCTCCGCGAGAAGCGCCGGCGACATTTCCGCCTGCGCTGGCTGCCGAATTGATCGTAGAGCTGGCGGCTCCCCCTACGTTCGCCGCGGTGTTCGTCACCGTGCCCACCGCCCCTCCGGCCGCGGACGTGACCCCGCCGATCTCGCGGGCCCCGCCAGCCGCGGAGCCGCTCGGGCCTCCCATCGTGTCCATCTCGTCGCCGGCCATCGAGGCGCTGCCCTGTGCCGAAGCCAGCGCCCGAATCGCAACGTTCAGCGGGATTTCCTGCCCGTTCTTCAGAATCGCTTTGTCAAACACAATGCCCAGGGCGGATTCTGTCTCTCCTTTGGCACGCGCCGAGGCCTGCGTCACGTGTCCCACGAGCTTCGCGTCTTTGGGGATGACCGTCCTGCCTTGGGACTTGACCGCTTCGGTCGTACGCGCGTTCACCGCGTCACCCGGCTTGCACTTTTTAGAGTCCAGCGGAGAACTCAATGCCGCATTGAATGCCGTTCCGCTGGTCAGCCCGGCGTTTGCTTGCCCGTTTTGTGCCGTGGCCGCCGCGGACGTTCGGCTCGAAGCATCTGTTTGTGCCTGCGTATGGCCCGCTTGGACATTCGCTTGTCCGCTTGCCTGCACTCCGGCTTGCGCACCCGCCTGCGATTCGGCCGCTGCACCGACTGCGAAGAGCGCCGCCACAACCATCGAGATTCCCGTGCGATACATGATCGAATAGACCTCCTCTGCCATGGTTAACTTAACTGCTGCCCTGGTAGAAAAGGGTGTCTAAGACGCAAGTTGATAGATGCAAAGCTCGCCTGCCCGTAAGTCATTCTCTTTGTTAGGGTTATGAGCAGAGCACGCGGTCACGACCGCTCTAAAATGGCCGGAAGCAGGCAGATTTGCAAGCTTCGACTGCCCGGCCGAATTCCGTTTCTAGACGATGCCCAGGGACTTTCCGACTTCCCCCAGGATGTTCGCGGCGCGCAGTAACTGTTCGCGCTTGTGAGCCGCGCTGACGATGGCGCGCAACCGCGCTTTGCCCTCCGCGACGACCGGATAGCCTACTGCCGGAGCGAAAACGCCGGCCTCAAAAAGCAGCTTCGAAAACTCAAACGCTTTCGCGGCCTCGCCCACGTGGATCGGGATGATCGGCGTCTCGCTGCCTTTGAACTGGAACCCGCGTTTCTTCAATTCGCGCTTGAAGAACTTGGTATTGGACCAGAGCTTTTTCAGGAGCTTTTCGCCTTCCGGCGAAGCCAGCAGCGTAAACGCCGCCTGGCATGCCCCCACGGTAGCGGGCGGGTGTGAAGTCGAAAAAAGAAACGGCCGTGCGCGCAAATACAGGAAATCGATCAACTCGCGCGTGCCGCACACGTAACCGCCCATCGCGCCGATCGCCTTGCTCAGCGTTCCCACCTGGATGTGTACGCGTCCGTGGCACTGGTGATGGTCGACCGTGCCGCGCCCATTGCTGCCGAGCACGCCGGAAGCGTGGGCGTCGTCCACCATCATGATGCAGTTGTATTTCTCCGCCAGATCGCACAGCTGCGGCAGCGGTGCGATGTCGCCGTCCATGGAAAACACGCCGTCGGTGATGATCAGCTTCTTCCCCGGAAAACTCGCGTGTTCCTGCAGGATGCGCTCGCAGTCCCCGACATCCTTGTGCTTGAAGACTTTGATGGTCGCTTTCGAGAGTCGCGCTCCGTCAATGATCGAGGCGTGATTCAATTCGTCGGAAACGATCAGGTCCTCTTTGCCGAGTACGGCTGAAACCGTCCCGGCATTTGCCGTGAAGCCCGACTGAAACACCACGCACGCTTCCACTTTCTTGAATGTCGCAATCTGCTCTTCCAGTTCCATATGCAGCCGCATGGTCCCGGCGATGGCGCGAACTGCGCCGGCGCCCGCTCCGTAGCGCTTTACCGCATCGAGCGCCGCCTTGCGCAAGGCTTTGTGCGTGGTCAGACCCAGGTAGTTGTTCGAAGCCAGGTTGATGACTTCCCGCCCGTCGAAAATGCACACGGGCCTCTGCTCGCCTTCGAGGACGCGCAGTTTCGGCGCCACGCCCTTCGAGCGCAGCTCATTCAACTGATCGGTGACGTACTGCAGGGGATTTTGCTTGGTCGCCAGTGTGGCGGTTTCCGACATGGCATTGCTCCTGATGGTGGGAATCGGCCGGGGAACCCTTTATTGTGCGCCAGCGCGGGTCCGGGGGGCAAATCCGGGAATTACAGGGCAGAGACAACGTTCAATGCCCGACTCCGTCGGGATATAAGAGAATCTTGCCCGGCAATCCTTCCTGCAACTTCGCAAAAGCGCCCTCGAACTTCTCGAGTGGGGCCCGCTGGCCAAACAATGGCTCCAGATTCAGCCGCCCGGCCTTTAGCAGCGCGGTCATCTCGACCCACGTTTCATACATGCGCCGCCCGTAAATCCCCTGTACCGTCGCGCCCTTGAAAATCACGTCGTTCACCAGATCCAGCGGGACATTTTCTGTCGGAATCCCCAGCAATGACGCGCGCCCTCCCGCCCGCAGCGCCCGGAAGCCTTGTTGAATGGCCTTTGGATTCCCGCTCATTTCGAGCAAGGCATCCACTCCTGTGCCACCCGTTTCGCCGAGAATCCGCTTTACCGCATCTTCCGACGCTGGATCAATCACCGCGTCCGCGCCCATTTTCTTGGCCATGGCTCGCCGGGCCTCGTTTGTCTCCGTGGCAAAAACCGTGGAGCTCCCGCAGGCTTTGGCCACCGCGATCGACATCAGTCCAATCGGCCCGCAGCCGGTCACCAAAACGGTTTGCCCCGCGATTGGCCCCGCGAGCACGGTGTGCACGGCGTTCCCCAGGGGATCGAGAATTGCCCCGTAGTGCTCGGGAATGCCCGGGTCGAGCTTGATGATGTTCGACGCCGGAATCCTGACAAAATCTGCGAAGGCCCCGTCCTGATCGATCCCGATGATCCGCAGATTCTTGCAAATGTGCGCCTGTCCCAGCCGGCACTGGCGGCAATGCCCGCAGTTGACGTGCATCTCCGCGCTGACAAAATCACCGGGCTCGACTGCCGTGACTTCGTCTCCCACGCGTTCGACGTTGCCACAAAACTCATGGCCGAGCGTCAGCGGCGGTTTGATGCGCCCCTGCGACCAACGGTCCCACCCGTAAATGTGCAGATCGGTCCCGCAAATCGACGCGGCCTTCACGCGCACCAGCACGTCGGTCGGACCAATCGCCGGCACCGCGACCGTGTCCATCTGCAACCCTCGTGCGGGCTGCATCTTCCGCAACGCTTTCATCGTCGCTGCCATCTGCTGGGAGCCTTGCTCAACCGGCAAGCTCTCGATGCTAACATACCGTGTCGCGTCGGGAACCGCAGGGCGCCATAGGGCGTGCCTTGTTCCGCTTAATCCGGCTATTTCGCTTCTTCCACCACGCCAATCTTCTCGAGCGCCTTCAAATACTCGACCACCAGCCCCAGCGGCACCGGTCCATATTCCGCCGAAACCGCATCGCGAATCTCCTGCGCGTTGCGTTTCCCGTCTGCAAAATTCAGCACTTCATAGGCATACTCTTCGCCGCCGCCCCACAGTCCTTCATAGCCGAGCAACTTCGGCGTGGCCACCCCCGCTGCTTTCGCGTGGTCCGCAAAATAGTCGTAACCAAACACCGCCAGCGGGCCTTTCGGTTGTGCTCTTCGTTTGAGTTTCAGCAGTCCGTCGCCCATTGCCGGGGTTCGAGGCCTCACTCTCTCGGCAAGCATCTGAACCGGAAAGAATCTTTCAAAGGATAGTTCGCTCACGGTGATTGATCTCGGAAAGAGCTGATTTATGGAGTGCAGCCGATCGATCTCTGAATTCAAATACTGCCGTAATAGATTCGACGACTCGCCCTCCGATAGTTGCGCTGCCTCGAGGCCCGCCGCATTCGCACGTAGCAACCGATCAACATCAACGGCCATGAACGCGCTCTTCGCGGAATCTTCGTTCATAGCCGCCAAAAAATAGCCGCTCGCCGCGCCGATAAACGCCGCGCGCTTCAGCTTTGTCGGATCGATATTCGCCGCTGAATCGAAATTGGTGTGGATGTAGCGGTCAGGCCAATCGTTCAGATAAATCGCAGGAATCCCAAACGAGGAATCCTGGTACACATCGTGGTCGCTCCCCATGGTATACGCCGAATACTCCGCGCGCAGCGGTTCCTTGCCGCCCTCGGGCGCCACCATTGGATAGTCTGCCTTCCCTGTTGCCGCGAATTGGTAGGACTCTTCATTCACCCACTCGGCAAACGCCCAAGCCACGTCGTCCACGAAGCTTGGCAAGCTCATCGGCCCGCGTGTCACGTGGAACACCGCTTTCGTCTGCGGTCCGCCTCCCACCATGTCCATGTGCACCACGGCCTTAATCCGCCTGGCGAATTCCGGCTTGGCATTTAGGAGCGTGAGCGTCCCTTCTATTTCCGGCGGAAAAAGGAATCGAATCGTGCGGGCCGGCCGCTCGAGTTTTCCCTCGCCAAGCAACTCCTGGAGCGTCCGCGCCACTTCCAGAATTGTCGCGCAGCCACTCGAGTTGTCATTCGCCCCCGGCCGCTGATGGTCCAGATGGCAACTGAAGGCTATCTCTTCGTCCTTGAGTTTCCGGTCCGCTCCCGGAATCGTCGCGGTCACCACCTCATAATTCCCCGGATGCTGCCCCGCTTTCACCACCGCATGCAGGTGGATCGTTTCCCCGTGCGCCAGCCGCTCCCGTAACCCGCGCGCCGTCTTGAGCGACACCATGAACCCAAACGTTTTGTTGGGCGAAAACGTGTCGAGGTGCCCCCAGCGGATCAAGTTCTCGTCTTCGCCCCACCACGCCGTCTTCTGATTCTGCGCATAACTCACAATTCCCGCGGCGCCCAACTTCCCCACCGCCAGATCCTCGACCGCGCCCGGCTGTGCGCCCACCAGCACAATCTTTCCCTTCACGTCTTTCCCCGCGTAATCCCTCTCTTCTGTTCCCTCTCCCACGTCCACTAAATCGGCGGTCACATCCGCGCTTTCGCTGTCCTCGGCCAGCACCACCGGCTCCGATCGATAGTCGGCGAGCCTTATCGCCTGTTCCCCTTGCGCCAGAATCTTTCCGTCTTTCGATACAACCTCCACGTGGCGCAACTCGGACAGCTCGCCCACCTGCCCGTCCCACGCCGGCCTGGACCTCTGCGTCCCATAAACAATCTTCCCATCGGCCGGAAACTCGAAAATCGCCACGTCGCCGAGCCCATACGCCCGCAGCCGCTCTGCCACCAATTCCGCGGCCGCATGAAACCCTTGCGAACCGCGCTGCCGATGAAAGGTCGTCATCACCTCCAGATTCCGCTTGGCCATCTCCCCGCTCAGTTCGCCCGCAAGCGCCCGAACGTCCTTCTCCAGCAGCAGCGGCGGCTTCTGCGCCGCAATCCCCTCGCCGAGCAACAAGGCCCCCATCACTGCAAGACAGATTGTTTTCATCGGGTCTCCTTCTGCGGCCGCATTCTATTCCCGATTCGCGGTTTTTCGCTGGCCATATCCTGCTTCTTCCCCCGCCGGTCCGGCTTTATCCGGCATGCAACTTTCCTGAAATTTCCGCGCCCGGATCGTCGTATCATGGATGGGCCTCACAACCTATGACCGAGCTTCCTCCCGCGATCCAGCTTCGATCCGTCTCCCGCCACTATGTCATGGGCGAATCCGTCATCCGCGCCGTCCACGACGTCTCTCTCTCCGTTTCATCGGGTGAGTTTCTCGCGCTTCTTGGCAGCTCCGGCTCCGGAAAATCCACGCTTCTGAATCTCATCGCCGGGCTCGACCGCCCCAGCTCCGGCGCGGTTATCGCGCACGGTCAGGATCTCTCGCAAATGTCCGCCCTCGAACTTGCTCGCTACCGGCGGCAAACCGTGGGCATGGTTTTTCAATCCTTCAATCTCCTTCCGCGCATGACCCTCGAAGAAAACGTCGAGCTTCCCCTGCGCCTCGCTGAAGTCGACCGCTCCGAGCGCGCCGCGCGGGTACGCGATGCGCTCGAGCGCGTCAGACTGGAAAAGCGCATCGGCCATCGCCCGAGCGAGCTTTCGGGCGGGGAGCAGCAGCGCACCGCGGTCGCCCGCGCGCTGGTCAATCGCCCCAGGATTCTTCTTGCCGACGAACCCACCGGCAATCTCGACAGTGCCACCGGCGAATCCATCCTCACGCTGCTTCGCGAAATCCAGAAGAATCCCGGCATGACCATCGTCATGGTCACGCACGAGCGCACTCTGGCCGAGCGTTTCGCCGACCGTCTCGCAGTGATGGGCGACGGCAAGCTCATTTCCAATGGAGCCCAGCGATGAAGTTCCGCGATTTGAGCGACCTCGCTTTCCGCAACCTCCGCGAGGCCGTTTTGCGCAATTCGCTCACGACTCTCGGCGTTGCCGTCGGCGTGGCTTCACTCGTGGCCATGCTTTCCCTGGGAGTCGGACTCCAGCAGCTCGCCTCCAGCCGCCTCGCGAGGAGCGGCTTGTTCGACTCCATCTTTGTGACTCCGAAAACGAATCTTCGCAGGCCGGGCGCAGGGCCTCCCGCTAGTCGCACTCCGGACGCGAAAGCCCGGCCGCTCGACGCGAATGCCCGCGCGGAGATTTCGCGCCTGCCGAACGTAGTCGAGGTTTATCCGCAAATCCGCTTCTTTACCGAGGTACGCTACGACGGCAAGCCCTTTGCCACCATGGTTGCGGGCATGCCGGAATCCTCAAAAGCCAGCGGTGCGTTTGACGGCATGCAGGGCAGCTTTTTTTCCTCGCCGAATGCGGATGAAGCCATCTTGCAGGCGGAATTTGCCAAGGAGCTCGATCCGCAAACCGCTTCGCTGATTGGCAAGGATTTGGTTCTTCGCTACGCGGAGCGCCAGTCGCTTCCCGCACAGCCCGGGGACCCGCCGCAGAATTCCGGCGGCTTTTCCGTCATCCCCAAGGAAAAGCATCTTCGCATCATGGGTGTTGTCGAAACCGAGCCGGCCTCGGGTTTCGGCGGTTTTGGCACTGGCCGTCTGCTCATTCCTCTTCCTCTCGCCGAAACACTCCGGGCGGCGCAGGTCAACGACCTTCGCGACATTCTTCGCGATTCTTCAAGCGAAAAGCCTACTTATGTCAGCCTTACGGTTCGCGTGAAACGCACGTCGCTCGTGGAAGACACGGAAAAAAAGCTGAAGGATCTCGGCTTCGGCGCGTTTTCTCTTCTTGATGCTTCCAAGAGCCTGCTCACCTTTTTCCGCGTCTTGGACCTGCTGCTCGGCATCTTCAGCAGTCTGGCTCTTGCCGTCGCGACGTTGGGCATCGTCAACACGCTGGTCATGGCCGTCCTCGAACGCCGACGCGAAATCGGGGTGCTAAAAGCGCTGGGCGCCGCCGACCGTGACGTCAAGCAGCTTTTTTTTGTCGAGGCTGGCGTGATGGGCTTTTTGGGGGGCATTCTCGGCACGGTTCTCGGATGGCTTATTGGACGCACGCTAACCTTCGGGACGAATGTCTACCTGCATCGCCAGAATCTTCCTAGCGTGAACATTTCCTCGGTCCCTTTGTGGCTCGTTCTGGGCGGCATTGGCTTCGCCGTCGTCGTTAGCCTCGTTGCCGGACTCTATCCGGCCTCGCGCGCCTCGCGCCTCGATCCGGTCCAAGCGCTCCGCTATGAGTGACGTCCGCGCGACCTCTCGGCGCCTGGGCCTGTACCTCTTTTTCCTCCTCCACCTTTTTTGCGTTCCTTCGGCGTCCGCCTATGGCCGAGTCGAGTGCAACACCGTCCCCAGCAAGATTCTTGCCGAGAGCGTTCCGTACTGCATCGTGCTCCCGGCGTCGTTCGATGCTGACAAAGCAAAACAGTTCCCCATCCTGTACGAACTGCATGGGCTCGGCGACAACCAACAGTTCTTCGTGCACTCCGGCCTGTGGAATCTCGTTGAAGATTTATGGGAGGGCGGCAAACTGAAAGAATTCCTGATCGCCACGCCGGCGGCCGGCGCGAGTTTCTATGTCAACTCCAAGGATGGAAAAGTTCGCTACGAAGATTTTTTGCTGCGGGAATTCTTCCCCTTTGTGGAAAGCAGGTATCGCGTGTCACCGGGGCGCGCCAACCGCGCGATTTCCGGGGTTTCCATGGGCGGTTACGGCGCGCTGCATCTTGCCTTCCGGCATCCACAGCTGTTCAGCGCCGTTAGCGCCCACAGCGCCGCGCTCATCGAAAAGCTGCCTGCCTTCGTCAACGCTCCGGAGTCTCCGCGGGCCCGCGTTCTTGGCGGCGTTTTCGGCAGTCCTCCGGACACGGCCTTCTGGGATGCCAATAGCCCCCTCGTGCTGGCGCACTCCGCAAATCTATCCGGCATGAGGATTTATTTCGATTGTGGAGACCAGGACGATTTCGGCTTCGAGACCGGCGCCGCAGCGCTTGACAAAATCCTTACCGCCCGCAAAATTCCTCACGAATTTCATATCTATCCCGGCCGCCACGATCCCGCCTACTTCGCGGCCCACATTCCCGCGTCGCTCGACTTCCACTCCCGCCTTTTCTCGTGAACCGTCTTCTCCCATCGTCGTTCGCAGGAGGTCTTCGACAGTCAAGAGCGAACTGCTCCCTGTTGGGTCTGGGGTAACTCCGATCGAGGTCGAGTTTCTTATGGGCCTTAGCTGGGCGACGCGAGAACGTCGTCGTAGTAGTTGATCATCGCGCGGCGCGGCTTGGCCTTTAGGCCTTTGAGCGGTACCTTGGCCGCCTCGGACTTGTTTCCCACCAGGCGCATCCTTCCCAGAAAAACAATGCGGCCCTCATCCAATTCCAGATACACCGGAACAACCATGCGGAATTTGTCGTCCACGCCGGACTGTGTGACGTTCACGCTCATCATCATGGTGCCGTCCGCGCCGGTGTCAAAGGAGTAGTCCAGCTTGTAGCTCGGCAACTGCGTGCCGTAAACGTATTCGTTGAAGAACCAGTCCAACGTGTGATTTCCTTCGGCGTCCATGTCCGGCGTCATATGCTTCTCGACGATGGCCTTGAAGTCTTCCGTGGTTGCGGCTTTGCCACGATAGGTGTTCACGAAGTCCTGCATGGTCTCTTTGAACTGCTTGTCGCCATTTTGCCGGTCGTACATCATCATACGGATCATGTGCAGCACATAAGCGCCCTTGGGATAGATCAGCCGTCGCGTGATGCCCCCGCCGGTGCGCGAGTTATCGGCGCGATATCCCATGGTCAGCGGGCCAACGTCAATGGCGCGGAAGCCTTGCGCATCGCGTTCCAGCAGCAATTCGCGTTCATCGTTCCAGAAGGTCAGGAACTTCTTGGGGTCTTTTTCGATCATGCTGAGATAGAGCGACGCGGACATATCCGCGAAGCCTTCGCTCATCCACTGGTCGCGGCCGGAACTAAAGCCCACGGTGTGGCCCCACCATTGATGCGCGACTTCGTGCGGCGTGACTACCTTCCAGTAGCCGCGGTCGCCCCAGTCGATCCCCAACGTGTGCCGGACGGTCGTGTCGAAGTAGTAGCAGATCGGAATCCAGACCAGGCCGGGCCAGGATTGCCCGAAGTTGCAGGCGGTTTGCTGGGTAAGCTCCAGGTGCGTAAACAATGACGGTCCAAAATAATCCGAGTAGAGTTGTACCGCCAGCTCGCCTTCCGCAAGCGCCTTTTTGTTGAGTCCCGTGGTGCTCATCGTGCCCAAGGGCGCTCCCGGCATCCCCGAGCCAATGGCCCCCTGACCTAACTGGGGCCCTTGCGCGGCTTGTTGCAGGGCCTGCACCCAGTTGGGTGATTCCTCATTGGCAAAAGACTGGATGAACATTGCAGGCTTGGTGAGCTTGGCTTCCTCGACTTTGAATCGGCCAAAGCTGAAGCCGGCAACCGTTTGCGGGGCTTCGCTTTTCCAGACACTGACGTTTTGGCCGCCCTCGTTGGCCTCGCTCACCAGAGCGCCGGTGGCGGCAATCTTCATGCCCTTCGGAATGCGAAAGGTCATGTCGTAGGAAGCGTACTCGCCGAACGCGGACCCCATGCCGTTCGGATACCAATTGTGGCGTGCGATCGGGAAGTAATTGCCTCCGCCCTCATTGGAAACGGCTTCCTTGCCGCTGTAGGCTGTCGTGATGGTGAGCTTCTCGCCGGCCTCGAGCGGTTTAGGGAGTATGACCGCAAATTGCGCGTCATCGTTCTTGTCTTCTTGAATAAAGGAGAGAGGCTGACCGTCGCCCGTGACCGATTGCACGCGGAGCGTGTGAAACAACGAGAACGGGACAACGCGCAACCCATTTCGCTCGGAGACGAAAGTAGTCGTCGCCTTGCCCGAGAGAACGCCGTTCCTTTCCAAGGTTGTGTCGAGCTGGTGGTGGTCGATGCGGATGGGCCTTCCAAAGGAACCTCTGGGGTGAGGTTCGGTAAAGTTAAAGGAAGCCCAGTCGCCAAACTTGTTCTCGTTATACGTCCAGAAGTCCACTTGATCGGAATCCTCATCGGGATCGATCTGATAGAGTTCCTTGTCGTCGTAGCGCTTGCCGTGGACGAAGGCAAAGAAGAGGCCTCGAGGCTGCGGGCTAAGAACTTCTTCGAGGATACGAGCCTCCAGGTTGTACTTTATCCTGTGACGCGTCGTATTTTGGCTGTCTTTCAGCAGGCCGGCGTCGCAGTTACCGGTAGACGCGGTGCCGGCTTTCTTGATTTCCTCGTACGTGGAATCGGTAAAGCGCAGCACCAGCCGTTCGAATTTTTCGCTAAACTCGTCTTCCTTGGTCAAGTACTTCAGGCTCTTGCGCTCGGTTTCCGTCGGGGGCCTGAGCGCTAAGATGCCTTCGCCCACAAAAACGGCGCCGGTTACCTTTCCATTCACGGGAGGGAGGAAGCAGATCGTTCCCGAATTCAGACGAAATGAGGCTGCATCGCGCTTCAGATCGAAGTTTGAGACGCTCACGGCCTCGCTGCCGAGGGTGATGTTGCGCAGCGCCAGGTAAGTCGGATCAGAGTTTGCGCCCGTCTGGGCGCAAGCGGTCGAGACGCCCACCGTGAACATCGTCGCCGCCAGAAGCACAGCCGCAACGAGCCCCACTATAGCCGCGGCCAACGGAGGAACCTTGCTCTGTAGCGCTTGACGAGCAGAAGAATCGGCGGAAATACCGCAGAAAAATGGAACACGCTCACACGTGACGCTCATGTCGGACTCCTGGGGAACGGCTTAGCGTGCAATTCGTGCCCACCTAGCTTAAACCCGAACCACCGAGCCGCGTGCAGGAAAGTACCGCCCTGATACCAAGCCACTAGCAGGCGCGATACCCTGCGGGGGTAAAAGTTCCGAAACAAATCTCAACCGCCCTATTTTCTTCGCTTCTTTTCTTTTTCGATCTCGATGGTACCGTCAGCCTTGATTTGGTAGAGGAAGTGCGGCGTCGCGACGAACTCGGGAATGGGTGGCTCCTGGGTCAAGACGTGAAACGCATCGCTATCCTCCACGAGATCGCTCAAAATGTGGGTGTGGAAGCCGGAGGCAACTTTCTTCCCGGGTCGCGGCGCTACTTCCATGATGGTCTTATGCATCTGCCGTTTTTCAATGAGTTTGCTTCCATCGGCGGCCACGAGGTACCGCGCATCCCCTCCCAGGGGATACACACGAGCCGTGGTTTGCGCAGGGTACAAATACACGTACAGTTGCTCTGCTGGAGCGGGCAGCACGGCAACGTTGTACGGACGACTTGCTTTGCCAAAATCTTTCATCGCCACCTCGATGGCCCGCGCCGCATAAAGAAAGAATCCTTGATCCTCCCGTGCCTCCGGCTCCGGCCTCACGGCGAAGTCCCGGAGTGTCGCTTGTTCCTTCGCTTCGTAGCTGATTTCAAATCGACTGCGGTCCTCATGCAACTTCCCGAAAACCACGGTCCACTTGCCGTCCGCCTTTCTGGCAATACCCTGCTGCCCTTCGACAGTCTTGGGGTTGGCCGTCACTACGGCATCGGTCGCGTGCCAGGCCGCCTGGTCGTACTCATAGAGCAGCTTGCCCCGCTCTGAAATCGCGGCTAGCTCCTCGGTTGTCGGCGGTTGAGACTCCTGGGCTCCAGCCGTAAAGACGATCCCGGCGAGCAGCACCGCCATCGAAAGCGTGCCTCCGCTTCCTCGCATCAGTTGCGGTATCCTTTTATGATCCCTCGCCGGGCCTAGAGGTAACGTCCGGGGTACTTTAGGCAATTTTTCGCAAACTTCCTATGCCATGAAGCAACCCCGGCACGATATAAGTCAAGCATGTCGATTTCCCGAGCCATACCCGTCTCCTCTCCGGGAGCACCACTTTCCGCGTTTCCCGCGGCGCGCCTTTCCCCTAATCGTCGCCCATTGGCATCTTTGACGTCCATGGCCTCGTCTCGAAGGGGCAGCTATGCGCCAAGGAGGACCCCGCCGGAGCCAATCTAGCTCGCGAGGAAAGCGCGTCGGCAGCAAAAAACCGAGCGCCCTTTGCGCTTGCTATACTCCGAAGCGAGCGAACTCGCGGTTAGCCGGTCCATAGCGAAATGCAAATTCACATTGACAAAGTGTCGAAAAAATTCGGGAGCATGTGGGCCCTCGAAGAAGTCAAACTGGATCTCGAACCTGGCCAGGTCGTGGGCATTCTCGGGGCCAATGGCGCCGGCAAGACCACGTTGCTGAACTGCCTTGCCGGAATTGTCATCCCCAGCAGAGGCCGGATTTATTACGACGGTGAGGAATTTCATCGCGGAAAAATGGAGCTGCGGCGGCGGCTCATGTTTTTGCCCGACCATCCCATGGCTTTTGCCCGGATGAATGTGCTCGAACACATCGCCATGTGCGTGCGGCTCTACGAACGGCCCGAGCCTGAGGCGGCTAACGTAGCGAAAATCCTGGATCACCTGAACATTCTTGCGCTGACCGGAATGCCGCTTGGCATCATGTCGCGCGGGCAGCTGTATAAAGCGGGGCTGGCGGCGCTGATGGTGATTGATCCTGAATTGTGGATCCTCGATGAACCGTTGGCTTCAGGCATGGACCCCATGGGCATCGCCTACTTCAAACACGAATCGAAATCCGCTGCGGCGCGCGGTAGAACGGTCATCTACACGACGCAGATCCTGGAGATTGCCGAAAAGTTTTCTGACCGCATTTGCGTCCTCGACCATGGCGGTCTGCGGCTGAGTGGTAGAGCGGGGGAGCTGTGGGGCGGCGAAGGGAATGGCTCGCTCGAGCAAGTGCTATTGGATTTGCGTGACCCGGACGGCGCGGGATGATCGTCTCGCTGTATGACTCCGGCTTGGTGCGCCGTTTGAAATACGCCGCCAAGGAGCGCATCCGCCGCAACCGAAGAACGAGCGTGAGAGGGCGGTGGTGGAAGGGGGGCGGAAGCGGCCGCACCACTCTCTGGTGGCTCTGGCTTTTGGCCAACGCCGTCAGGCTGTTGGCCCGGCCGGAGAATGCCGCCCAGTTGAAAGCATGCATCCTCAGCGCCACGAGCCTGGCCTTGGCCGGCGTGGCGCTAGGATGGGCGAGGACGCTTGGAGAAAAGCTGACCACGGACGGGGCGCGCATCGTGCTCCTCTTCCACCCGATATCCGACCGAGACTTCTTCGGTTGGGCCTCACTGCGCTTCGCGGCCAGGAGTCTCTGGATTCTAGTAGCGGCCGCCGTCATTTATTCCCTGACCAACGATGCTGCTGGAGCCGAAGGATGGATCACACGAATCGCGGCTCCCTTTGCCGAATGGCTGGTTGTGCTTTGCGCTGTTTTCGCGCTTGCCCGGCACGCGGATAAATATCCGCGGTGGATGCCCGTGGCGCTGTATATCACCTCTGCCGCACTGTTGCTGGCACCCGATCGGCTGCTAGGAACGGTGCGTCCTTTGTCGCTGGCCCTGCCCACCGGATGGCTCCATTTATTCATGACCGATCCGCGCACCCAAAAATGGAGGGTGTGGGTGGTTCTCGGGGCGCTCGGTTCGCTCTCAGCGCTCTTTGTGTGGCTGTGGAGCCGCTTGCAGCTGCTCTACTGCAAAGAAGAGGGAGCTCGTCGAGAGCAGGAGGAACTGGCGGCGGAGCGCGCGGAACAGAGCGAAGACAAAGAATCGAGTTTGCATGAGACGGAATTGCAGGAAGAGCTCGAACTCCCGGTACGGACGGCCGCTTTGCCGATGCAAGCAGCGTGGCGGAAGCAGACGTTAACGAATTGGGGCGAGAAAGCTACGGAATACATTTGGCAACGAGATTGGCTTCGTCTCTGGAACTGGGAAGAACTGCCGCCGGTCGAGCGCCTGGCGGGGTGGTGTCTGAACCAACGCGAAAAAGGAGAGGCGCAGTTCCTTTTGGGGCCGAAGCCTCCCGCATGGAGCGAGAGGTGGAAAGCAGCGGTGATTTCGACGGCAGTGGCTTTTGCCGTGATGATGTTCGGGTTCGAGAGAATCTATTTTCTGGCCGTGCTTGCGACGGCTGTCGCCGTCGCGGTGGGGCTTCCTGTCCTGGGCGGGAATTGGCCCGCGACCAACCAGGGCAGAATTTCGGGAAAGCTCTCACCGATCTTTGGCTGCTACCCGCTTAGTTATTGGAAGGCGGGCTGGACGATGTTCAAGCTGAATGCGGTGCGAACGGCCGCGTGGGTACCGCTGGGGCTGCTGTTGGGGGCGCTGAACGCGAGAAGCACCCAAGCATCGCTCGGGCAGGGTTGTTGGACCTCGACAAAGGCAGTTTTGCTGTTTCTCATGGTCATGCCCATCCTGCTTGCGGGAAAATTCTCCAAGGTCACCAATGACACCTCGAATCTGCGCCTACGCTTGTTGCCTTTTGTCGCCGGGATCATTTTCATGGTAATCGCGCTGACCGTCCTCGCGCTGATCGCGCTTTTGGTCGTACCGGGTCTGTGGGCTTTGCCTGTTCTCGCTGGTATCGGCTTGGTCTCCTGGGGATCGTGGGCGGCCTATGGCTGGTATTATGACCGCGCCCAAGTGGACCTGCTTCGCGAGCGGCAGTAGTTCCCACGCAGAACTGCCCATCCTTTACCTTGTTGGCGTCCTCGACTATCATCCCGGCGCGCGTCCTCCGGAGGCGAAATGAGCTTTGGCCAAAGGCTTAAGGAAATTCGCGAAGGCTTCGAGCGGCCGTTCTGGGTCGCGAATATCAGCGAGATCTTTGAGCGCCTCTCCTACTACGGAGCCTTTGCTTCGCTGGCGCTCTACTTGCAGGGAAAGCTGAATTTCTCGACCGAGCAGACCGGCACGCTCACCGGCATTTTCGGCGGCATGGTGTGGTTTCTGGCGATGTTTGGCGGCGCGGTGGCGGACAAGCTCGGCTTCCGCCGCGCGCTTTCTCTCGCGTACCTGATTCTCGCCGTCGCCTATTTCCTGATCGGCTCCATTGGAGCGTCGTGGCTGGCCCCTATTCGCAACGCCGTGCCTCTTGGTCTTTTCGTTGGCGGCATCCTGATTCTTCCTGCGCTCGGGATTTCGCTGGTAAAGCCAAGCGTGGTGGGCACGACGGCCAGCGCCTCCCGAGAGAATGTCCGCAGCATCGGCTATTCGATCTACTACACGATGGTCAACATCGGCGGAGCCGCGGGACCCTTCGTTGCTTCGTGGGCGCACCGCCATCTCGGCGTGGAAAATGTATTTCGCGTGGCAGCGCTCAGCGTTCTCCTGATGTTCTTCTTTGTTGCTGTTTTTTTTCGCGAGCCCCGCAAGGCCGAGAGCGCTCCCCCGCCAAGCATTCCTGAAGTGGTGGGGAACTTTTGCGTCGTTGTAGGCAACTATCGGCTGGTCCTGCCGGTGGTCTTCCTGGGCCTGGCCCTCCTGCTCTGTTCCTTGCTCTTTTCTTTTGCCGTGCCTTGGTATGTTTGGATCGGACTCGTCCTCATTGTGCTCGCCGGTATCAGCCGCTTTGTGTGGTTTCTGGTGTTGTTCACCGGGTATTGGATTGTGTTCTGGCAGCAGTACATCTCCCTCCCCGGCTACATCCACGGTTATATCAACCCAAGCGCCGACGTCGAGATGATCCTTATTACCGACGGCCTCGCGGTCATCTGTCTAACGCTGGTCGTCAATCATTTGATTCGTAAAATACCGGCATTTCATGCGGTGATTCTCGGCACCCTGGTGTCGTCTGTCTCCTGGCTCATCGTCGCTTTCAAACCCACGATCCTTGGGGCGGTGCTCTCCATCCTCGTCCTTGCGCTCGGAGAGATCATCCAGCAGCCGCGCTATTACGAATACATTTCGCGGCTTGCGCCTTCCGGACAGCAAGGGACGTACATGGGTTTTGCCTTCCTGCCGATCGGCATCGGATCGCTCATCGGCGGATGGTTTGGCGGGCGGGTGATGCATCAATTCGCCGAAGTCGCGCATCGGCCGGAACGCGCGTGGTACGCGTTTGTGGGCGTCGGCTTGCTCACGACTCTGTTGCTCGGGGCTTACGACCGCATCGTCAAGCCCGGGGCGAAGGCGCCCGCGAATTGACCTTTCCTGAGCCGTAAACCGCGGGGGAGGTTGACTGACAATGGGAAGCGGAGAACCTTGCTTTAGTTCAGCAGGCGGCGAAGGGAAGCCAGGGCTTGCCGCGCGAGCGAGTAGCGCGGCTCGATTTCCAGGGCCTCCTGGAAGCAGCGCATGGCATTGCTGTACATCTCCTTCCCGAGGTACGCGCGCCCCAGATTGTAATGCGGAAAGTGGCGCGGCTCGTAGCGGCGCGCTTCCGTGGCGCGTTCGAGCCAGGGAATCGCTTCATCAAAGCGATTCTGTTCGATCAAGTAGGCGCCGATATCGTTGTACGGGTTGCCAAAATCGGGATCGATCTCGATGGCGAGTTTGCATTCGGCGATGGCCTCGGCAATGCGCCCTTGGAAATGGTAGGTCCAACCCAGAAAGGTGTGCGCCTCGGCGGTGGGGTGCATTTCCAGGGAAAATTGGTAAAGTTCGACGGCGCGATCGTAGTCGCCTTCCATCTGCGCCTGGTAGGCGTCCTGCAGGATTTCCCACGCGCGCGTGAGCGTTTCCATGCTCATAAGGCATAGTTATCACAACGTTTCGCAAGGGTCAAAAGTACGAAAGTCGGGGGAAGTACGGGGTAGGAACCTGTACTTTGTGCCGGGGCGGCGATCGCGGGGCTGGAAGCCGAGTGGAAATTCGCCGGGCAAATGGAGAAAATGGGTGTGTTTGGGAAGAGACAGGAAACCGGCATTTGCCGGAAGCTCAATTTGCGGAGACGAAGGAGAGAAACCGTGAGGCGGAATTTAGTGATAGCGGGGACCACCGTTCTGGCCATTGCGACGGCCATGGCGGCGCAAGAGCCACCGGCAAGTACCGGCGCAAAAAAAACATCGGGCCATGCCTCTGCGGGATCGGCGGCGCGCGGCAAAGACGTGTTCGAGAAAAAATGCGTCATGTGCCATTTTGCGGACAGTGATCAGAAGAAAATCGGTCCGGGGTTGAAGGGCATTTCCAAGCGGGGAACGTTTACCGTCAACGGAAACAAAGTCACCACGGATTCGTTGACCAAGTGGATCGAAACCGGCGATTCGCTGATGCCGGGAATGAAAGACGCGCTCGAGCCGGCGCAAATCCGCGACGTAGTTGCCTACGTCAAGACGCTCTGAGCCAAGCATTCCCTTTTTCGCGGCCCGTATTCCGTAGGAGAATCAATTCGTCGGATGCCGCGATCAGCCTTTCTTGAACCTCACAAAGAGAAAAACCCCCGTCAACCTGATTGCTCAGGCCAACGGGGGCCAAAACTTTGACAAAACCAAAACCTACTTTAGGACGGCGTCTTTCAACGCTTTCGACGGACGTAGGCGAACCACGGTCTTCGCCTTGATCTTGATTTGCTCGCCCGTTTGCGGATTGCGGCCGATGCGCGCCTTGCGGTGCGCCTTGACCAAGCGGCCGAGCCCCGGAATCACGAATTTGCCCGCAGCGCCCTTGGCTTCCTTCACGGCGAGCTTGAAGAGCTCGTCAAAGAAGGTGGCGGCGGTTTTCTTCGGGGTTCCGACTTTCTCGGCGAGGTGCCCAACGATCTTCGTCTTGCTGAGTGGCTTGGACATCTAGTCTGCTTATCCTCCTGATTTTGCTTTCCACCCCGACCTATTCAGGGCAAGCCCCGATGCGGTCGAAGCGGGCTCCGAGTGCGTGTTACCCCTCATTTTTCCAAGAAAGACTCGGGCCGCGAAGGACTATAGCCAAGGAAAACAGGGAACGCAAGCAAAAATCGCAAAAAAAGGCCGGAAAAATGAGGTTTTTGGCATGGGGATGTGGAAATCCCCGCTAAAAATGCGGCTGGAACGAATTCCATGGAGTCTCCGAGCGCCCAAATCACGGCTTTAGACCTACATTCTTCAGTCAATGTCCAGAAACGGAAATAGCAGGGCTCGATCGAAAGGTCAGCCACCTTAGCGCTTGGCCAGGTCGGAGTAGAAGTGCGCGATGGCCTTGATGCCGCCAAAGTAGTTTTCGAGCGCAATGTGCTCGTCAGGGGCGTGCGCTTTTTCATCGGGCAAGCCGAAGCCGATGAGGACGCAAGGAACTTTGAAAGTGTCGTACATCTGGGTCACGAAGGGAATCGAGCCCCCTTCGCGGATGAACACGGCTTTTTTGCTGAAGCCTTTTTCCAGAGCCGCCTGGGCTTTCTGGAAAATGGGATTGTGATAAGGAGCAACCCACGGTTTTCCGTTGCTCAAGACATCGAATTTGCAGCGCACCGTTTTCGGCAACAGCTTGCGAACGTGCTTCTCAACAAGTTGCGCGATTCTCTGCGGATCCTGCTGGGGGACCAGTCGCGTGGAGAATTTCGCAAACGCCTTGGAAGGAATGACCGTCTTGGCGCCCTCTCCTTGATAGCCGCCCCAGATGCCGTTCAATTCCAGGGTTGGACGTACCCAGAGCCGCTCGACCGTGGTAAAGCCTTTTTCCCCGCAATAGCCGGCCGCGCCCACGGCTTTCTCGAAGTCCTTCTTTTTCCACGGCAGTGCGTTCAAAGCCTTCCGTTCGGCTTTCGAAAGCTTGGCGACCCGGTCGTAGAAGCCGGGCACGCTAACGCGAAAGTTTTTGTCGTGGAGTTTCGAAAAAAGCTCGGTGAGAATCGTCAGCGGATTGGGAACCGCTCCCCCGTAGACGCCGGAATGGAGATCGCGCTCCGGGCCGGTAAGTTCAATCTGGTAGTAGTTCAGGCCACGAAGCCCGTAAGTAATCGAGGGCACGCCCTTTCCGAGCATCGAAGTGTCGGAGACCACCAGCGCGTCGGCCTTCAGTTTTTCCTTGTTCTTCTCGACGTAATCCCAAAGGCTCACGCTGCCCACTTCTTCTTCGCCTTCAATCAGCACCTTGACGTTAATGGGAAGTTTGCCATTGACCCTTTGGAGTGATTCGAGTGCCTTGATATGAATGTGCACTTGGCCTTTGTCATCGGCGGTCCCGCGGCCGAAAAGATTGCCGTCGCGCACGGCGGGTTCGAAGGCGGGAGAAGTCCAGAGCTCGAGAGGTTCGGGAGGCTGCACATCGTAGTGCCCGTAGAAAAGGATCGTGGCCTGCCCCGGAGCCTCTAGGGATTCGGCATAGACCAGAGGATGCAGGTTCGTGGGCACGATCTCAACCGTCTTGAATCCGGCAGCGCGCAAGTGGTCGGCAACCCAGCGAGCGCCACGCTCGATATCCGGCTTGTGTTCGCTCTTGGCGCTGATACTCGGGATGCGCAAGAACTCAGACAGTTCGGCAAGGTGCTGGTCGCGGCGACCTTCGATAAAGCCAGTAAGGTTTGAGAGGGACATCAGGGGCTCGCCTCCTTTCAAAAGAAAATCTCACTGCCCTTATGCAATGCTTCGAACGACGGTTGCGGCAGCGGATGATTCTTAACCTCAAGCGTTCGACGCCTGGTATTTTAGGACCGCCACTCTCCTGGGACAAGACGGGTCAGGCCCTAACTTGGCCAGGGCCGGAGCCTCCGCTAGCGGCTTTGAGGCCGCGCCGCGTTCCCCGTCAGCACCCTTCGACCGCACACCATGAAGTTCTCGCGCCCTACCGCACGGGCGCGCACCTGGCCGTTTCAATGGTCTCCCGATTTCCCGCCCCATCCGGCGTTTGCCGTTGGAGAACACCTGTACGGAGGGCCAGGTTGACGCCCCGGGGCTGGCAGTCGATTATGGCCCTATGAGCGAAGTGATTTCCGCAACACCAAGGCGCAGCGCGCGGTCGTTCCACAAAATCCGCGTGCAGGCCCAGGGGCGCGCCCACGACCGCAAGAGGTTCAAGGAAACCTGCGACACCGTGGTGGTGAGCCCCCACGGCGGTTTGCTGTTGCTCAAACACGAAGTGGATAACGGCGAAATACTGGTTTTGACAAATCCGGAAACCCAGGAAGAGCAGGAATGCCGCGTCGTCTATCTCGGTGAGCCGCTCGCGAAGGGCCAGCGTGTGGGCGTCGAATTTCTCACGCCGGCGCCGCGGTTCTGGGGAGTGGAATTCCCGAACGAGTCTGCCAACGTCAACTAGAACATAGTCAGCTCGATGGGTTCGCGGGAGCTTGTTGCGGCGAGAGCTTTGCGCCAGCCGTCCCGCGGCGCTTGAAAAACCAGTCTCCCAACCTCCACAAAAGCAGAATCGCCACGAGCGCCGCGTAGAAAAGCGGCATGCGCACGTCGGACTTCACCTTCCAGTAGTAATGAACCACTCCACAAATCGCCGCCAGGTAGATGCCGCGATGAATCATCTGCCAGCGCTTACCTCCGAGCCGGCGGATCCAGCCGGCGGTCGAAGTTATGGCCATCGGAAGTAAGAGCAGAAAACCCAGAAAGCCCGCGGTAATGAACGGCCGCTTGGCGATGTCCTTCGAGATCGCGGCAAAATCGAAAGACTGATCGAGGATAAGATAGGTAAGAAAGTGGATCGCAAGGTAGGAAAACGCAAACAGGCCAAGCATGCGCCGGAAACGAATCAGATCCGGAAGATTCAGAAGCTTGCGGAACGGCGTTACGCAAAGCGTGATGACCAGAAAACGCAGCGTCCATTCGCCGGTCGCGAGCTGGATGAACTCAACCGGATTCGCGCCGAGTCCGTGATGGAATCCACGCCATACCAGCGCGCCCAGAGGGAGCAAACAGATAAGGAAAACCGCGACTTTCGTCCACTTTCTGGTTAGTAGCGCGCGCATTTTCGGAAGAATCTGCTCAGTAGTATTTCTTTAGGTCCATTCCGGCATACATGCCAGCGACCTGATCGCCATAGCCGTTGAACATGACTGTGGGGTGCTTGAAAAATTCGCCCAACCGGCGTTCCGTTGCCTGGCTCCACCGCGGATGATCCACGTTGGGATTTACGTTTGAGTAGAAGCCGTATTCATTCGCCGCCGCAAGGTTCCAGGTGGTCGGCGGCATCTTCGACTGGAATCTGATCTTGACCAGCGACTTGATGCTCTTGAATCCGTACTTCCACGGAATCACCATGCGCACCGGCGCGCCATCCTGGTTCGGCAACGATGCTCCGTACATCCCAACGCAAAGAAGCGTCAGCGGATTCATGGCTTCGTCCATCCGCAGGCCTTCGACATAGGGGAACTCGATCCCCGCCCAGCGCCCCTGCGGCATCTGTCGCGGATCGTAATAGCTTTGGAAAGCGACGAACTTCGCCTTGGGGGTCGGCTCGACCAGCTTCAGGAGATTGCTGAACGAATACCCGATCCAGGGCACTACGATGGACCACGCTTCCACACAGCGATGCCGGTAGATGCGCTCTTCGAGCGGAGCCATCTTCAAAATCTCGTCCATGGTGAACTTGCGGGGCTTACTGACCTCCCCTTCGACCGATACAACCCAATTGGAGGTGTCGAACTTTTGCGCGTTTTTCGCGGGGTCCTTTTTGTCCGTTCCGAACTCGTAGAAATTGTTGTAGTGCGTGACGTCTTCGAGGGAGTTCATCTTTTCCGTGGTGCTGAAGGGGCTCTTGATGAGGCCGCTGAATTCTGTTGCCGCCAGCGCCCCGGAGGGCGCAGCTAGTTCAAGAATTCGCCGCCCCGCGACCGCCGCCGTGCCAACAATTCCCATGACCTCGAGGAATTTCCGCCGGTTCAGGTAAACCTGCTTCGGCGTGACATCCGCGTTCGTCAAATCCGCGGCCTTACGGATCAACATCTCGTGCCTCCAAACCGCAGCTCGCTTCTTATTATCCTACGTACTGTTCTACGTGGCAGACGAAAAAAACGCCTGGAAGGCCCGCCGTCGAGCGGGTAAAGCGCAAAACGCTTTTGAGCCCTATAGATTGGAGCCAGCGGGACAAAAAAGGTTACATGCCCAGGGAATCTGTCTGCTTCGGCGCCCATAGGCCGCAGCAGACAGTTTCGGAAAGGCCTTAGAACCCGTACCTCGCGATAATGGCCTTTTCCCGTTTTCCAATCAGGGCCATTGCCGCGTGCTCGGCCGGGAGTTTCAGGGTCAGACGGGCGCCGGTCGCCAGATCGCGCAGATCAATGGCAGCGTCTTCCGTATTTTCCGATTCCAGGATGTAAAGCACGGAATCCTGAAGCTCCGTGGCGGAAATCAACACCCCCGCCGGGCGAGGGGATTGGCATTCAAAGGCCGGCTTGATTTCGAGCGTGTCCAAGAGGTAGCCGTAAACGGCAGCCGCCGCGTCAAGGCCCTGTGCCAACTCCGCAGAATAAGACGCCCAAAAGATCTTCCCCTTGCCGCTCGGAATCTCTTTCCACGTCGCGCCGTCGCTGAAGCGAAGTGCTTCGAGGGCGGATTGTTTTTGCTGATCGAAAACGAGTGGGACCTTCTTGCCGGGTAGGCGGATTTCCGCGGCGCGATAGCTTTGCGGCTCGGTTTGCGTACTTAGCCCGACATCCTGCGGGCGGTCGCGGAATTGCCAGTGTTCGTTTCGCGACACGGGTCCGGTAATCAGAAGATTGCCGCCGCCCTTCACATAGTTCAGCAAAGCTTGCCAGGTGTCCTCGTTCAAAGACTGCGGAGAGGGCAGGATCGCAAGCTGCGGCGCGCCGAGCTTCGAAATTTGGTTTTCGGCAATCACGTAGGGAGTGACCTGCAACCGGTAGGCGAGCGCCCGGACCGCCTTCTGCTGCGCCTCGAGCTGCAGGTCGGAAAGAACCGAGAATTGCGCGGCCTGCGAGGTGATGACGGCAACGGAAGGCTGCCGCGGCTCGAGCAAATGGCTTTGGAGCGATTTCGCAAAGCTCGCAAAATCACGCATCACCCTTGCTTCCGGCTTCTCCGTGCCATCCGCCCGCAGCGCGCCGATGGGCGTTTCGTTGGCTGCCGTCATGTAGGAGTTGGTGTTCCACAGCCATTCGATGGCGCCGGCTCCTTGTACAAACGAAACGGCGACTTTGCGTTCGAATAGCGAAGCTTCCTCGTCCGGCGTGAAACGGGTGGTTTCATCCAGATTGATTTCGCGCTGCAGCCCGGTCTCCTGAATGAGCATGGTCTCACCCGGCTGCTTGGCGGTGAGCGAATCCCAGAGCAGGGAATCGGTCCCCCACCAGGAATGGTTGGTGGTGAAATCAAGCGCAGATCCGTAGAACGCGGGCGACAGGCGGTCCCTCACGCCGCCTTCATCCTGTCCCACGGTGACGAGCTGCCGCGAGCCGGTCCTGCGGATCTCTTCCCGCAGCGCGCGCACCCAATCCAAAAACGTTTCCTGTGCGAACAAGAAATAGTCATAGACGCGCAGCGAGTTGTGGCCTTCATACATTCCTCGCGAGCTGAATTCGAGTTCTCCGGGCAAGGAAATCGTTCCTGAGATGGAATCGGGCGGCACGTTCCACCTGGCAGCGAGCGCGGCGCGGTCGGGATAGCGTTTCGCAAGCCACTGGTTCCAGGCGGCCAGCTCGATGGCATCGCCATTCGGGCGCGTCTGCCACAAGTGCTGCGAAATGCTAGGTTCGTTGATCAGATCCCAGGCGAGGAACGGAACGTCGCGAAAACGGCCGACTACGGTCGAGACCAGAGTCTGCTGTTTGCGCCGCGCCTCCGGGCCCAAATAGGGGTTTCTCCCGCCAAGCACATCGGGAAGAAAGGCGAAGAAGTTGAATTGCACTGGGAGGCCGTGCTTGCGCGCGGTCATCAGGTAGGCTTCGAGCGTGCGCAGCGTGCGTTCATAGGGCTGGCCGTTTTCGTCGCAGAACTTGTCCCAGCCCGTCCACCAACCGGTGCGCAGCATGTTGAGTCCGGCGGCCTGGATCTGAGCCATGTCGCGGTCCCAAACATACACGTTGGGATGATCGAAGTAGAGACGCTGCACTTCGCTCGACATATACGTGGTGCCGACAACGGCGATCGGATGGCCGTCGATCTCAAAAAAATCGCGATTGACGGTCAAATGCGGGCCGGTGCGCAGAAAATCGTGATCGCGAATCCAGAAGCCCGAGCGGTACACGTTGCGCGTTTTGCCGCCCTCGAGAAGCTCGGCTTCGATGATGTGAAAGCCCTTTTCCTTGGGCGCGGGAAGCAACAGAGTTTGCGGGGCCGACAAGTTCGCGGTTTGCGCTTCGCGCTCGGACGGCTGGGACTCGGGAAACTCCGCGATGCGAATCCGGAGCGGGCCCGATGGCGTTTCGGCGGGATGCCAGAGAACTTGTACCTCCACGGGTTCACCCGGCAGATAAAGCGGAAGCGTCGGGCGCGCGGTAAATTCCTCAGAACCGTGTCGCGCGCGTTCGGCAAGCGCTCGAATCAAGGTGACCGCTTCGTTGCTCGCCGCATATTTGGAGTCCAGCTCCGAGGCGAGAAAGATCCAGCGGCCGCCGTCAAAACCGTTTCGCAAGTGATCGATTTCGATCGCCGGCGCAGACATCTTGCGGCCGTCTTTCACTCCCCAGGCGAGCGGATCGAGCCGCGCATCAATGGAGCCGGCCGAGCCGCCGCGATTGTACAAATCCACCGCGCTAAGCCGAATGATCGGACTGAAAGCGCGCTGCCAGGAGAACCGCGGCAGCGCAATGGTCACGTCCGGATTGTCTTGAAATTGCATTCCTTGAGAACCCGGCGTGGTCTGAAACTGGTCCATGGACAACTGCTGGATGAAGCGCACGCTGTAATCGCGCAGATGCCAGCCGGAATCGTCGTGATACGCGGCTCGCGTGAAGGGACGCCCGCCAAGAACCAGCAAATCTCCCCCGTGCTCGAGAAACGCGTCAATGGCGGACCAATTTTCTTCGGGGAACGCGGAGCCGTAGGGAAGCACGAGCATTCGCGTGGCAGATTCAGCCAAGGCCGAAGCGAGTTGATCTGAGGAAACAAACCGCGCTCCCGGGAGGGCCTTTTCGAGCTGCGGTTGCGGAAACGAGGGGCCGTCGACCGGAGGCAAACCCGTTTCGCGCAGCACAACGACCGGCGAGACTTCTTCGGCTGGCGCAGTCGTTGAACACAGAAAAGTTGCGAAGCAAAAAACGAAAGCCAAGGCCAGGAATCCAGGCTTGCTCATTTCACACCCGGTGCGTCTAGACATTATCGCTTCTCGCGACACTTTATAACACGCGGCGCAACTCGCGTAACTCGCAACGGTTTTTTCTGCCCGCCAAGTGTGTCATCATCCTGCACAGTTCGAAGCTGCGGTCAGAGTAGGATGCTGCGACAGAATGGACGTGATCCTGTATGGAAAATGTATCCGTTAGGAGTGCGGCAGTCGCAAACCAAGAGCCTGCCAACTATACAGGCCCACTGGTGATACTGACGACCCTTTTCTTCATGTGGGGTTCGCTCACGTCCTTGAATGACGTGCTGATTCCCTACGTACAGCTCACTTTCAAGATCGCCGTTGACGCGAGCATGCTCATTCAAACTGCTTTCTTCTCTGCCTATTTCATTTTCTCCATTCCATCGGCAAAGATCATTGACTGGATTGGATACAAGAGAGCCATCGTAGCGGGTTTGCTGACGATGGTGGCCGCCTGCCTTGCATTTTATCCGGCGGCAAAAGTGCCGTCGTTCGCTGTGTTTCTCGTTGCCTTGATCATTCTCGCGGCGGGAATCACGATTCTGCAGGTGGCGGCGAATCCCTATGTAGCGGTGCTTGGGAAGCCGCAAACAGCTTCGAGCCGCTTAAACCTCACGCAGGCCTTCAATTCCCTCGGTACCACGATATTCCCCTGGATTGGCGCGCATCTCATCTTGCGGACGGCTGGCGCCGCAGTGCAAAGCGCTTCGCAACAGGCCGACGCAATCATTAAGCTTTACGTTTATTTCTTTGCTACAGCGCTCACACTGCTGGCCATCGGGATTTGGCTTTCCAAGCTTCCCAGAATCGCAGCGGCGGAACACCATATCGGCGAGAAGGTTGCCGACTCCGTGTGGAAACACCCCAATCTTGTTTTCGGCGCTGTCGGAATCTTCGTTTATGTCGGCGCTGAAGTCGCGATCGGCAGCTCCATTGCGAATTATCTCGCGTTGGACAATATCGGCGGTTTCCTCTCGGCATCGGCCATCCCGGACGCCGCCGCAAGGTACCGGGCAGCGCTGGGGGACGCCGCAAAGTACATCTCCGTTTATTGGATGGGAGCCATGATCGGCCGCTTCATCGGCTCGGCCCTGTTGCAAAAGATCAGACCTGGAAAGCTGCTGGCATTCGCTGCGATCATGGCCGGACTGTTGGTCACTACCTCCGTTTTCAGCAGTGGGCATGTCGCGATGTGGACGATCCTTTCCGTTGGTTTGTTCAACTCGATTATGTTCCCTTCTATCTTCACCATGGGAATCGATGAGCTGGGACCGCTGACGGGTAACGGCTCGGGCATATTAAACATGGCCATCGTGGGCGGGGCGGTGATTCCCTGGCTGGTTGGTAAAGTGGCGGCTCTCATTAACCACCGTTTCTATCCGGCAATGACCCAAGGCGAGACCAGTTGGGGTCAGGGCATTCAGTACGCCTTGATCGCCGCAACTTTTTGCTATCTTTACATCCTGTTCTTCGCCGTGAGCGGCTCGAAACCCAATAGCGAACGCTATTCCAAGGCCTAACGGGACTGTCGCTCAAAAGACATGACTCAAACGGAAGCCAGCAGATGGGCAATCGGAGTGGATGTGGGCGGCACGAAGGTAGCCGCGGGGTTCGTCGATCTCGGCGGCGACATCCACCAGCATATCCGCGTGCCGATGAACTCCCACGGCACGGCGGAGGAAGGGCTTGCTGCGGTGACCTCCGCGATCGACGAACTGCTGAAGCTCGCGCCGGACAAAAACACCGATCGGCGGTCGATCGGCATTTGCGCTCCCGGACCGCTCGATCCTCACACCGGCGTCATCGTGAATCCTCCCAATGTGCCTTGCTGGCGCAACTATCCGCTGGCTCGGGAAATCGCGCGCCGCTATGGCGGCCGAGTAAAGCTCGAGAACGACGCGAAGTCCGCGGGACTTGCGGAGGCGCTTTGGGGAGCGGGCCGCGGCTATCGCAATGTTTTTTACACCGGCATTGGCACGGGTATCGGCGCCGGAATTCTTTTTGACGGGCACATCTACCACGGACGCACCGGCGCCGCGGACGAAGCAGGGCACCTGGTCATCGATTACCACGGGCCGGTTTGCGGATGCGGGAAGAAGGGCTGCATCGAAGCGCTGGCCTCCGGCACCTCCATCGCAAAAAAAGCGCGAGCGCGGCTTGCCGAAGCTACCGGGCGCAAATCCGCCATGCTCGAACTGGCCGGCGGAAAAATTGACGCGGTTACGAGCGAGATTGTCGGGCGCGCCTACGCAGCGGGCGATACGCTGGCGGGGGAAATCATGCTCGAAACCGTCGAAGTGCTCACCATCTGGCTTGGCAACATCGTGGACTTGCTGGAGCCCGACGTGATCATCATCGGAGGCGGCGTGGCCGCAATGCTAAATCCCCTGTTCGGAGAGATCCGCGAGCAACTACCCCGGTGGAGCTTGAACAAGCGATGCCTGGAAATTCCCATGGTTCCGGCGCACTATGGCGAGGAATCTGGAATTGCCGGCGGCGCTGCCCTGTGCCTCGCGGTCGGCAGCGAGACGGAACTCCATCCGAAATAGCCCGAATTGCACTGCAGTTGGCGGACACGCAGGCCCGCTCCGAAACCCGGCGGGCATGCCGTTCCAGCGGTTTCGACAGGCGCCTTCCGGGCGCCCAGGTCTATTTCAGGTTAACCTTTTCAACGAGCGGCAGATTTTGCGATGAGCCACCCACCATGAACGTGTACGTGCCGGGCACAAGCTTCCAGCTATCCAAACCTTCGTCGTAGATGGACAGATAAAAAGTCTTCACCGGCACACTCACTTCCTTGCTTTCGCCGGTATTCAGGCGCACTTTGTTCCAGCCGACCAGCCGTTTCGGCGGTTCTCCGGCGCCCGCCGGGAGCGCCGCGTACACTTCAGCGATTTCCTCACCCGCGCAGCCGCCGGTGTTTGTCACCGTGAAGCTGACCGTCGTTTCGCTTCCGGTACTCACTCGCAGTCTCGAGTAACGGAACGTCGTGTAGGATAGTCCGAAGCCGAAAGGAAAAAGCACCGGCTTGTTTTCAGCGTCGTACCATTTGTAGCCGACCTTCAAACCTTCGTCGTAATGGACTTCAAAGGTGGGCTTGGGTTCGCCGGCGCTTTTGCGCCCATGCTCTTCCGGCGGAGGTGTGACCAGCTGCGGATGCGGCAGATCCGCTTCGCTGCGCGGAAACGTCATGGGCAGCTTGGCACTGGGATTCACTTCGCCGAACAGGATGTTCGCGACCGCGTCGGCGCCCTTGCTGCCCGCGTACCACGCCTCCAAAACCCCGCGCGCCTGATTGAGCCACGGCATGGTCACCGCGGTACCCGTTTCGAGAACGACGATGGTCCGCGGATTGGCGGCGGCCACTTGCTCAATTATCGCATCCTGATTTTCCGGCAGAGAAAGGTTCGGCAGATCCATGTCCTCGCTTGTCCACTGATAGACGAAAACGACGGCCACCTCCGACCTCTTCGCCAGCGCTGCCGCTCGAGCCGGGTCCGCGCCGGAGTCGAACTCCACGGTCGCTCCCGGAGCCTTTTTGGCGATGGCTTTCAGCGGCGACGAGGGAAACCAAACATGCTCTTTCCATTGGGTTGCGCCGCGTCCGGGAGGATCCACCTGCGCCGAGCCGCCGCCGGAAATCATGCTGGTATTGGCATTCGGTCCGATAACGGCGATGGAATGCAGCTTTGCGGGATCGAGCGGCAGTATCCCCTGGTCATTCTTGAGCAGCACGATGCTTTGCTCCGCGATGTGGCGCGAGACGGCAAAGCCTTCTTCGATATCGACCACACTTTTCTTGACCGGATCGTCGATGATCCCGCTCGCAAACTCCGAACGCAGAATGCGATGCACGTGGTCATCCAACTCGGCCTTAGAAACCTTGCCCGCTTCCACCGCCCGTTTGAGTTTATCTCCCAGAAAATCGTCCATGGGCTCCTCGTGGTCGAGTCCCGCGGCGGACGCCTTTTCCGTGCTGTGCGCGCCACCCCAGTCGGAAACCACAAAGCCCTGGAAGTTCCAATCCTTTTTAAGGACATCTGTCAGGAGATACCTGTTTTCGCAGGCGTAGTCGCCGTTGACCGCGTTGTAGGAGCACATTACTGCGCCCGGATTGGCAATGCCGACCCCGATCTGAAAAGCCAGGAGGTCGCTCTCACGCATGGCGCGCTTGCTGATCATCACGTTCACTTCGTTGCGCCCGCTTTCCTGATCATTCACAGCGTAGTGTTTCATGTCGCCAATGACGTGCTGGGCTTGCTCGCATTTCACGCGGTTGCCCACGAGCGTGCCTGCGAGGACCGGATCCTCGCCTAGGTACTCAAAGGTCCGGCCGTTGCGAGGTTCGCGAGTCAAATTCACGCCGCCGCCGAGCGACATGTTGTAGCCCTGGGCGCGCAGCTCTCGACCGATCAGCGCACCGTAGGCGCACGCTGCCTCCACGTCCCAGCTTGCTGCCGAGGCCACATTCGACGGCAGCGCTGTCGAGTAGCGGCCGTTGTCACCGCTGCTGCGCACGCCGTACGCAGCATCGCTAATCTGAATGATCGGGATTCCCAGTCGCGGGACCCCAAGCACAAAACCCGCACCACCGTTGCCAAGACATGGGTTGGCGTGCGGTACGACTCTCGGCCACCCCGGCATGCCGTTTCCGTGCAGTAGCGCGATCTTCTCATCCAGGGTCATTTCTTGAACGACCAGGCTAGCGCGGCGGTCGGGCGATAGCGTTTTGTCCATCCACGGACCATTCACCGGGGGATTTTGCCCCAGGGCGATGAATGGCCCTCGCCCGGCGAGCGAAATGACCGTGATTAAGAAAACCAAGAACAGTACGGCGAAAAATCCAGTACTCACGCGGCGGAGTTTCGTTGAATAGAAGGCCATGACCCCTGACTCCTCTCCCTGGCGGGCCTTATCATAACGTTATTCTGGCTGAAATTGTGCAGAAAATGGAGCAGTCGAGTGACCCTAGCCCACCGCGGCACACCCGCTCGAAGCCGCGGTGCTCTATGCGGGCCTTCCCTCGCCGCTTGCGCTCGTGTAGATTTCTTTCCTCCATGCGCAGGATTCTTGCCGCGTTCGCGCTATTGCTGGCGAACGATTTGATGGCTCGACCGCCCGAGGGCATCCCGCGGGACCTTGCCCGCGAGCGTGCCGCGGAGATCTCCGAGCTGCGCTATCACCTCCGCTTCACCCTTAGTCCGCGCGCCTCCGCCGCAGCGGGCCATGAGGACCTTCGGTTTCACTCCGGTTCTTCGCAGGCGATTCTGATGGACTTCCGCGAAGGAAGGGTCACGAACCTGACCGTCAATGGCTTCGCGGTTCCGGCAAAGATCGACAACGGCCACATCGAGTTGCCGGCAAACGCCATCCGCGCGGGTGAAAACAGCCTGAGCGTGGACTTCACTGTTCCGGTCGCCACGGCAGGGAAAGCCATGACTCGTTTTGAAGATAGAGACGACTCGACCGAGTATCTCTACACTCTCTTTGTTCCTATGGACGCCGAGATGGCTTTTCCGTGCTTTGACCAGCCCGATTTAAAAGGCCGTTTTCGTCTCGAACTGACTGCGCCCGAAAACTGGACCACTATTTCGAATACGGCCATCGAGTCGCAATCAGAAGCCGGTCCTGGCCAACGCATTACCGTTTTTTCCGAAACCCGCCCCATCAGCACCTACCTGTTTGCCTTTGCCGCCGGCCCGTTTCGCAAAGTGCATGAAACGCCCGGCATGCCTGGACTGTATGTTCGCCAGTCCAAATTCAAGAAGGCGGAAGAAGAGGCGCCCGAGGTGCAGCAAGTCGCGGCTCAGGGAATCGATTATCTTTCCCGCTTCTTCGCCGAGCCTTTCCCTTTTCCAAAATATGACATGGTGCTGGTTCCCGGTTTTGCTTATGGAGGCATGGAACACGCCGGGGCAACTTTTCTGCGGGAGGAATCGGTTCTTTTTCGCGCGGCGCCGACGCACAGCGACCATCTCAATCGCGACATCCTGGTGCTCCATGAACTGACACACCAATGGTTCGGCGACTTCACGACCATGCGCTGGTTCGACGACCTGTGGCTCAAAGAAGGCTTCGCGCAGTACATGGCTTATCAGGCGCTGGCCTCGATAAAGCCGAACGAGAACATCTGGAGGCGCTTCTATCAATCCATCAAGCCCGCTGCTTATTCGATTGATTCGACCAGGGGCACAACGCCGATCTATCAGGACATCGCCAATCTCAAAGACGCCAAATCCGCCTACGGGGCGATCGTGTATTCCAAAGCTCCCGGAGTGCTCAAACAACTCGCCTTTGTCCTGGGGGAAGATCATTTCCGCGACGGCTTGCGCCTTTATCTAGCCGAGCACGCGTACGCCAATGCTGAATGGAACGATCTCGTACACGCCTTTGAGCGTGTTTCCGGAAAGCCGCTTCAAGATTGGGCGGCCATGTGGATTCGTCACCGCGGCATGCCGCAAGTGGACGCTGCCTGGTCGTGCGATGCGCAAAACCGCATGGACCACTTTTCCCTGACGCAAAAGGATGTCCTGGGCGAAGGCGGCGTTTGGCCGGTTGGCCTCGAAATCCTGCTGGCGTACTCCGGCGGTCGTTCCATTCGTCTCGGCGCGGAACTGAATTCACCGAGGGCCGAGCTGCCCGAAGCCATTGCGAAGCCCTGTCCGGAATATGTATTCCTCAACGATCAGGATTATGGCTACGGCCGGTTTCTTCTCGACGAGCGCAGCCGCAAGGCGGTCATCGAGCAACTGGGCGGAATCCCCGATGTTTTCGAGCGAACCTTGCTTTGGGGATCGCTGTGGGATTCCGTTCGCGAAGCGGAACTTGCTCCGCGTGATTTTCTCGACGTCGCGCTACGCCTCCTTCCCAAAGAAACCGACGAATCGTTGACGCAGAGTCTCATCGGCCATGTCTCTACCGGATTCCATCGTTACGTCAACCCGGCGGTCCGCGGCGAAATGGTCCCGAGAGCGGAACGGCTAGCTTCGGACCAGATGCTTCATTCTCCCAGTCAGGACTTGCGCATTATTTGGTTTCGCGGCCTCCGGGCCATCGCCGAGAGCGGGCAGGGACGCGCGGAACTGAAAAGCCTACTGACGGGAAAGCTGACCGTTCCGGGCGTGGAACTTCGCCCCCTCGATCGCTGGACGATAGTCACGGCGCTCATTGCTCTGAACGACCCGGACGCCGAGGCTTTTTTCGCTGCGGAACAGAAGCGCGACAAAACCGGCGACGGACTGAAGTACGCCTACGTGGCAGAAGCCGCCCGGCCGGAACCGATTTCCAAGCAAACCTATTTCAGCGATTATCTGAAGGTTTCCTCGCATCCGGAAGATTGGATCGAGCAAAGCCTGGGATCCTTTAATTACTGGAACCAGTCCGAGTTGACCCTGCCCTATCTGAAACCGGCGCTCGAAGCCCTGCCGCAGATCAAGCGGGAACGCAAAATATTTTTTCTGCTGGGCTGGCTCAATGCATTTATCGGAAGCCAGCAGTCGGCCGATGCTCAGGCACAAGTCCACGAATTTCTGCGCACCGAGGGGCTGGACAAGGATCTTCAGCTGAAAATTCTGGAAGTTTCCGATGACCTGGATCGCACCGTCAAAATCCGGCAGCGCTACCCCTAGCCTGGGCGCGAAAACCGAACTCAAGCAACATCGAGCGCGATTCGGATGGCTTGCTCGACCGCAGAGTACGCCCTATCTGCTCGATGGAGAAGAAACGGCTCGGCCGGGAGAAGCGGCGGCTGCGCGAGAAACCGCGGGTAGGAGCCGTGATGCTTTTGAGCGGCATGCACCAAGAACGGGTGGCATAGGTAGACGGTGCCTCGATCGCCTGTCGCCGCTACCTCGTGCCGAGAACCGGTTTCCGCAAAGCCTTCCTTTGCTACCAGCTCTCTCGAAGACACGCCGTTCTCGCCTAGGGGAGCAAGAATCCTTGCGATATCCAGATGCGAACCCACGCGAATACGAGTCGGAGCGTCGCTTTCCCGAACATCGGAGAAAAGAAACAGCATGAGCAGGGCTCTTCCCCTCGAAACCACGTTGATGCGCCAATTCAGAAAATCACCGGTATCGCCGGTATCGGGTGGGAAGCTGCTGTCAACGTGCCAGCCTGCGTCTCCCGGATCGTCAGCGGACGGAAAACGAATTGGGAACGTCCCGAGATCCGATCGAGGGCGCCATCGGCCTGGACCGACAAGCTGATCAAACGCTTGGTGCAGGACTTGAGTATTCGCGGCGGCGGCAAACGGCTGCTGTCGATACATGCCCAGTCGGATCACTGGCCTCGTCCAGGTCCTTGGGTCGGCCTCATCACAACCGGTGTCCCGCCACAAAATGGAACGGCCCCGGTCAGCAAGCTCACGCGGAAAGGCCTCCTGAATTTTCACGAAGCCTTCCTCGGTGAATTGGCTGATCTGTAAGTCACTCAACACGGGTTCCTCGCTGTAATCGGATACTTCGCATCATTTCCATGTTGCAGGTCTCTTATCGGCTGAAACCAGCTTTCCTGTCCCGGAATATCGTGAGGCGAAGCGCACGGGCCGCTCTAGCCAGACCAGCCGCGATCCAACAGCCCGAGATGGGGGAAGTCGACACAGTGGTGGAGAAATCTCTTCCACCAACAGGGCACGGATTTCCCGGGCAGCCGGTCGGCTGCGTTCCGCATTCGAGCTGGATCTGCCACGCCCCATTGGAGTTAAGCCCAGCTTGCGAGTTTTGAGGCATATCCGGCAGCTTGGCATGAGAGTTGCTCCCCAACAATTGCGGACTACCCGCTGGACGCCTGAAAACTCCTTATGCCCTCCGAGGTCCCGAGGAGAACCCCAATGCGTCCCCCCTCGAGTAGTCCGCGTCCACCTTGCAACCCGGCGCTCGTGCCTAATGCGGCTTACCGCACCTGCGGAGGCATGTACCTGGTGAGGCCGGCCCCAAAGGGCAGCCCTTAGTGGTCGGGATGCGCGTGAGGAAGCTCACCGTTGTGGTAGTTGGGATATGGCGGCCTATGGTGCCCTGGCGGCGGATTTTTCGCCAAATCTGCGAGAAGGATTTCGACGGTTCGCTCCAATTGGGGGTCGTGGCCTTCTCGAACGGCCTTGGGATCCAATTCGACCTCCACATCCGGAGCGATACCCTGGTTCTCGACTTCCCACTTATTGTTTGGGGTCCAAAACCCGCGGCTTGGAGTGGTCACCACTCCGCCATCCATTAAAGTTTCGAATGGCCCGTGGAAACCCACCAGCCCGCCCCAGGTACGCTTTCCGACTAGCGTACCGATTTTGGCTTGCCGGAAATGCCAAGGCATCGCGTCCCCACCGGATCCCGCATATTCATTGATGATCATCGCCTTGGGGCCGAGAATCAGGCTCACGGGCGTGGTCATGTCTTCCCCATCACGCGTGGTGCGGTAGTTCATCAGCGTGCGCCGCAAGTAATCCAAAATGTAGTCCGTGTTTGCTCCGCCGGCGTTAAACCGCTCATCCACCACCGCTCCCTGCTTGCCGGCTTGCGCAAAGAAGTAGCGGTTGAAGAACGTGTATCCCCCCGATGCCGTGTCGGGAAGATAGATGTACGCCAGCTTGCCATGACTCAACTGGTCGACTTTTCGGCGGTTGCCTTCGACCCACGCCAATTCTCGAAGACCAGACTCGCTTTCCACCGGGACGACGGCCACCTCGCGCGAGCCGGTGCCGTCCGGATTCGGCCCCACGCGGAGCAGCACGGATTTTCCGGCGGTTTCTTCGAAAAAGCTGTAGACGTTGTCGCCGCCGTGTACTTCGCGGCCGTTGACCGCGAGCAAATACTCACCCTCGGCAACGTTCACGCCCGGCTGCGTCAAAGGCGCGTTTAACTGCGGATTCCAATTTTCTCCGTCGTAGATCTTCGCGAAACGGTAACGCCCATTCTCGATTTTATAATCGGCTCCGAGAAGTCCGACAGGAACGCGTTTCACTTCCGGACCGTCCCCGCCGAAAACGAACAGATGGCCCACGGTGAGCTCGCCCATAGTTTCGGTGAAGATGTAGTTCAAATCGTCGCGCGAAGCCAAGCCGGGCAAATACGCAGCGTATTTCTTTTCCGTAGCCGCCAAATCGAGGCCGTGGAAGCCCGGGTCATAGAAGAAATCGCGCTCGATGCGGAAGGCCTCGTGGTAAATCTCCTTCCAATCGGTCATAGGTTCAACACGAGCGTCCATCGAACTGAGATTCAGGGTTTTCGCTCCGGCAAGCCCGCCACCTACTGCAACCGAACCGGTTGCCGGCCCGGTGGAAGACGGTGGTGGCGGCACCGGAGCAATCACCCAAATCTGCGGCGGAGGCGTATTTCCTGCCGGCGGCGGACCACCCGCTTGCCGGTAAAGCAACTTCTCTCCGTTCGATGATACGGAGAGCGAGCGGATGTTCTCCAGCAACTTATCGGTCTTTCGCGATTTCAGATCAAATCGGCTTGCTGTCAGCGCGCCGGACCCGTTGAGCGGCTCGACGAGCGGACCCTCCAAAAGAAAAAGCACGCCTTCCTTGCCGGGGATAATCTCCGAATAATTCCTGGCAGGAATCGGCAATGCAAGGATGCGCTGGCCAATCTTTTCAAAATCGACTCGCACCGGTTCCGGTGGCTTCGGTTTTTCTTTCTCCTGGCCTTCCGTCCTTGCCGCTTCGGTCTTAGCGGTGTCTGCTTTCGCGGCTCCGGTCTTGCCTGTTTCCGCCTTACCCTGGTCCTCCTCGTCGCTTTCAGGCGCAAGCGGCGAAGGCAAATCCTTGCGCAATACAACGACGTAAATGCTGCTGGTCACCGGACGGTCAAAACTGTCCATCGAGCTGTCCATGGTCGGGCCTGCGTCCGTGCTCGAGAGCAGATAAAGATACTTGCCGCCCCGGTCAAACACCGGGGAAAAAGAGTCGCTCATTCCGTCGGTAACGCGCTGGCTTTGCCCGGTTTCCAGCGAATACAAAAACACGGAGCGCATGTGGCTTAACTCCTGCTGCGTGTAAGCCAGCCATTTGCCGTCGGGGGACCAGGCCGCGCGGTAGATTTGCTGGTCGCCGGTGAAGCGGTCGTGAAAAACTTTGACCGGCGTTTTCCTTTCCAGGTCCACGTACCACAAGTTCAGCCGTCTGTCCGCGTAGGCAATCTTCCTGCTGTCCGGAGACCACGTCGGAAAGTAAAAATAGGAAGGCGGCGTGCCCAGGTCGATCTTCTGCGCTTCTCCTTGCCCGTTCTGGTTCTTGATATAGAGTGCGACCTCTCCCGACTGATCTGAAAAATACGCGATCCTGGTCCCATCGGGCGACCACGACGGATATCGTTCATCCGCACCCGGAGTGTTCGTCAGGTTACGAATGTCGCCTTTTTCGGCAGGCACAGTCAGGATTTCGCCGCGCGCTTCGAACACCGCGCGCAACCCGGTCGGAGAAATATCGGCATTGACGATTCTGCTCGCCACGTTGACAAATCGCGGCCGCAACTGCGGCAAATCGGCGGAAATTCGAATATCGACTTTACGGGCCGTCCCGGTCTTCAAGTCATAAAGCCAGATAGCCCCAAATTGCTCGATCACAATCGCTCCCGGCCCGGCGCTCGCCGACTTGAAGTCCAACCCATCATTCTCGAGCGCCACACTGACGCCCTTGGTCTTCGTGTCGTAGGCCAGCAGCGACATCGGTCCGTTGCGATCGGAGAGGAAAAACACGCGATCGCCCACCCACATGGGATTAAAGTCGTTGGAATTGTCGCGCGGAATGGGGATTACGCTGGAATCGGAAAGCTTGGCTATCCAAATCGGCGAAGTCCTTCCGCCGCGGTAACGCTTCCAAATCTCGAAGGCATGATCCAGGGGAACGTAGGCAAGCTCCTTCCCGTCGGGCGAATACGAACCTTCCGCGGCGATTGGCAGCGGCAGTTCGGAAGGAAATCCTCCTTCGCGCGATACGGTAAAAAGCTTGTTGTGCCGACCGATACTGCTGCTGCGCGCGGACGCAAACAATACGTGCTTTCCGTCGCGCGTCCAACCCATAACCAGGTCCGGCGAGGGATGATAGGTTAACCTCCGAGGCGTGCCTCCGCTCGAGGGAATGACGTAAACATCGGCATTCCCGTCGTAGGTGCCTGTAAACGCGATTTCGCTTCCGTCCGGCGAAAACACCGGTCGCGACGCCGCGCCATTCGTGGCCGTGAGCCGCTCGGCGGTTCCTCCGCCTTTCGCAACGGTCCACAAGTCGCCTCCGTACACAAAAACGATTTGCGTGGCGCTGACCGTGGGATGCCGCAATAGCAGCGGCGGATTTTCGTCTGCCAGGCAAACGTGCGCCAACGTCAGGGCAAGCACTCCAGCCACGGATCGCAACATGTTTCTTACCTCCTCGAGCGCCACATCTTACTGCAATGCCCTGAAAAGCGCGTGAGCGATGACTGGATAACCCTGAGCCGTCTATTGAGTTACGCACGGCACGAATCGGTGATGCACCGGCGGAGGCAACCCTTGAGGATTCAAGAGTCAAATTTCCGGAACGGAGGGCTATACAGTCAGAGCGTCGGAGGTGAAGGAGGGGGCTCGAGCGCAGAAGGCGTGCCACGATGGAAAATTAAGGTTTCGGTTCCGCCTTTTCTTCCGAATCCTTGGTCTTCATCAAACTCGAAATGTAGAGCGTGAGCGCGCGCCGCTCGTCCTCCGTGCGATCTTTTAGGCGGCCGCTAACCGCCCGGGCAATCGTGTCGGCGGAAAGCCCTCGCTCGTTCAGGGGCGCGCCGGTCTTCAGTGGCTTATCCCCGCGCGGGTTGTGACAACGGGCGCACCGTTCTACGAAGATCTCCTGGCCTTTTGCGAGTAGCCGGGTGCGCTCCTGGTCTGAAAGCGATTGATCCGCGGCGCGCGCCTCGAGGGTGCTTCGTGCGTATAGGGCCATACCTCCAGCGAAGCCGGGCAGGACGGTGACGAAAAGGAGGGCTGCGGTTCTTCCTGGCATGATCGCCTCCTATCTTACTTTGCTTAGACGCGTCTCTGGTTATTTCGCTTCTCGAGACATCTTCGGGAGGACGCTCCTGTCTCCCGGGTCGCGGGGTACCCGGATGGCGGTTAACCAGGGACGAGGGGAGCGGGGTTGAGAGCTTCGAGCCTCAGGCTTTGAAGCTACGGCTGCCGCGGCAATCGTCAAGGCGCGAGGGGCAAGATGAGGTGGGAAGTGGGGTAGACGCGCAGCGTGGCTTTGACGAAATCATCGGGAGAGGCAGTCATGATGTTCGGAAGAAACTTCTGCGGATTTCGGTCATAGAGCGGGAACCACGTGCTTTGCACCTGGACCATGATGCGATGGCCCTTGAGAAACGTGTGATCTGCGGCGTGCAGACTAAAGCGGTATTCCTGGACTTCGTCAGCCGGGATGGCTTCGGGGTGTTCAAAGCTATTGCGGTAACGGCCGCGAAAGATTTCTCCGTTGACCATGAGTTGGTAACCGGCCATATCAGCGCGAGTCGCGCTTGATGCGGGGGGCGCGGATGGAACCGAGGAAGCTGCCGACGCCGCCTGAGGATATTCATCGATCAACTTCACCACCCAGTCGGCGTCCGTGCCCGACGTTGAGGCAAACAGATCCGCGGTCACTTCACCGGCGATGGTCACGTCGTGATCGAGCGGCAGACTCGTCCAAGTGGCGACATCGGGCCGGCCGGAAACGAAGCGCTGGTCTTCGACCATCCAGGTGTACCACTTCGACCCGTCCGCGTAGGTAGCCTGAATCGGGCGATGGCGGTACGGCACCGGATTGCCGGGATCGGACACATACTCGCGGTAGTTCGCGGCGCCTTTTTTATCCTGGCCCGGGGTTCTCGGTTCCGATGCAGAGAAAGCGAGCGAACCGTCCGCGGAGAGGTAGAGATTTTGCGGCTTGCTTTCAACCGGCGGCCAGTGCGTATACTCGCGCCAGCGATTGCTGCCGCTTTCGAAGGCGGCGGTATCCTTCAGGCTGAATCCGTTTTCATCCTTAAGGTAGTGATCGAAGAACGGCGCCTCATAGCGCTTGCGAAATTCGTCGGTAGTGGGTTCGCCGAATTGGATTTCGCCGAGATGACGCGTAGAGCCGCCCCATTGGCCATGGTTCCATGGCCCGATAACCAGAAAGTTTTCATGATGGTTGTCGTGGGCCTCGAGTTTCGCATAGGCCTCCTGGGGCCCAAACAGGTCTTCTTGGTCCCAGAAGCCGCCGACGAAAAGGGTGGGAACGGTCGATTGGTTGAGATGCCATTCCACGGCGCGGGCGCGCCAGAATTCATCGTAGGCGGGGTGCTGGAGAAAAGCGACGCCGGTGGGGAGTTTGTCCACGCCATCCCGTTTGGCGGCGGCTGCGAATGAGCCGGAGTGGAGAAAGAAATCGTACGCATCTTCGTCGAGCTTGGAGAACGCGTTCTGTTTGGAGCTTTCCATGCCCAGGGTGTAGTCGTAGCCGTAAGTCTCGCGGAAAGCGCCATTGTGAAAGAAATCGTCGCCCATCCAGACGTCAATCATGGGGGCCTGCGGAGAGATGGCTTTCACGGCGGGATGCGGATCGATGCCGGCAGCCATGGCGAGAAACCCCGGGTAGGAGACGCCGAGCACGCCCACGCGGCCGTTGTTCGTGGGAATGTTTTTGAGGAGCCAGCCCACGGTGTCGTAAGTGTCGGTGCTTTCGTCAACGAGCTTGGGGTCGCGATGATCGGCCATCGGACGGCTCATGACGAACGTGCCCTCCGACTTGTACCGGCCGCGAATATCCTCGAAAACAAAAATGTAGCGGCTCGCGGCGAGCTCGGGCTTCCAGGGATTGATGGACTCGGGGGTGTTCTCGTCCACGCCATAGGGAGTGCGCTCCATGAGGAAGGGAAGCGGAGCGGTATAGTCCTTTGGCCGCAAGATGACGGCATGGAGTTTGATGCCATCGCGCATGGGGATCATGACTTCTTGCCGCGTGTACGCGGGCTTGTTGAACTGGAGAGGTTGATCGCTGATCTTGCTGGCGTGGTCGCTCCTTTGCGCAGGCTTGCGGCCGTCGCTTTCTTCCTCAACAGTGCGGTTGAACCCGATGACCTTTCCCTCTGCGGAACGCAGGAACCGGTACTTCACGGTTGCATTGAAAGCAGTGAAAGTATCTTCCGATTGCGGGAGGAGCTCGGTTTTGCGGGAGCGCAGGGATTCGATAAACACGCGAGAGCCTTCCAGAGAGATGGAGCGAACGAGATCAGGATCATCGTCGAAAGCATACTGTCCCACGAACGCGGCGAGTTTCTCCGCGGGAACCTGGAAATTCGGAGGCGGAGTGGTTTCCTGCGCGACGGCGGCCGCCGAGCAGTGGAGTAGAAAGAGGGCAAGAAAAGTGTGACGACACCGAGGCAGCATAGAGCCATCCTTTCGAACGGCGATTATCGTAGTTGAATGGCGCGGAGAAGAGAAGTGAGCACGGACAAAATGCGGAACGATTCGCTGCAGCCGGAGAAGGGCACGAGCAACCGTCGACCGCAGGATTGACCGCGATTCAAGCGGGCCTTTGGCTGCCACGAGGCACAAAGGATGCCGACACATAGCGTTTCTGAATTCTTCCTCGAAGCCGCACGCCGGGGACTTCGCCTACGAAAGAAGCCGTCTATGTTGTTGAAAACAAAGCCTGACTCCTCCCCGGCTTTCATCCGTCGTTGTGGCGCTCCGAGCGCCATGAGCTACTCGTATCGCAATGCGACCATGGGATCGACGCGCATGGCGCGGCGCGCGGGAATGTAGCAGGCAAGCATGGCAACGGCGGAAACGATGATGGCGACCGCACCGAACGTGAGCGGATCGGTGGCGCTGACGCCATAGAGTTCGCTCGAGAGCAGGCGCATCAGAACAGTCGCCGCCGCGATCCCCAAGATAATGCCCAGAAGTGAAGTTTGGCCGCCCTCCAGGAGCACCGACCGTAACACATCGCGGCGTTGCGCGCCGAGAGCTATGCGAATGCCAATCTCTCGAGTGCGATTCGAAACTAGAAAGGAAAGAACGCCGTAAATTCCGATGGTGCCCAAGATCATGGCAACGGCCGCAAAGACAATGAACAAAAACGTCGTCGACCTGGGAGTGGCAGTCGCCCCAGAAACCAGCGCGCTCAAAGCCTTTACTTCGCTGACGGCGGCTTCCGGATTCCCGCGGGCAACCGCTTCCCGCAGCAGTGCTCCCATCTGAGATCCGTCCATGGTAGTTCGTATGGCGATCGACAGGCCCGCGGGCACGCGGCGATCTTCGAGAGTAGCCGTTCGGTTGTACGGGAGATAGACGCTGCCCTTCATCCAGTCTGGGATATTTCGCTCGAGGTCATAGGCGCGTACGTCGGCGCTGACACCCACGATGGTGCGCCAGCCCTCATCGTCCAGAAGGTGAATATGCTTGCCGACGGCATTTTGGTTGGGCCAGAAGCGCTCGGCGGTCTCGGCGGTGACGATGGCCATCGGCTCGCCGGAAACATCGGAATCGGTAAATGTTCTACCGGAGAGCATGGGGATACCCATAACTCGAAAATAGCCGGGAGTGACGATGTGGAGCCAAAACAGCGGCGCCAAATCTTGTCCGGCCGGTGGCGTATAGTTCTCGACACCGAGGGAGCGCTTGGCGACTCTTCCGCCAAGGGGAAGAGTATTTACGAGCGCGACAGCATCGACACCGGGAGACGTGCGAACCTCGTCGAGCAAGGTGCGATAGAAGGCAAGGCAACGCTCGGGATCGTCACAAAACGATTCATTGGGCGTAATACGAGCGGTCAAAACATGTTCGGAGCGGAAGCCCGGATTGACATGAGACAGCGCCCAGAAACTGCGGATTAGAAGCCCCGCGGCAATCACCAGCAGCACGGCAAGGGCAACTTCACTGACTACCAATCCGCTGCGGAGGCGGCGAGAGAGTAGAAGCGTGCCGGCGCGCCCTCCAGAACGAAGCGTTTCCGTGGGAGCGGTGCGCGTGGATTCGAGAGCCGGCGCCAATCCCGAGAGAACCCCGGTCAAAATGGCGAGGCCGCCGGTGAACAGAAGAACACGCCAGTCCATGTGCGTGTCGGTTAGACGAGGGGTATCGGCGGGAAGCAGGGCTTTCAGCAAGGGAAGCCCTTTCGCAGCTAGCGCGAGGCCCAGAAGAGCACCTAAACCAGCGAGCAAAATGCTTTCTGTGAGTAATTGCATCAGGATGCGCTGCTTAGCCGCTCCGAGAGCAGCGCGAATGGCAATTTCCTTTTGGCGGGTGGCCGAGCGGGCGAGTGTCAGATTGGCGACGTTGGCGCACGCAATGAGAACGACCAGTGCTACCGCTCCGAGCAGCATGAGCAGACGCAAGCGGACGTTTGCGACTATGCCGGTTCGCAAAGGAACGACGCTGACATCGGCGTTCCAGTCCGCGGGCATGGGCCAGGGAAACAGGCGGCTCACGCGAGACTGAAACATGCGAATCTCCGTGCGGGCCTGTTCGAGTGTGTAGCCAGGACGAAGCCGACCGAGGACCGGCATGAAGTCATCCGCCCAATACAGAATCGCGTTTCGCGGATCGTTGCGCAGGGGAATCCAGACTTGTGTTTGTCGAGAAGGGAAGCCGAAATTCGCTGGCATGATACCGATTACTTGTCGGCTGATGCCTTCTAATCGGATCGAGCGGCCAATCAACGCGGGGTCGCTTCCAAAGTATTGCTGCCAGAGCGAATGACTGAGGACCACGTAGCTGTCCTGACCGGGAGTGTCGTCTCCCGAGAGAAATGTTCGCCCTAGTTCCGGGCGTGCCCCAAGAACGCTGAAAAACTGTGCGGAAACGAGCGTGCCTGTCAGCCGGACAGGCTGGCCAACGCCAGTAAGGTTGAACTCATGGCCTTCGTAATACGCGGCGACGTCCGTGGTGCGCATTTGCTGACGCATAGCCACGACTCCGCCTTTGGGATAGGTTCCGGTGATGCTGACGAGTTGTTCAGGGTTTGGGTACGGCAGGGGTATGAGCAGAATTCCATTGACCAGGCTGAAGATGGCGGTGTTGGCGCCAATGCCGAGAGCCAGCGTGAGCGCAGCAACAGCCGTGAATCCCGGCTTCTTGCCGAGCATGCGCAAGCCGTAGTGCAAATCCTGCATGAGGCTGTCGAAGAAGTTGACTCGACGCGCGTCGCGGCATTCTTGCTTGGCGCGCTCGATGGCGCCAAACTCGATGCGCGCCCGTCGCAGCGCTTCCTGGCGGGGCACGCCGCTACGCACCAAATCTTCGGCGTACGCCTCGATGTGGAAACGCAGCTCCGCGTCCATCTCGCGCTCCATGCGTGGACGATCGACGATTGTGGACGTCCAAGACCGCAACTGATTCCAAATACTCATGCTCCCTCCTCCGGCAGGCGAACCGAGCGAGTCGGTGCTGCGGCTTTCATTCGTACCGCAAGGCGACAATGGGGTCGACGCGCGTGGCGCGTTGGGCAGGCACATAGCTCGCCAGGAGCGCGACGACAGTGAGGAGCAGCGAAACGGCAGTGAAGGTGACGGCGTCGGTCGAATGCACGCCGTAAAGGAGCGACGAAAGCGCGCGCGTAAGGGCCAATGCCCCAACCAACCCGAATGCCAATCCGATGCCCGTCAGCCGGAGGCCGAGTCCGAGCACGTCTTGGAACACATCGCGGCGCGAGGCCCCCAACGCTATGCGAATACCGATGTCTCGTGTCCGGTGCGCGACGGAATAGGACATGACCCCGTAAATCCCGATGGTGGCCAGTACCAGGGCGACGCCGCTGAAGAGTCCAAGAAGAATCAGCACGAACGTCGGTGTGGAGACGGAATCACTCAGCAGTTCTTTCATGGTGGCGATTTTGAAGATCGGCTGATCTTTGTCAATCAATCCCACGGCGGCACGAATCGCGGAAGTCATGGCCGCAGGATCGACAGCGGATTTGACCAGCAAGGTCATGTGGTTTAGCGGACCCTGTCCGTAGGGAATGTAAATCTCAAGCCGTGCCGGATTGGCGAGGCCGTAGAGTTTGGTATCGCCCACGATGCCAACAATTTCGATCCAAGTTGGAGCGGTTGTGGACGATGGATGACCGAGCATAAATCTTTTGCCGACCGCGCCGCCTTTTGGAAAAAACTCCCGTGCGAGGCGGTCATTGATCAATCCAACGCGTGGCGCACTTTCTCGGTCCGCCTCGGTAAACGTGCGGCCGCTTAGAAGCGGGATACTAAGCGTGCTGATATAACTCGCGCTGACCGCATGAGCATCCGGATGCGGGAAGCTCCCCGGCTTCGGCAGAGGCATGCCCTCAATCGTAATGTCCAGGCGGTTGTGACTGTCGGTCAAGGGAACGCCGGTTCCAACGGCTGCGCTCTCGACTCCGGGGAGCACACTCACGCGACTGAGGACCTGCTGCCAGAAATTGCGAACGGCCGGATCTTTGTCGTATTGCGCCGTGCGCAAATCCATTTCCATGGTGAGGATGCGATCGGGTTGGAATCCCGGGCTGACCGAAAGCAGCAGCCGGAGAGACTTCATCATCAGTCCCGCCCCCGCCAAAAGAATCAGCGAAAGCGCGAGTTCCGCAACCACGAAAGCGCCGCGCGCTCGCTTTTGGCGAGCGCCGGTTCCGGCTCCGGCGCTGCCTTCCTTCAGCTGCGATTGAACGTCCGGTTTCGTCGAACGTGTCGCGGGCGCCAGCCCGAAAATGAAGGTAGCGAGCGCGACAACGGCCGCCGTAAACAGCAGGACCACGCCATTTAGTTGAATGGTCGCGCCGGAAAGCATATCCGTCGAAATCAGACCTCTCATGCCGCGAATGCCGGCGAGCGCCAGAAACACTCCGATTACACCGCCGAGCAGCCCGAGCAGAAGACTTTCCGTCAGCATCTGGCGCACGATGCGGCCGCGGCTGGCGCCAAGCGCGATGCGCAGCGCGATTTCCCGCGTCCTGCTCGCGCCGCGCACGAGCAAGAGATTTGCCACATTCGCGCAGGCAATCAGGAGAACAAACGTCACGGCCCCAAAGAGGGTCAGGATTGCGGGCCGCATGTCGCTGACAAAAGCGTCTCGGATTGGCTTGAACGCCACGCCGAACTGATCGTTGGTCGCTGGATATTCTTCGGCCAGCCGAGCGGCGATTCCTTCCATTTCCGAACGAGCCTGTGCCGGAGTGGCCTGCGGCCGAAGCCTGCCTAGCACGACCATGTCCCCGCGGTCGCCGCGGTCTGTTACTTCGGAGCCTTGTGTCGCCCACACGCCGATGGGTTCCAACACATCCACCTTATCGGGCCACCGGAACGTAGCCGGCAATACGCCAATGATGGTGTAGCCGCGTCCATCGAGCATGATCGTGCGGCCCACCGCGCTCGGATCCCCGCCCAGATGCCCTTGCCATAGGGAGTAACTCAACATCACCACCGGCGCCGCCCCGGTTTTCTCTTCCGATGGGTCGAAATCGCGCCCGAGCAAGGGCCGAATTCCAAGCAGCGAAAGGAAATTGGGAGAAACCGCTTGGCCGTTGATGCTTTCGGGTTGACTCACTCCGGCCAGGTTAAAACGGGCACCGCACACTGCGGCCATTTGGGAAAACTGGCTGCTTTGCGCGCGCCAGTCCAAAAAGTTCGGGTATGACACGCTGACCACGCCGACCCTCGGCGTGGTCTCATTCAGAAGAATCAGTCGCGCGGCATCTTTGTACGGCAATGGCTCGAGGAGCACGCCGTAAACGACTGAAAAAATCGCCGTGTTCGCGCCGACGCCAAGGGCCAATGTCAGCGCAGCCACCGCAGCGAAACCAGGACTCCGGTAGAGAGTACGCAGCCCATAGCGAAAGTCCTGGCGCAAGGTGTCAAACCATGCCAAGCCGCGAGCCTCCCGCCCTTCCTCCTTTACGCGCTCGATGCCGCCAAATTCGATGCGCGCCCGCCGCTGCGCTTCCTCGCGTGGCACGCCCGCGCGCACCAAATCCTCGGCGAACGCCTCGATGTGAAAGCGCAGCTCCGCGTCCATCTCGCCCTCCAACCGCGACCGCCGCGCCACCACGCGCATCCCGGACCGAACACGACTCCACAGACTCATATTTCCTCCGATGTGCCTTTCGAGGATTCTCGCCATGACATCCTCGATCCCCCTCCCACTTTTCGGCTTCCGCTTGCCATTTGCCTTTGCCGGCCGCCGTAAGCCGGTAGTATTTCGCCCTGCTTTTGCTTTCCGACGCGCCCCATCCGCTCCCTCATCCAGCCAGGATGTTCCAGGCGGTTTACTCTCCTAGATAAGCTAGGAGTATATAATTGGACTCTCCTAGACTGTCAAGGAAACAGTCGCGCAGGGAAGAAGATGGCGAAGTGATTGGCGCAGAATCAAAGGTAGGCCCTGACAGGCAAAAGTTCCCCGCGCAAAACTTTCCTCACTTAGCGTTTACGAGGACTTGGCGTTTGCGATTCTTTTTTACTCGTATCGCAGCGCAAGGGAGGGATCGACTCGCGTAGCACGCCTTGCCGGCAAGTAACAGGCCACGAAAGTTACCAAGACGAGGAGCGCGGCTACGGCCGCGAAGGTGAACGGATCATAGGAGCTAACGCCGACGAGCAGGCTCTTCAACAACTGGGCGACTCCCAGGGAGGCCACCAGCCCGATTCCGACGCCGGTGCCCACGAGCAGGATCGCTTGGCGAAACACCAAGGCAAAAATACCCGAGGGACGCGCACCCAGGGCCATGCGGACGCCAATCTCATGGGTGCGGCGGCTGGCGGTGAATGAGATTACTCCGTACACGCCTACGACCGCGAGGAGCATTCCAAGGCCACCAAGAGTGCCGGCAAACGCGGCACCCATTCTAAAGAGAAAATAGCCGTTGGCACCGTTCAGGGACTTCTCCATGGTCATCACGTCGAACAGCGGCATATTAGGATCCAGTTCGCGGACCTGCGCCTCGACGACGGGAATCAAGGTTTCCGGGGCAACGCTGGTCCTCAATTGCAGGACGTGAACCGACTGATAATCTTGCTGCTCCGGCACAAAGAAGACCGTCCCCGGCGGGTCGAGAATGCCGTTGGTCTTTGAGTCGCGGACCTCGCCGACGACGGTAATGGGGGGAGCCGCGGCGCTCGCGCGGCTAAAGCGCTTGCCGATAGGGTCTTGGTTGGGCCACATACGCTTTGCGAAGGTTTCGTTGACGATGGCCACGAGCGCGGAGGTGCCGGTGTCCGCTTCGCTGAAGGTACGCCCGCGCAGCATCTTCATACGCATGGTGACGAAATAATCAGGGCTGATGCGGTTCACACTCGCCCGGGGCACTTGGCCGGCCGGATTGGGTGCTTGGCCTTCGAGATAGATCGAGGCGCCGTCGCCGTAGTAGCTCATGGGAACGGAGTAAGCAAGGCTGGCGGACTCGACGCCGGGTAGAACTTTAGCGCGGCGCAACAACTCTCGGAGGAAAGCCTCGGCGCGCGGACGTTCGTAGCCTTCCAAGCCTAGATTCATTCCCACGTTCAGCAGATGGTGGGGCTCGAAGCCCAGATCCACCGATTGGGCTTTGGTCAGGCTGCGCGTGAAGAGCCCTGCCGCCACCAAGACAATCAGCGAGCCTGCAACTTGCGCGGTGACCAGACCGTTGCGCAGCCAATGACGGCCGGCGTTACCGATCATACCGCGACCACCTTCGCGCAGGGTCTGAACCAAGTCGGTGCGTCGGGCGCGCAATGCCGGCACCAGCCCGGCGAGGATGCCCGCGACAATCGCGACAGCTGCCACGTAGGCGAACACACGCCAGTCGAAGGTAAATCCGAAGCGTACCGGAAAATCGCCAACCGGGCGCAAGCGGTCCATGGCGCGGCATACCCACATGCCCATCAGCGCACCCGCGGCGCCACCCGCAATCGCCAGCAGAACACTTTCGGTCAGAAGCTGGCGAATCAGGCGGATACCACGCGCGCCCATGGCGGCACGAATGGCGATCTCCTTCTGTCGCGCGGCGGCTTTCACAAGCAGCAAGTTCGCCACGTTGATGCATGCAACCAAGAGCACGAGTCCGACCAGCAGCATGAAAACGGTGGCCACTACGACGATGGAATCAGCCACCGAAGGCTCCGGACGGGCCAACCTTTCCGGGACGGCGCGGGCGACTTGATCCTGATCGGATTGCGGATACTGCTGGGCGAGCCGTTTGGAAATGACCCCGAGCGCTGCGGTTGCCTGCCTCGAGGTCACGCCGTGTTTCAGCGTGGCCAGCGTGCGAAAATTGTGATCTGCGCGATCGGTGAAGAAGTTCGTGCTGTTGGAGCCGGCGCCGTACATGCCGATGGCGGAGTAGGCGTCCATGTCCACAATGGAGTAGGGCCCGGTGAACTCTTTCTCAACAACGCCGATCACGGTCATGGCCTGTCCGTCGACGCTGACGCTCTGACCGATGACGTTGGGATCGCCAGCAAAGCGATGCTGCCAGTAGCTGTATCCCAGCACCACTACCGGAGCGGACCGCAGCGCGTCTCCCTCGCCGGGCTGGATCAGGCGCCCTGCCGCAGCGTGAAGACCGAGCATCGAGAAGAAATTGCTCGGGACATAGCACATCACGATGCGGTCGGAGTGGCCGCGCCAACCCAAGCCTGTCAGGTCCAAGTCGAACCCGGTCATCTCCGTAAACACATTGTTTTGTTGCTTGTAGTCCAGATAGTCGGGATAAGAAAGCGGGTTGGGGTCGCCATTCTTATTGCTCACGGCGACTACGGTAAGGCGCTCGGCGTCCTTCACGGGCCAGGGCCGGAACATGAAGGCGTCGGCAATGCTGAAGATAGCGGTGTTGGCGCCGATGCCCAGGGCGAGGGTCAGAACCGCGATTGCCGCGAACGCAGGCGCCCTCCGTAGCATTCGCAACCCGTACTTCACATCTTGCCACAGCGATTCCACGATTCCTCCCATTTCGCCGGGGCCGAACCTGACAGAAGGCAACCCAGAGCCCCTTACGGTAAACGAAAGAGGGTCTCTAATTGTTCCATCAGGGATCGTTGGGGAGTTGGCCAATTCGTAGGCATCCGCATACGCGGCCAATGGTCTCCTTTTGCGCGGTGCGCCTCGCGCGATGCCGTATAGGGAGGCAGATCGCCGTTGCGTCGTCCTCAGAAAGTCACATATCCTCGCGATCATGAATCAGCTACGGACTTGTTCCTTCGTCTTTGCGATTCTCAGCTGTTTTTTTATCTTCCCGCAGGATCCGTCGACCACGAAAGCTTCCAAAATCGACCAAATCGTTTCCCGGTATCAACAGTGTGGTTATTTCAATGGCTCGCTATTGGTCGCCGAGCACGGCAAGGTGCTTTACGAGAGGGGTGTAGGCTACGCGGACATACAAACGCACACTCCGAACACGCCTGAAACGAAATTCGGGATCGCCTCCCTCTCCAAACAATTTACGGCCGCACTGGTGTTGATGCAGGTTGCCATTGGCAACCTGCGTCTGGACGCTACGGTTTCCGAGGTTCTGCCGTGGTATCGAAAAGACACGGGGTCGCGCATTACCGTCGAGCAACTTCTGCGCCACACTTCTGGCCTGCCTCCGGATTATGGCGCTCCGGAATTCGGCGACGGGGAGGCAGCTGCCCGGCACGCCGAGCCGAAAACGTTCGCCCAGAGCGTATGTCAGCCGGCACTCGTGTCGGAGCCGGGCGCACGATGGAATTACAGCAACTGCGGTTACATTCTTTTGGGCCTTATCCTCGAGCAAATTACCGCAAAGTCGTTCGATGAAGTTCTCGAATCGCAGCTTCTTCGACCACTGGGGATGAACGCCACCGGGATGGACAATAACAACTTGGTGCGTCTCGGTGGTGCTGTAGGATACCGGCGCCGAGCTGGGCCTCGGTATGCGCTCGGCCCGTATATTGATCGCAGCCACATTTTTGCCGCCGGGTCGATGTATTCAAGCGTCGAAGACCTGTACCGTTGGAATCAGGCTCTCACGCATAACCAGCTGTTTTCTGAAGAGCTCCGCAAGAAAATCTTCACTCCCGGACTCGGCGAATGGGGCTATGGGTGGTTTGTAAAAAGAATTGCCGTGGGCCAGCCCGGCGAAGGCAGCGTGATCGCGGAAATGCGCGGTGACATGCCTGGCAACTTTTTCGCTTGGATTTTACGCTATCCCGAGCAGGACGATGTCATCATCGTCCTCCGAAATGGATACGGGTCTACTGAAAATCTCGAGCAGAATCTCCAAGCGATATTATTTGACCGCGAACCGCGCCTACCTCGAAGAAGTCCGTTGGATATTGCCGCGCATCTCGGTTGGGCGTGTCTCGACTGGCTTCTCACCCACCGCTTCCTATCGAGTCTCATCTTGATTTCCTTCGTCTTTTGGTTAGCTTGGACCATAAGGAAACGCATGCTCTCTCAAGACCGTATGACCAGGAAACCGTAGCAATGAGGGTACTTCATACGCTTTGACGCTCTATTGTTACTGAATCGATCGGAATAATTGGTATGGAAGGCAACAGCATCAAGCCAGAACTCTCCGCCATTGACGCGTAAAAGCAGTAGTATAAAGTCTCGCATGGTCTTCAGGGTGCATCCATAAAATCCGCGAGGAGTCTCGATGAAGCGAACACCTACCGGCCCCCAGCTTGCATTCCTCGCCCTTGCCGCCGTTTTGGCGGTTTCCTCGCCAACAACTCTTGGACAGTCGTGTTCCTCGAAGCCACTTCTACAGGGACACGTTTGCAACAAGCCGGGGGCTCGCTGCAGCCCACCGACGGTGGGTATCGGAAAACTGGGCACGTGCACGACCGAGGGTTTGCGTGCGGATGCCCTTTCCTGCGAATGCCAGGGCTCGCCGACTCCCAGCTATAACATAACCCTGTCTCCCCTGACGCCTGGTTATATTGATAAGGACGTGGCGACTTCCACCATCACCGTCGTTCCATTTAACGGCTTTACCGGCAAGGTGGACTTTACCTGTACCGTCTCTGGAGCGACCCATCCCGCACCATCCTGTTCGAACCCCGCTTCGGCGACCGTTACCGGCGGCGCCGCCACCTCGATGTTGACGGTCTCGGCAAGCGCCTCCACCGCGGAGGACACATTTACGGTTACAGTCAACGCGGTGGATGAGCATGGACGGCCACCGGACAACGGGGCACAGTCTTCGACCGTGTCAGTGTCCCATGTCCGCTGGATCCTCATGGGCGGCGGGCGAATTGCCTTCCTTACTTTTGTGGCTCTGCTGGCGCTTTGGAGTGTGCGGCTCCTGTGGCTCGCGAAGAGAGATGCTCTACGATGAGCTCTCGACCCTTATTACGCGCGGAGCTTGACCTGGCGGACATTCGGCTGCCTCGGCCGAGCCGAGAATTCCTGTTTCGCTCGAGCCTGGTCGCCCTGTTTGTTCTCCTGACGTACTGCTTCCCGTGGCAATGGCTGCGGTTTGTAACTTCAGCAGCCATCCTGCGTATTTCGTCATCCCTTGGCATGGCCACCGCGCGCGTGTCGTTTGATACCATTCGTATTCAAGGGCAGCTCTTCCGCGTGGTGATCGCCTGCACTTTTGTCGATGTCTTCATGGGGTCGATCCCCCTTCTATGGGACGTCAGAAAATCCCTCTGTCGAAATGGCGCACGGCTCCTGGCCGTCGCGGTCATTTTTTTCGCGGTGAACCTGGTCCGGCTGGAAATTGCGCAAGTTCTCTATTGTCGCGGCGTGTCCTGGACGCTGGCAGACCAGGTCCTCGGGGGATTCGCTTATTTTGCGGTTTGGCTGTTTCTTTGGCGCCAGCGAACTTGGCGACTTCTAGGCGAGGTGTGAACCCACGCGATTGGCGTGCCCCGTGAGTTGGCCGGGCTTCCTGGGGGGCAGCACCGGGTTTGCGCGCACAAGATAATGGTCTATGGCGGCGGAAAATGAACAACAAGATTAGCGCTCACAGGGATAGGCTTTCCGTTACACACGCCGGGAGAGAAAACCCATCGGGAGACGATTTGAACCGCCTGGTTCTCTAGATCGTCCCTTCCGCCCGCCAGTACCGATGCTTCACGCACATGTCCGTCCTCGCCGATCACCCCGTGCACCTGAACGTCATACCAGGGTCCGGGCCCTGCTCCAACCGGCTGTGGTGCGGACTGAATGATGGGGCGCCGGTATTGCTGGCAGGCCCGAAGGGTGACCGGATTCGGCGGGGTCATCGCCGCCCAGTCGATTGCGCCATCGATGACGCTGAATTTCTGTTCGATCTCCATGCGTAGCTTGCCGTTGATGGAGTGCCGGATGTGCGCGGGCAGCAACACGCCCTCGAACGGAGAATAGTCGGTATTCTCGACGAGGTCTTCTCCGACGTTTCTGCGGAGGAGCGTGCCAAGTTCCTCGTCGACGCAGATTTCGTTGGACTCGCGAGTTCTGCCGTTCACGGTCTCGAATTGGATGCATTGGGCGCTGCGGCCAAACAGTGTTGCCGGCGTGATGGAGTGAATGGTATCGGACTTATCGAATCGCCCGAGCAGGACCGGGACCAGGTTGTCGACTTCCAAGGTTTCCGGTGGCGGCGGCTGGTAGGCGTTTTGCACGATTTTGTCTGGAAAATGAAGACTGATCGCGTGGTAATTGCCAAAAGCGATCTCATACCATTCCTTGTCTCCCGAATAGATGACGCTATATGTGCCATCTTGGGTGGTTCCATCCAGACGATAGGCGCGAAAGGTCACTTCCAGGCGGTAGTTCGGCATGGTGCGCGCCGGACGGCTCACGGCGTTGGCGCGTTCCAGCAGACGTATCGCTTCCACGCGAACGGGCATGTCCTGCGCAAGCAAAGTGAGACTGACCATAAGCAGGAAAACCGGGAGAAATCGAAGTGCGCGGAAGAACGGCGGCATGGTCCCTCCTCAAGGCAGGCGTGTCGAGTGTAATCCAAAAAGAGGGCGCTCGAGGACCAAAGCAAAGACTGGAACTATTTTTCGGGAAGCAGGAAGTGCGAAGGGCGCGGGAACGGATCGCTGCTTGAATTGGGCGTAAAACGCTGTCGAGGTGGCGGGTACTCGATGGTCCGTACGGTTGCGGGACGGTGTTACCATGCCTTTTCCATGGGGCAGGAAGCCTGAACAGACAGGAGGTAAAGCCTATGCAAGCGCTGAAATTCTCGGGTCTCGTTCTCTGCTCACTTTGTTTTATGGTCAAAGGAGATGCGCAAAGCCAGGAGCCTACGGAAAAACCGGTCTGGGCGATGGAGTTCCTTGAGGCACATCCCGGCAAGAAGGCATTGGCCCTCGGCTATCTGGACGACCACTGGATGCGCGTCCGCGAGGAAGCTAAGCGCCAAGGTGTGGTCCTGAATTACCAACGGTTCTCTGAAGTGGGACTGGTGTTCGTGGATCTTACCGGGGCATCCAAGGCCGGCGACCCAAACTCTATCGTGTTGCTGACAGAGTACAAGAACGTCAACGCATTCGTTGGACGCGAAGCCGCGTTCGCCTCGATACTCCGCCATCTGCCAAGCGCCACGCCTGGGGTTGTTCCGCTTAGGCCCGAAGAGCTTTACGAAACCGTGGAGACTCGCGTGTTCGTGGAACAGCCCGCAAATCCCGACACGGCGCAGTTTAAGCTTGTCGGCAAGAAGTAGGGCGCTGCTTCATTCCGATATGGGTTAATGCGTAACCAGCACCTACGCGATTATTTCCGGCGCAGCGTATTGGCCGTTGGTCACAGAGATCAGACGGCCCTAGCACCTTCGCAGATTGCCTTGCTATTCTCGCATCCCAATAGATACCCTATGGCTGCTCAACCTGAGTCGGGTATGGGATGTAGCCATGAAACACTCACTTGGAATCGCATCGGGTGCCTTAGTTTCCCTCGCCGTGCTCTTTCGTCCGGCGGCCGGGCTCGACACCGAGGCACAAGCTGATCCGCAAGCCGTCGCTCGGACGGCACAAACTATGCAAACGCCTGCGTTCGACGAAACAAATCCGTTCGCACGACCAAGCCCGCTTCCGTTTCAGGCGCCGCCATTCGACAAGATTAAGGACGCCGACTACCAGCCCGCGATTGAGGAAGGGATGAGGCGCGAACTGGCCGACGTGAATTTGATTGCGAACAATCCCGATGCGCCAACCTTTGCCAACACGCTCGAGGCCTTTGAGCGCAGCGGCGAAATGCTGAGGCGCGTGCAAGCGGTCTTTTCCGGCATGGCTTCGTCCAATACCAACCCGACCATCCAAAAGGTGCAGAGCGAGGAAGCGCCCAGGCTGGCCGCGCATCGCGACGCAATCTATCTCAACCCGAAGCTCTTTGCTCGAGTGAAAGCCATTTACGATCAGCGAACCACCCTGAAACTGGCGCCCGACGCAGAGTACCTGGTGGAGCGCTACTACCTCGATTTCGTGCGCGCTGGAGCGCTTCTCTCTGACGCCGATAAAAGCACCATGCGCGCACTGAACAAAGAGCAGGCCCAACTGTCGGACCAGTTTAGGAACAAGGTGCTGGCGGATACCAATGCGTGCGCCCTGGTGATTTCTGATCCGGCAGAGCTAGAGGGATTGCCCGAAGCGGATATTGCCGCCGCGGCCGAAGCGGCAACCAAACTCGGACAAACGGACAAGTGGGTGATTACGCTGCAGAACACCACGCAGCAGCCGGCCGAGACCTATCTGAAGAACCGCGTTGTTCGTAAGCGCCTGTTCGAAGCTTCCAGCAAACGAGGGAACCGCGGAGGCGAGAACGATACCACAGCAATTGTCGAGCGGCTTGCCCAGCTCCGCGCCCAACGCGCCAAGCTGCTGGGCTACCCGACTTTTGCAGCTTACGTGTTGGACGACCAGATGGCCAAGACGCCGGAGAACGCTGTCAAACTGATGACGGACATCGCCACGGCAGCGACCAGCAAGGCCCGCGGAGAAGCGGCCCGAATGCAAGAGCTCGTCGATAAAGAGAAGGATGCCTTCGAGCTCGAGCCTTGGGACTGGCAGTATTACGCCGAGCGGGTTCGCAAAGCAGAATATGACCTCGACGAGTCCGCGGTCCGGCCGTACTTTGAACTCGATCGCGTTCTGCGCGACGGCGTTTTCTATGCGGCCCACCAGTTATACGGGCTGACCTTCAAAGAACGCAAGGATATCCCCGTGTATCAGCCGGACGTGCGTGTCTTTGAGGTTTTTGACGCCGACGGTTCCTCACTGGCGCTCTTTTATATTGACTTGTTCGCTCGCCCAAACAAGCAGGGCGGCGCGTGGACAAGCGGCTTCGTAAGGCAAAGCCGTCTCCTGGGAACGAAACCCGTCGTCACCAACACCGAAAATTTTGTCAAGCCCGCGCCCGGGCAGCCCATGCTCCTGAGTTTTACGGAAGTAACGACAATGTTCCACGAATTCGGCCACGCCCTGCAGAGCATGATGTCCGACGTGCGGTACCCGACGAGCCGGATGCCCAGAGACTTCGTGGAGGTTCCGTCCCAATTCAACGAGCACTGGGCCCTTGAGCCCGCGGTGTTTGCCAACTATGCGAAGAATTACAAGACGGGCCAGGCCATGCCCGACGAATTGGTAGACAAGATCAAGAAGTCACGGACGTTCAATCAGGGATTTGCCCAGACGGAGTACCTCGAAGCAGCCTTGCTCGATATGGCGTGGCACACGATCTCCCCGGACTCACCATTACAAAACGCCGAAACGTTTGAGCCTGAAGCGCTGAAGCGGTTCCACGTCTATACGGCAGAAATACCGCCGCGCTATCACACAGCCTACTTTTCGCATATTTGGGGTGGTGGTTACTCGGCTGGATATTACGCGTACCTCTGGAGTGAAGTGATCGACGACGATGCCTTCGCCTGGTTCAAGGAACACGGGGGTATGACGCGCACGAACGGCCAGCGATTCCGCGACATGATACTGGCACACGCGGGCACACAAGATTCTGCGGCGATGTACCGCGCTTTCCGAGGTCGTGATGCAGAAGTTGCGCCCTTGCTCGAAGAGCGCGGCCTGAAAACTCCGAGCAAAGCGAAACAGTAGCGCTTTGAACCCTCTAGAAGAGCCTTTGCCTTTTGACAAAGGCCCGTCAGGCAAACCGTCCGTCTTCGTACTAGTGGCCACATCCGGTTTGCCCCTCTGTCGGACTTCAGTACAAGTTGCACCCGGGAACAGCTGAACCTTGGAACAGTATTGGGGAATGAAAACCATCAGCATCATCACGTCGTGGCGAAAACGGCGCCAATCCATTTCCTATTAGCTTCCGCGGGAAAACTTTTCCGGGCCTCCGCCCCGGCGCTGCTTTTGTGTGCGATTCCAATGCAAGCGCAGGAACAACCGCCTGCGAGACCTCCTGCGCCGAGGGTGGCGCCTGGGGAGGCGCAAGCTAGCCCGAAGGTCAGGCCCCGGATTGCGCCAACCCCGGCGGCGAAGAATAATCGCCTCTTTTTTGTTTTGTCGCACTTGACCGTCGAAAACCGGGACCGCTTCGAGCCCCTCGACGCAAAGATAAAGTTCAAACTCTCCGCGAAAACGATGTCCGATCCCATCACCATTTCTTTCATCGGGATGATCGCCTTGATGGGCCAGGCACGGAACAGCAATCCGTCGTATGGGCAGGGCCTCGGCGGATACGCAAAGCGCTATGGCACGTTCTACGCCGACACCGGAATCAGCACATTGATGACGACCTCGGTGTTCCCGACGCTCCTGCATCAGGACCCCCGCTATTTCCAGCTCGGCAGCGGCGGCATTTGGCACCGCGCGATGTTTTCCGTGAGCCGCATCCTTGTCACTCGCGCCGATAATGGCGACCTTCAATTCAATTCTTCCGAAATTGCGGGCAACGCGGTAGCAGCCGGACTCTCCAACGCCTACCATCCGCCGAACCAGCGCACCTTAGGCAGCACGCTCAGCGTCTGGGGCACGGACATCATGTTGAATGCGGTCTGCAATGTGGCCAAGGAATTCTGGCCCGACCTTCGTCGCAAGCTTCACAAGCCGAAAATCTGACGAAAACGGCCACTGGCCGCAACTGCGCGATATCCTGCAACGGTTTCTCTGCCGGTTGCCCGGTCGCCAGCTCACTGAAACGGCGGCATCCGGCGCGAGCTCATCAAGCACGGTGCTTGAATCGGGGCTGCGGACTTTGGAAGTACCCGGTTCGGGTCCGAACGTTCCAGTCTCGTGTGTATGAGCATTACGATCCGGACGTCGCGTCGGTGGCCCGGCCGGTAGTACCGGAGGTAAAGAGGCGGTAGCGCGGTCGACGACACGTCATGCCTTTCTCTGACGCAATTTGGTGATGCAATCGGGGCCTAAAGGTATTAAGCTTCTATCAAACAACGTCGCGCGGCCTCGCAGCCAAACCTGAAGGTTGCAAGGAAGGCATTTCTATGGCGCGCTTTCTTCGCGGTTCGATGCAGCCGAAAATTCTGGTTGTTGGCACCTGCGCACTCGCTTGCCTCTGGCTTCAAACTCCCATTGCAACGGCACAGTACCGTGGCGGCCACCCTGGTGGCGGGCACGCCGGCGGTGGGGCGCGCACAGCGCCGCCTGTTTTTGTTCCGCCGGTTCCACATCCAACGATTCCGCGGCCTCCGCTTATTGCGGCTCCGCGTCCGATGGGAGTGGATGCGCGTTTCCATTTTCGGCCGCGTCCAATCAATGCTTTTGTTTCTCGCCGCGGTCTTTTCTTTGGCGCACCGTGCTTCAGGTTTGGAGTGGGCTTCGGATGCAATGCCTTTTGGTGGCCGAACTGGAATCTTTGCTGGGGGTGGGGATTCTATTGCAACGCTTTGCCGCTCACCGAGTATGGCTCTGAAAATTATGTCACGCTGCAACCGTACCCGGTTCCTGTGTACCTGTACGGCCCGGGAGAACGCGAGCAAGTGTGGCTCTATCTGAAAGACGGTACGGTATATACCGTGGCCGACTACTGGTTCGTGAACGGCCAAGTCCATTTCATCGCGGTCGAGGAGGGCGGCGCGAAATTCGTCGAGCACGTCATTGGCTTCGACGAAATGGATGTGCAAAAGACCATCGATGTGAATACGCGCCGAGGGTTCCGGGTCGTGATGCGCGACGAGCCGATGGAGCAGTACCTGCGTGATCATCCCGATCCTATGCCGCCGCTCTTGCAGCCCACTCCAAAGAGCTAGCCGCCCGGAGAAGCACCATCCGAGTTGTAGGCGGGAGACGCGTGCGCGTTCGACGCTCCTACCGATGGGAACGACGGTGGGATCTCTGAGCCTGACCGATCAGTTTCTCCAAAATCGCAAAACGTTCCTACCGGGATCCACTTGCACGGCTTCCCCGCATCAAGTGCAGCTGCGCTTCCAATTCGTAGAGGCTAGTCATTGCGTCTACTTCGAGACCGCAAATCTCACTCGAAGGGCAAAGGGTTCCGTGTTGCCTTTTCGCCGAACTTGTGGCGCGCTCGGGGTCACAGGTAGCCGGTCATCGATCGTATAGCCCGAGACATAGACATTTCCGGAGGCATCGGCAACCAGGCCGGTAGCTGCATCGTTGTGCCAGTCCGCTGTCTTGACCCGCGTCCCGCCGAGGAACGTGGCGAATTGTAGTTGGCCATCGAAAGAACGAAAACGAGCCAGGATCGAGTCATTCTGCGCCGACAGCTCGCGGTAAAAGGCTCCCCGGGTTGTCGGAAAATCGTTAGAACTGCTTCTGCCCGCAACGAAAACGGAACCAGGCTTTCCTGCCGAGACAGAGAGCAGGGCATCATCGCCGTGACCCCCGATCCGCCTTGACCACACCACAGTTGGGCGTCCCGCGGCGAATTTCCGTCCGTCAACTTTCAAAATGAAGGCACTGCCTGTCGCGCTAGGGTTTGCGCCTGTTAATGGAAAATCTTGTGAATCTGTCGAGCCCACAGCATAGATGTCCCCTCGCGAGTCAAGAGCGATGGCGGCCAAGTTCTCATTTCCTGATCCACCGATGCGAATACCCTTAAGGGGCAAATCCCCTGCCGGGTCGAGCCGGAGAATGAAGCCATCGCTGGCGCCACCCTTGCCAAAGCGGCTCCAAAGAACCTTCGGCCACTCGAAGGACTGCGTGATGCCTGCGACGTAGACCGCACCGTCCGGCGCCACGGCAAGCGCGGTCACACTGTCGGTTAGGTTTCCGCCGAGGTAGGTGCTGTAGAGGAGCTTGCCGGACTGCACGTTAATCGCCGACAGAAAGCCATTCCTTAAGCCTCGTAATTGTGGTTGGGCTGCCAAGGCTGTGACCGGGAAGTCAGCGGAAGAAGTGTATCCACCTACGTAGACCGTGTCCTTGCTGTGGCCCAGAGCGACTGCGAATGCAGCATCTTCCCCGTGGCCCCCAAGATAGGTTCCATAGTCCAACCGTGTGCCCGCGGGATCCAGCACCGCAACAAAACCATCGCATGAATCCGGCTGGTTGCTTCCAGGTGCCTTGCGAAAGATGGCCGACGGAGTGGTTGGAAAATTCAATGAACAGGTCGACCCGGCAACGAAGGCCCTTCCCGAGGAATCGACGGTGATGGCATTCGCGCTGGAACGATAACTACCTCCAAGAAGAGTCGAGTAGGAAAAGCGGTCTCCCTTCTCGCCGATCTTGGTCACGAACCCTATCCAATCATCATTGTTGACTCGCGAGGTCACCATGAGGGCGCCTTGGGTGACAGGAAAGTCGGGGGACGAGGTCTGACCTGCGACATACGCAGCGCCGAGGTTGTCCACGGCAATCGCGTTGGCGAAGTCTTTGTTTCGCCCTCCCAAGTAAGTGCCGTACGTGAGTTGGGGCGCAGCTTGGGCGGGCTCCCTGTTTCCCGAAGGAACGAGAACACAAATGAACGCAAGAAGAAAACACACCGGCATCCCCCCGCATCCCCAGGTTGGACACCGCGCGTGGTTCATTTGTTTCCGCGAAGTCCGAAAGTTCCGAGACATTCGATAAACGGAAGGAATTCCCCGGTCAGCAAATCGTACAAGTTCGCTCCCAGAACCAACTTCGGCGGCCACTAGCTGCTAGGCAAGGACGGAACCGTGCTGGAGCGGTAGTTCGAAGGTGAAATCGTCAGTCAGGTTACGTCACACTCATCGGTGGTTCTAAGTCCTCCGTTCGGGAATCTCGATGCTGCTGAGTGCGAGGCAGCTCAGCCGGCTCTGCTCGTCGCGATTATCAATGGTATGGCCTCGACGGTCTCCTTCAGACAGCAGGATCGCTGAGCCCCGCCAGGGGATTCGGATCGTCAGGCTGGACTCGAACGACCACTCGCTTGTTCAGCAGCATCTCGATCCAAATTCGAAGTCCGATCAAAATCGCCATGCGGACCGGGTGGGCCTTCCAGTATTTTCGGTACACCCGCGCCACTTCGCTTCGGTCTGTAATAACGTTGGCCGTTCCAGAAATCGCGGGACCGTTCTCGCTCCCCACATAACAGATGACATGTGGATTCCTTCGTATTCTCTTCACTTTGTAAGAATTCCCCGGAGTGAGGAATTCAATCTGTCCGTCAGTCACAACCAGCCACACCAGCAGTTTCTTCAGTTGGCCGGATGCCTTATAGGAACCGAACCATTGCGTGTGTCGATTGAGGGCGCGTTGCAGTTCTGGGCTCATAGACGAAGGAGATCCTAGGCTCCATGGTGGCAGTTTGGCAACCCGGCATACCCATGATTACCCATAATGCCCACGACCGTGAGCCAGGACCTGCTGCAGCTTGCTAGTTAACCTCGAAACAGCGGATGGGCCACAGAAGACGCCTCTTGAAGATCTTGAGGCGCCCGCCGCACCAGTGGTTCTTAGCGGGCGCTCATTGCTGTCTACCCATCTCCTTCGCGAGCACTATTTTCTCTTCAGTGGCGACGACTTCTGCGGCTGGGGCGGCAACTTGGAAGGGGGTGCGGTTAGGCAATCCGCGATTTGAGCTGTGGTCCAGCGCAGCCCAGGATCTCGACGCAGGCAGTGTCGCGCGATGTCGAGGAAGGGCTGCGGGATAGTGGATGGAACCCACGGCTCGGTTTGACTCTCCGGGGATGAAACGGGAGTCTGTTGCGTAAGTACTTCGACCAACGTCACACCCAGAGACCAAACGTCGCTCGCACCGGCAGCCCGTGCGGTGGCTGCTTCGGGCGCGTCGTAAGCATCAACCGGCCGGTAGTCAGGGCGCGGCTCTCCAAGGCGCAGAACCGTGTCGCTTGAGAGTTTGAGTTGACCGTCGATGGCCATGATGTTCGAAGGTTTGATGTGAGTGTGGGCAAAGCCGTTGCTGTGGATAAAGCCAAGCGCCTCGAGGAGCGGTCCGAGTATTTCGCGGGCTTCTTTTCCGCTGAGTGGACGGTAGGGGAGAACCTGTCCGAGGTCTTCCTCCGCGTATTCCATGAGCGTGAAAACCAAATCCATGCCCGCAAGCTGGCAGCGGCCGCCGGGCAGCAGCCGAACGAGACTGGGATGACGAAGCTTCGAAGCGCTGTGCAAAAGAGAGGTCTGGAGATCTGTCTTCGCGCGAGGACTTATGAATTTGACGGCGATAGTCTTCGGCTGCGGCGGGGGCGATTGCGTTAGGAAGACCGCACTATAGCTCGTACTGCCCAGAAACTTTTGAAGCGGAAACTTGTCATTGAGAACGTGGCCCTCGAATCTCTTCCAGTCATCTCTCATGCACACCCCACAGGCGCGGTTGACGCGAGCGGTCGACCGTAGGTCGGGGGAATCGCCCGTGCCTTGAACAAGGCGCTGGTTCGATCAATTTTCGCACGAAAACGCAGGGAGAGTACAAGCCTCCACACAACTTCGTACCGGCTTCGAGGCGAAGCAGGTGTTGTCAGGCGTCAGAAACCGGCAATAGCGGCGGCTTCGGTCGGACACGTTTCAAATATTGTCAGCAGCTTGGCAATTTCTAAGGCTTGCCTGAAGCTCGGGCCGAGATTGGAAAGCTTGAGCCGTGCGCCTTTGTCTTTCGTCTTTCGATGCGCTTCGATCAGTGCGCCCAGGCCTGCACTATCAACATAATTGACGCGCTCAAGGTTAACGACAATGCGCGTCGCGCCCGTCGCGAGTAGATTGTCAATGGTTGTACGAAAGCCATTGCTCTCGTCTCCCAGCACAAGACGCCCTTTGAGTGCCAAAAGGTAGATGCCGTTCGTTTCACGCTGTGTTATTTCCAATGGCACGGTGGCCTCTCGATGCGCCTTCCAAAGAGTATCTCGGCACGCTCGGTTGAGATCTGTGGACTGGCCATGATTTTAGCAGATAAACCTCGCGCCTCGATGCCGCCCGCACAGTCGGTCCCGCTCACGGTCCTCCGAAAACAAGCTCAACTCCTTGTCTCCTTCCGCTAACCAGCTGATCGGCACGTGGTGTCGTCAGCTGCTCTGTCGATTGAGTCCTCGGCCCACCTCAACAACGCTCCTTCCCACCCTTGAGTTTGCATAGAGCCGGCCCTACCGTCGGCGGGCACGCGCAATTTGCCGTTGGGTTTTTGGAAACGGCCATCGCCAGATCGCTACCGCGCCGAGGAGGTTTGGGTAAAATCCATGGCGCTCATTTGACGGAGACGTCATGGCAACTGTGGCTACGCAATCTCGGTATCCCGTTTCGGCTCGACGCCTTCAGGGTCGTCGCTACAACAGCGGCTTCTTCGCGGTAGTGGCGATTCTCGTGCTCGTCACCGTTTCGATCGGCTCAGGCCCCACAGGGTACTTCGCCCTAGCTGTCCGCGCGAAAGTTCACCTGAAAGGGCACACCTTTCCTGCCACGCAACGTTTCGCTAATCCAATCACGGTGAACCAATAGGAGAGCATCATGAGAAAAGTCCCCGCAGCGTTGCTGGCGTCGTTGTTTCTGACGCCCCTGTTTGCCGGCACCGCCGTTCGAACGCCGGCTCAATCCGCCTGCGCCGCCCTCAACGCGGCCAAGGGGGAGGGAAAGTTCACGGGACAAATCTCCACTCCTCCCGACGGCAGTTCCATGCAGGTTACCTACGGCGATCAGTCCGTCCTCGTGCACTACAACAACTCCGTCACCGTCTGCCAGGGTGGTCAGCCTGCCTCCCTTAACGCTGTCACGCGTGGCGCGAGCGTCTCGGTTTTCGGCCCCGTCCGGCGCAACGGCCAAAGCATGGAGATTGATGCAGCCAGAATCTTCGTCGCCGGCCCGTTACAAACGGCTCGACCCGCTCCGTCAGCGGCAACAACGACACCAACACTGCCACGCGCCCAAGAGACACAACCGCGACCGACGGGCCAAAGCTTGCTTCCCAACTCCGTCATCCTCCGGGGCGGAACACACGAGGACACCATGAAGCGTTTGCACGTCGTACGCAAGTATGAGATTTCCGGGCTGCGTAACAGCCCGCAAGTAGCGTTAGGCGAAGCGCGACTTGATTTCCGGCCAATGCTCAACAACCCTAAAGCACTCTTCAATATCGCGCCACGGTTGCGTGCGATGCCGCAGCATGTGCAAGTCCTGGAGGAGGCTTCCGAGATCAGTGAAGTCGAGCAGGGATTGATAATGCACCATGTTCTGAGCTACCGCGTTCTTCCGGGAAAGTGCGCGGACGCCGATGCCGAGGCGCAACTGGTGGGAGCCGGGATTGCGTGCTTTCGACGCGCGTCAAGCAGCGAACGCCTCGCCGAATTCAGCAAGCCCGGCGCTCCGCGTTACGTCGCCAATGAACAGAAACGCCAGGAGGCAATCTTCGCTTTCCAGCGGAATAGTGCGCTCGCCGATGCCAACGCGAACAAGGGTATTGCTGATTTGCGGAAAGCGCTCAGCAATCCCGCTCAGCGCCAGGACATTGTTAGCAAGGTCGGCGAAGCCGAGACCGCCCGCATGGCCACCCTCAGCGACGATCAGCTCAAAGAAGAGATCATCAACGCATCGGTCCAGCGATTTGAAGAGACCATGTTCGTGCCGAAGGTCCAGTCGGCCAGCTACGCGCACCTCCAGCACACTCTTACGATTTCCGCCAGCCCCGCAGAAGCGCAGGCTGTCCAGCGTCTCTTGAGCGAAGGCGTCCCTGAGCACGGCGCCGGTTTATCGAATTTCCCGAAACTCCTGAAGGTCGTTCCCGCCCGCCCCTTAGCCCTTTCCAAGGCTCCCGGTGGCGATAAGGCCGTGGACGTCGAGTTGGGACCCTACTTCTTTCTTACCGGATTCACGGTTAGCCATGATTACGAGTGGCACTGGGGCGCTGAAGTGACTATCAACTGGTGCATCGTCGGCTGCTCCGACACCTACGGCATGGACCTGCATGCCGGGTTCAATTATGCCTTTGGCTTACGCTTTCCGATCGAGACCCAATTCAAGTATCACATCCTGGTGCACCCAAATAATTCGGCGGAGGCCAAGTTGACGGCGAGTTTCAATCCGATTGAGGGCAACATAAACGATTTCTCGCAAGCCGGACTTGCTGGCGACCAGATGTTCGACGCCAAGGAACTGGTGGCCCAGGTCGGCGCCGATGCCGGATTCGACATCAATCTGCCGGGTCTTAGCGTACACCCCGATTTTCCGACGGGCGTCGACTTTACCGATCTGTTGAGGGGGACGCCCTTTGCGGGCGGCAGCTTCCTGCCGCCGGCTCCGGGGGCACACGGTCCTGAGGGCCAGTTCTTCTTTGACACCATTGACCTGCTTGGCGGCTTGCTGAACTATGGGGTCGCTGGCGGGCGGCTTTCCCCTGGTGTGGACGTCACTCTTTTCTCCAACAAGCTGCAACTCACCTTGAACGACGAGACCCTGAGACACCCGACGATTCTGACTTCAAACCCACAGACGGTGTCGCTCGGCGTTGGCCCGAGCAGCGTAGGAAGTGAGAGCCGTTTCAGCATTGGAAACCCCATCTACAACCTCGGGTTTACCTTAACACCGGGCCTTAACCCAAACGTTTGGGTGGATATCTCGGTGTGGTCGAATACCTGGAACTGGCCGATTTGGTTCCCGCAGCTTGCGCTTGATCTTCCAGCCCATGGGGCCGATTTCGGATGCCATGCCGATACGACCTGTGTAATTGACTTCGCCGAAGTCTACAACGCGAGCTCCGGGCAGGTCAGCGACCTGGCCAAGGAAGCGGACGTAGCCGACAAGACGCTGACCCGTGACGGTCGCGGTACTCAGGGCGGGGGGTGTGAGCTCCTCGGTGTTCGCTCCCCCGGCGAGGCAGGAAAATACCTGTGTCCCATCAAAGGCGGCATGCTGGGCTTGTGTCAAGCCATGCTCAAAACCGGTTCCGTGGCGAGTTGCGGTGTGTTTGTGCCGCCGCAGGTCGACAAAGCGCTGAGGTACAACGGCTATTGTAGTGGCGATAACGGGGCCTATGCCTGCACGAAAGACATGATGGGCTTATGCAATCTTTACCTCAAGAATCAAGAGATTCTGTCCTGCACGCTAAGGAAATGAATTCTAATTGTGCGGCGTAGAGCTCCCTTGCATCATGCGCAAGCGACGTGAAAAGTTTTGGAGACCTGCCAAACCGTAGATCAAGGCTCAGGGATAGTAGGTCTCGCTTGCCTTTGCTTCGACGCGTACAGCGAAACGTGACTCCAAAAACCGATGTGGGCGAGGGCGGCGAGGTGCTCACACGTACATCTACACGGTTTCCCTGTCCGCGCAATCCCAGGAAACAATTTGCGGCGCGGTCGCGTATAGCAGGATAAGCGCCCGCGCGCTGCAATGGCCGTCCAGGGGTCGTCTGCCTAAGGTTCGGGCTTGGCTAACGGTTAGGCGTGCCGAACCGCGGGCTTGCTGAAAGGGTGGTCCCGATGGAAACGCTCCGCAAAGATCTGTGGCACGCCTTCCGCATGCTCGGGAAGTCTCCCGGGTTCACGCTTATTGCCGTGCTCGCGCTCGGCCTGGGCATCGGAGCGAACACAGCCATCTTCAGCGTGTTCGACGGCATGCTGTGGCGCCCGCTGCCGGCCAAAAACCCAAACGAATTGGTCGTGCTGGCGTCGAAGATCAGCGGCATCGACTTCCCCGTCAATCTTTCCTACCGAGACTTCCTGGATTATCGCGATCTGAAGCAAGTCTTTGCTGACGCTAGCGCCATGATTCCTGGTCCCCTGAATCTCGGTGTTGACGGACGCTCCGAGCGCGCCTGGTCCGAGTTCGTCAGCGGCAACATGTTTTCGATGCTGGGTCTCGCGCCCGCGGCGGGCCGCTTCTTCGCTCCCGATGAGGGCTGGGTCAAGGGCAAAGATCCACTGATGATTCTGAGCTACAAGTTTTGGCAGAGCCGGTTCGGGGGCGCCCGCGGCGTAATCGGTAAAACCGTGCTGGTGCAAAATCGCACGTTTACGATCATTGGCGTTGCTCCGAAGGCTTTTCACGGTACGTATTACTTCATCGATCCTGATTTCTACCTTCCGGCAAGCATGATTCCGCTGATGGTCAACGATGCCGATAAATTCCTGGAGGATCGCAACGAGAGCGATTTCCGCATCCTGGCGCGATTGCAGCCAGGCGTGACGCCACAGCAGGCCAAAGCCGCCGCCGCTCCCCTCGACGCTCGCCTCGCGCAGGAATTTCCCGAATCTCACAAGGGATTCGGGCTGCAAGTCTATCCGGAGTTGCAGGCTCGCCCGGAACCCGGACTGGTTGCCGAGTTCATGCCCAAGTTAGTGGCCGTGTTCATGTCGTTGGTCGGCCTGGTGCTGATGATTGCCTGCGCGAATGTCGCGAATCTGATCCTGGCGCGCGCCAATGGCCGACGCAAGGAGATCGCCACGCGCACGGCGATGGGCGCGAGCACTTGGCGCATCACACGCCAGCTGCTCACCGAAAGCGTACTGCTCTCGATGGTTGGAGGCGTTGTCGGCGTTGTCATCGCGCGCTGGGCCGCTCTGGGGCTGATGTCGATCCACGTTCCCTCGGATGTTCCGCTGCGTTTATTCGATCTGCGCATGGACTACCGTATGTTCGCGTTCTGCTTTCTGGTGGCGCTATTGACTGGTATCGTGGCAGGACTTATTCCGGCATTGCGTACGGCGCGTGCCGATCTTACCGAGACGCTGAAGGAGGGCGGGCGGTCCGGGAGTTCCGCGGGGAGTCACAATCGCGTTCGCAACGCGTTGGTTGTGGCCCAGGTGGCGGTTTCGCTGCTGTTGCTGGCATGCGCCGGCTTTTTCGTTCGCAGCTTCGAAAATTCCGCGCATACGGATATGGGCTTCCGTGTGGACCACACCTTGATGGCTTCGATGGACCTGCGCCTGCAAAACTACACCGAGGAGCGCGGGCAGCAACTTTACGAGCAGCTTCGGGATCGCGTGAAAACGCATCCTGGCGTACGCGATGCCTCGATCGCTGCGCTGATTCCGATGGGCTATGACGCCAATACGGTCAACGTATACGGGGAGGGGCAAGCCGCCGTAGACCAGTCAAAAGGCGAAATCATCTTCTGCAATTCGGTCCAGCCGGAATACTTCCGGACGCTCGGTGTGCGCCTGTTGCGGGGCAGGGAATTCACGAAGCTCGATAATGCCTCGGCGCCGCGGGTCGCCATCGTCAATGAAGCCTTCGCCAAGAAAATGTTCCCTGGACAAGATCCTGTGGGAAAGACGTTTCAGACGGAGCGCAGTGGTCCGAAAATCCAGATCGTAGGTATAACCGTCACCGGGAAGTACATGTTTTTGTATGAGTCGCCGCAGCCATTCATCTATTTTCCGCTGGCGCAAAAGTATCAATCTTCGGCCACGCTGCTGGTTTACAGCGAAGGCGACCCGCAGGGAATGGTCGGAGCCGTGCGCGAAGAAACGCAACAACTTGATTCCACGCTGCCGCTCTATGACGTCACGACCATGGACACGCACGTGCGCTATGGCAAGCCGCTGCTGCCGGCGCGGCTTGGCGCGATGTTGGTTGGGGCATTCGGTTTGCTTGGGTTGATTCTGGCGAGCGTGGGCGTCTACGGGGTCATTGGGTATTCGGTGAGCCAGCGCACGCAGGAACTGGGGATCCGCACGGCGCTCGGCGCGCGTCCGCTGAATGTCATCGCCATGGTGCTGCGGCAAGGCATGACGTTGTCGCTCATCGGCATGGTCATCGGAGCTACGCTGGCGTTTTTGATGCTGCGCGCGATGCATTCCGTTCTGTATGGGATCGGCTCAACTGATTTCCCGACCCTGGGAGTTGTCTCGTTGCTGTTGCTCGGGGTCGCCTTCGTTGCAAGCTATATCCCCGCTCTGCGTGCCACCAAGGTGGACCCGGTAGTCGCACTGCGCCACGAATAGCGGCGGACGACCCGGCTCCGGGGGAGCGGGATGGGCTCGAACCGGAAGAAGTTGTCTCCGGTCGGCAAAATCGGACCAAAACGTCCGCGCCGGGCGGCGATCCTGCTTGAGTCCTGGGGATCACTCAAGGTCGTGCTTCATAGACAATGTTGAAGGGGGTTTCGGAGGCACGGCGAAATCGAGTGAAGCCGGCAGATGCGACAACATCGCGCATTCCTTTTTCCCCGGATTGCGCTCCAAGACACAACCCGACCTCCTGCGAGCGCGAGCATGGGGTGCACAACAGCGTGGAGAAGGAATAATAGACTCTGCCTACCGGGTTCAGGTTATCTTTCAAGTTGTCGTTGGCAAACGGCTCCACGATCATCCACGTCCCATCTTCTTTCAGGGATTGTCGTACATGTTTCGCGGCTCCGACGGGGTCACCCATGTCATGGAGGCAATCGAAAACCGCCACGAAGTCGTAGTCTTTTCCCGGATACTCCTTGGCCTTGGCGACTTCAAAAGTAACTCGTCCGGCCACGCCTTCGCGCATTGCCGTTTCGCGTGCGCCCTCGATGGATTTGGCATGGTAATCGAATGCGAAGAAACGCGAGTTCGGGAAGGCTTTTGCCATGAGGATTGTCGAGGCGCCTTTGCCACAGCCTACATCCGCGACACGCGCTCCAGCCTCAAGCTTCGCTTTGACGTCGTCGAGCGAAGGTATCCACGAGGCGACGAGGTTGGCCGCATAGCCGGGCCGGAAGAACTTCTCGCAACCGTGGAATACGCCGTCGTCGTGCTCGTGCCAGCCCATGCCTGCACCGGAGCGAAACGACTCCGCAATTCGGGGAACCGCGGCAAGCGAGCCCAAGGCGAGCTGAAATGCACCAGGCAGGTACGCGGGAGAGTCCTCGTTTGCCAGCGTAAAGGCCTGCTCTTCCGTAAGGAAGAATTTCTGTGTCTTGTCGTCGTAGCTGACGTAGCCGCCGGCTGCCTGTGATGCGAGCCACTCACGCACGTAGCGCTCATCCGTACTGGTTTTGGCGGCAAGCTCTCGAGACGTCATCGGTTGCGCCGACAAGGCTTTGTACAACCCGAGCTTTTCTCCAATGACCACCATGCCCGTGTGCACGGCGGCCCCCAGGTCACTGACAAACTGGCCGATGAAAGAGTTCAGCCTGGTCATATCAACGCTCATGAGCATCCTCCGAAGGAACTTTCGATGTAGAGCTCGGCGGAAGGTGTTTTCTTGGCGGAACTAGTGCCGAGGCCAGAGAGAAAAAGACGAGAAAAAAGGAACGTCTGCGGATGTAGAAGGGAGCGACCGGCAACAAGCACCTCGCCGCGGATTATGGAATCCGAGGTTCGGAAAGTCAACGGCTGACTAGGTAAATACGTTCATTTCCAGAAAGCACCGTGCGGCGTCGGCGGAGATACTCTGCATCGCGAGTGGATAGCTCTTTTCAGGGCAGCGTCAGAACGACTTTACTCCCATTCAGCGCGCAGTCTAACTGAAGAGGCGTGTTCTTCTTCTTTGTCAGCGGGAAGTACAGATAGCCCGCCACGGGCGCCGAAGCGGTGCCCTCCGGCAGGCCC
>DATAIH010000126.1:0-9321 GCA_036262755.1 Candidatus Acidiferrum sp.
GTTCGTTTGAACAGATCTACGGAGAAGCAGCGATGCGGAAGGCGCGATGCTTCACGCTCTTTGTGTTGCTTGCGTCTGCGTCGCCCGGCTTTCGAGCGCAGAGCCATTCCGTGTGACGCCCGGCCGACGTTGACTCTTCGGAGACATCCATGATTTCGGGCTGATCTGATGAGCGCGGGTTCGCTATGCTAGTCGAACCCTCCCCACAGGATTTGCGCTTTTCGGACGGAGCCGTGAATAGGAACTTGCTCCTAGCCATCGGCATGGTGGCAACCATTTCCGGATGCGGCGGTGGAAGTTCGACGGTATCAGGCCCCCCTCCGCCGCCGCCCATCTCCGTTACGCTTTCAACTATGCCCCCGGCAACGCTTGGGACCGGCGGCACGGCAAGCGTGGCGGCCACGGTCCAAAACGACTCGGCCGCTGGCGGAGTGAATTGGAGCTGCACGCCCGCGGCCGCCTGCGGTGCTTTCAGTCCGACCTCTACACCGAGCGGCAGCATGACGACGTATACCGCGCCGGCAACGGTGCCGACCGGTGGCAGTGTAACCATCATCGCGACTTCCGTTACGGACTCGTCCAAGAGTGCCCACGCCGTGGTCCAAATTTCCGGAACCGGGTCGAATGCCACCCTGAAAGGCCAGTATGCCTTTTTGATCTTGGCACCTACCGGAAACGCGGCGGCCCGCGGAACGACCACGTTTGCCGGGAGCGTGAATGTCGATGGGAACGGGAATATTCTGGGCGGGATCGAGGACATTGTTTCCACAAGCTATCGGGATCAAGGGGATCCCATTCACGCGACCTCCGTTGACCCGGTCTCATCCTATTCCGTTGATTCGAGCGGACACGGCAAGATGACGGTTCATACGCAGAACGGGGAAACTCTAAGCTTCAGCTTCGTTCTTACCTCCGCTTCGCATGCGGTGATCATAGAAGCAGGCGGAGACCCGGGGAGCGGAACCTTAGACTTGCAATCCGGAAATTTTGCCACGTCACAGATCTCCGGAGGATATTCCTTCACTGTGGAAGGAGTCGACCCTGCGGTCCCGCCGACGGCCAAGGTCGCTTTTGGCGGCGTCTTCAGCGCTGATGGTCAAGGGAACCTGACTGGCGGCACGCTCGACACTAATATCGGCGGCACGGTTTCCTCCCAACCTTTTACTGGGAGTATCGTCCCGCCGGGGCCGGACGCGAACGGCCGCGGAAGATTCACCGTGGTTCCGGTCCCAGGGACAACCAGGTCCTTTACGTTTTATATGGTCTCTTCGAAAGTGCTTCGCCTGTTCGAGGATGACAACGTGGACTTAGCAGGGGGCAGCGCTTATGCGCAGGGCGCCGCAACGGCAGCCCTTTCGGGGAAATTTGTTTTCGAACATTCCGGCTGGAGTTCCACCGGGCGAGCCGTAGCGGCCGGACAATTGACCGCAGACGGCATCAGCAAAATCACCGGCGGGGTCTCGGATGCAAACCTGGGCGGAGCGCCACCGACGACTCCGAGCGTCGCCCAAGCTGTTAGCGGCACCTTTGCGTTTACGAGCGGCCTGGAGGGCACGCTCACTCTGACGGACGCAGCGGGAAGTTCTACTTTCAACACCTACATGATCGATCCATCCCTCAATTTTCTTGATCCCAACTCTTCGAGCAGCGGCGGCGGCGCGTTGCTGCTGCACACGGATGCAAACATCATCGGAACCGGCGCATTACTTCCTCAAGTCTCCTCGACCGCTGCTGCGATCGTGGGAAACCAAGGTCTCAACCTCCAGAATTGCGTTGCCGCTGCAACCACGAATGAACTGGATCTTGTTGGCGTGGTAACCGGCGACGGTTCCGGGCACTTGAGCAATGGCGCAGCCGACTATGATCAAAGCAACTCTCCAAATTCCGCCGGGCCTTTCACTGGGACCTTCGCCGCAGACGCCGCCAATCCCGGCCGCCTCACGGGTAGCTTGGCGATCCCAACGCCGGCCGGCGGGTACCCATTCATTCCACCGTCGGTCGCCACCTTCAACGTTTCGTTCTACCAGGTGAGCGGTACGCAAATTCTTCTGATCCAAACCGACAATACCGCGAACACATCGGGGTACCTGATTCAGCAGCTCTTGCCTTAAAAAACATGGTAAACGTCGAATGCGCGAGACCCGGGCGACTCAGATTACAAACGAATTGTCTTTTCTTTAGGCCCAATTGGGTCTTTTCGAGCCCTTCGCGGGTATAACTCGGTTTTCTCGCTCATCTACACTCGCCATTCAATCCCTATCCCCTTCAGGCCCTTCTGCTTAGCATGGCCGAAGTCGTACCACGACAGGCGGCACTTTCCCGAGCCACACCTGACCTGGTCACTCCCCCCCACGACCCAACTCCGGGCAGCCAGCTCATGCCAGGTTCGATTGCCTGAGCGAGGCACCGCAAAAGCCACGAACCATTGCGGCCGCCGACCTCGCGCCAAAGCGAATTACAGAATCGCAACTGGACAGTCACGCGCGCGCAATGAGCTCCCACTAAGCTCCCGGACGCGATTGCCGCCCAAGGCAATCCCGAGAGGTGAAACTCAGCATGAGCAAAGACCGTCGTGAGTTCTTAAAGCTGTTGTCTACAGCGGCAGCTGCTGCTGCTTTTCCCGCACCTATCAGCCGCGCTCTTGCGCTTCCAGCGAATAACCGCACCGGCACCATCAATGACGTCGAGCACGTGGTCTTCATGATGCAAGAGAACCGCTCGTTCGATCACTACTTTGGAACGCTGCGCGGGGTGCGCGGCTTCGGAGACCCGCGAGCGGTCAAGCTTCCCACCGGCAAGACCGTCTTTCATCAGCCGGACGCCAACAATTCCGATGGCTACGTGCTGCCCTTCCGTCCCGATGCCGCGCATCTGGGTCTGCAGTTCCTCGAGGACACGCCGCACGGCTGGACCGGCACGCACGCGGCGTGGAACAGCGGAACTTACGACCAATGGGTGCCGCAGAAGGGCACGACCTCCATGGCGCATCTGACTCGGCAAGATATTCCGTTCCACTATGCGCTCGCCGACGCGTTTACGGTGTGCGACGCCTACCACTGCTCGTTGCTGGGTCCGACGGACCCGAATCGGTACCACATGTGGACCGGATGGGTCGGCAATGACGGAAGCGGCGGCGGCCCGGTGATCGACAATGCCGAGCTCGGCTATGGCTGGTCGACCTACCCCGAGCGGCTGGAACAGGCGGGAATCTCCTGGAAGATCTATCAAGATGCTGGGGAGGGGCTCGATGCAGCCGATTTTTGGGGCTGGACCGGCAATGCCTACATCGGAAACTACGGCGACAATTCGCTGCTGTATTTCTTCCAGTATCAAAACGCGCTCGAGGGGAGCCCGCTCGCGGAGAAAGCGCGAACGGGAACCAATATTCTGAAGAGCGGAACGCTGTTCGACATCTTCCGCAATGACGTCCTCAACAATCGGTTGCCGCAAGTCTCCTGGATTGTCGCGCCGGAAGCCTATACAGAGCACGGGAACTGGCCTGCAAACTATGGCGCTTGGTACGTTTCGCAGATGCTCGATGCGCTGACCGCCAATCCCGAGGTCTGGAGCAAGACGGTGTTCTTCTATATGTTCGACGAGAACGACGGCTTCTTCGACCACATCGTTCCGCCGACTCCGCCGCGGTCGCGAGCCGAGGGCCTCTCGACCGTGGGCACGACCAACGAATTGTTCGAAGGAGCCCCTCCGAATTATCCCCTCTCCCAGTTCCCCGCCGGGCCGTATGGGCTTGGCGTCCGCGTGCCGATGATCGTCATCTCGCCGTGGACCAAAGGTGGATGGGTCGATTCAGAGGTGTTTGATCACACGTCGCTCATCCGCTTTCTGGAACGCCGCTTTGGCGTTTTGGAGCCGAACATAACACCGTGGCGCCGCGCCGTGGTCGGCGACCTTGCATCGGCATTCAACTTTGCGTCACCAAATGACGCAGTTGTGCAGTTGCCGAGCACGGCATCCTACCAGCCGCCCGAGCAAAACGTGGTTGCTGGCGTGCGTTTCCCCGATTACGTCCCGACTCCGCCAGCCGTCCAGGCGCTGCCAAAGCAGGAACCCGGCACACGTCCGGCACGGGCCTTGCCGTATGAGCTGCACGTCGATGGCGAGGTAAACGCCTCCGGCGTTCAACTTTTTATCCGGAACACCGGCAACGCCGCAGCCGTCTTTCAGGTGCGGTCGGGCGACGCGCAGGCCGGCCCGTGGACGTACACTGTCGGCGCCGGCGACGAAGCGTCAGACAGCTTGGCAGCCACCGGTGCTTCCTACGATTTGTCGGTGTCCGGCCCGAACGGCTTCCTGCGCATTTTCCTGGGCAGCCTCGGGGCCGACAGTGCCAAGCTCACCGTCAAGACCAGCTACGACGGGACCGGCGGCGGCATCGCCCTTGTGATTCAGAACCACGGCTCAAGCGCAGAGACAGTGAGCGTCTTTGACGCGTACTCCGGCGAAACGCAGATGCGCGTGCTGCCGCCCAACGGGAGTGCAACATTTGTCAGCCCGCTCGAAGAATCATTCGGCTGGTACGATTTCATCGTTAAGGTCGGGTCCGATCCGGGCTTCCTGCGGCAACTCGCAGGGCACGTCGAAACGGGCAGACCCAGCGTGACCGACCCGGCGATCGCCGCCCGAGTGGCGGAAGCGGCAGAGGTAGCGTAAAACGCAGTCAAATAGGAAAGCTGAGCCCGGCCTCCACAGAAACGGTACAGGAGGCCGGGCGTTTTCTTGGACTTCACAGAACTCGAGGCGACGTCATGCCCGGAACGGCAAGCCCTCCTGACGGAGTTCCCCGGGCTTGCCGGGTCGAACGAACGAGCAGGTGCCGCTCAGTGGCCGCCAAACAGGTCCGACATCACCGCAACGTTGGGATCGCAGGCATGGTTCAGGCAGGGAAGCCCAAAGGCCGCCTCGATGGATTTGAGCAGAGAGAAGCTGGTGTAAAACGTATTGCTTTTCACACCATTTTCGCTCTGGCGGTTCACTTCCACGGTGAGGACGACGCAATTCTGGTTCTGCTGTGGAAATGCCCCGCTGTTGAGTAATCCGCTGTAGTCATTCTCATCCCAAACGATGACAATCGCGTTTCGCCCTTCGTCCCAGACTCGCGACGCGTGGATGGCCTCGACCAGCCGCTCGAGGGTGACATCGCCCTGCTGAATCAAACCCGGATTCAGCCCCGCTGCGGTTCCCGCGGTCGCGTTGCCTGGGGGAAGACCAGGGTCAAAACCGCAGAAGGCGTCACCGTTCCCGCGTCCGTGTTGATCGTTGCATTGATTCGGCACGACGAAGGAGAACGACGGGACATTACCTGTCGCCAGATCGGCATAAAGACCGCGCGGTCCATCGAAGCCGACGACGTTACGCAGGCTGTTCTCCGGCGAATCCCCCTCCTGCACGTTCTTGAAATAAGCGAAGGGGTTGTGCTTCACCGCATAGGCCTGCACCACGTTAGACGTCGTTAGCGGCGCGAGGCCTGTGAAGTCGGTCCGGTTGCTTGCGGTGCCGTTGCTAAAGTTCACGCCGAAGGGTGTGCCGAGCGGGAGACTTTCCTGATAAGTCTTCCAGCTGAGGCCGCTGTGGACGAGCTGGTCGCCAATCGTTTTGCCTGCGACTTGCGCTGCGGGCACGCCGTTAACGCCGTCAATGTTGGCGAGAAAATTGAACAAGCCGGGAGTTATTTCGTTCCAGGTGTCAACCTCAGGCGTGGCGGCGTCCATACCGGAGCCCGCGATGGGGCAGACCTTACCGGTTTCGATGGGAACCCCGGCGGGCGGAGTGCCGGCGCTATCCGCGTTAACAAGTCCGCTCTCGAGATTCGGCGTGCAAACGGTGCTACCCCAATCGGGCGCATTGTCGCTGCGGATGCCGAAGTTGGAGCCGCCGACGACTTCCAGGTAGTTGGTCAGACTGGGATGCCCGACGGCAAAATAATTTTGGGCGAGATTGACTTTGCCGCTGTTGATTAAGCCGTTCAGGTAGGGTTCATTGGGATTGCCGATGATCTGCTGATAGCCGTGGTTCTCCATCATGATGACAAAAACGCGGTCCAGGTGCGGGACACCTTCATCCTTCTCTTGCGCGCATAGCGTTCCGGCCAATCCAGCGGCCAGTAGAAACAAAGTCACAGCTTTTTTCATCATTGCAAACGACCTTCCTTTTTGATTTTCCCTAAGAGGATCGGAACGACAGCGGGGAGTTGGTTCCGAACGCGGGGATGCTAGGAGATGATTGTTGCTGCAAGGTTACGGCAAGGCTGTGTTGAGGTAAACACTGGGCAGATAGGCTCTAAACCCAAAGGGCGTTTCCGCGACTTCGATCACTGGTTGTCGGCTGTGTCTGGCCTGCCGGCGAGGATCGCTTGCGATGAATCGAGACTGAACCGGCCAAGGAACTTTTGTCCGGCGACCTCCGTATCATCGGAAAGCACTGAGGTGAGGTGTACCGATGCAAACCTTCGCGAAGGACTTGCGGCTGGCCGTCCGACTGCTAGTCAAAAGGCCAGGGTTCACGGCTGTAGCGGTGCTCACGTTGGCGCTAGGCATCGCCTTGAACGCCACGATTTTCAGTCTCGTGAGTGCTTTCCTGCTGCGGCGCCCACCGGTCCACGATGCAACGCGCGTCGTGGCCGTTTCCTCGGTCAATCCTAATCCCGTCTTCCTGCCCGACGCCTATCCCGTATCCGCCCCGAATTACCTAGCCTGGAGCAAAGCGAACCACGTCTTCTCACAGGTGGCTGCGGTGGATCCCTCCCGCACGGTCAGTTTGACAGAACAAGGTCAGCCGGAGGCGCTCCTCTCCGGAGCCGTGACGCCGAACTACTTCAGCGTCCTCGGCGTCGCGCCGCAACTCGGGCGCACCTTCTCGGAAGGCGAGGACCAACCTGGGCGCGACCACGTCGTCATTCTCAGTCACGACCTGTGGGAGCGGCGCTTCGGCTCGGACCCCGCGATCGTGGGCCGCACGATCCGCGTGAACCGCGAAAACTACACGGTTGCCGGGGTAATGCCGGCAAACTTTCGCATGATGGGCTTCACGGAAAAGCTCTGGACACCCCTAGTGCTGAGCGCCGCGGATCAGACCGAAGCCGCGCGCAAGGACCATTCCCTGTATTTGTTCGCGCGGCTGAAACCCGGCGTAACCCTCGAACAGGCTAGCGCCGAACTGACGACTCTGGCCCGCCGCACCGAGAAAGACTTCCCCGAAACCGAAAAAAGCTGGGGAGCTCGGGTGCGCACGCTCCCGGATTTCCTGGTCTACAATTTCAGCATCCGCAACGGCTTGGCAGTGATGATGACCGCCGTGTGCTTTGTCCTTTTAATTGCCTGCAGTAACGTGGCCGGGCTACTGTTGGCGCGCGCCGCGGGACGCAAGAAAGAGCTGGCCATTCGCATCTCGCTGGGTGCCAGCCGCCGTTCGATCATACAGCAGTTGCTCACGGAAGGTCTGCTGCTTGCCCTGCTGGGCGGGAGCGCGGGACTCTTGCTCAGCTATTGGGGCATTAAATTCGTGCGAAGCAATATGAACTTCAACGACGCCATCAGCGCCGTACCCTTAAGCCTGGACTTGAATGTGCTGCTCTTCACCGTGGCTGTTTCGCTCGGTTCCGCCGTGTTATGCGGCTTGGCACCGGCGCTCAAAGCCTCGCGCACGGACATCAATGCGAGTCTGAAGGACGAGAGCCGGGCGGCTTCTGCCGGCAGGTCACATCACCGTCTGCGGACCGTGCTCGTCACGGCCGAGATCGCGCTGGCACTGCTTTTGCTGGTAGGGACCGGACTGCTGGTCCGCGGACTCTATCTCCTTACCCATCAGAATCTGGGCTTCTCACCCGATCACCTCCTGACCGCCAACGTGACCCTCGACAAAACTCGATACAAGGAGGCATCTCAGCAAGCCCGCTTCGCTGAGGATATGCTCCCACGTCTCCAGCAGATTCCCGGCGTCGGAGCCGCGGCCATTTCTTCGGACTTGCCTGCAAACGGACCGGGCAGCGTCACTTTCCTAGTGAAAGGACAGCCCTCGCCGGAAAACCAACGGCCCACGACGATCGATGTGGTCGTGACCCCCGATTATTTCCGCACGGCAGGAATCCCGCTGCTGCGTGGCAGGATCTTGGCCGAAAGGGATAAAGCAGGCGCGCCGCCTGTCGTTGTGGTGAGCCAGGAGTTCGTCCATCGCTTTTTGCAAGATCAGGAACCGCTCGGCAAACAAATCCGCTTGGATGTCGTCGGCGCAACGCCGGAGTGGAGCGAAATCGTCGGCGTGGTAGCCAACGTGAAAACGTTTTTCGAAGGAGTTCGCGAGGACCCGGCGGTCTACGAGGCGTTCCTCGAACGGCCGGTGAACTCGTTCTCGCTCATGCTGCGAACGAACTCCGATCCGGCTGCCGTTACTTCCGCAATGCGCTCGGCCGTGGCGCAGGTGGATGCCGACCTTCCTCTCGATCGCGTGATGAGCATGGCCGCCGTCATCGAACGTCAGGAGCATGGAGACTCATTCTTTGCGCAAGTGCTCGGCAGCTTCGGGATTCTCGCATTGCTCCTTTCGGCCATCGGGATTTATGGGCTTATCGCTTATTCCGTGGGCCAGCGGACGCACGAAATCGGTATTCGCATGGCCCTGGGAGCCGGAAGGGCGGACGTGCTGTGGATGGTTTTGCGGGAAGGCCTGGGCATGGCGGCCATAGGCGGGGCCATTGGCTTAGCGATGGCGCTGCCGCTGCCCAAAGTTTTTGAAGCCATGTTTTACGACATTCGCCTTGGAGGTCCGGGACTCTACTTCATCGTCCCGGCGGCGATTTCCATCGTGGCTTTGTTAGCGACTTACATTCCCGCGCGCCGTGCTACGCGTGTCGACCCCATGTCAGCCTTGCATCAGGATTGACATCCTCCGCTCCCTGAAGGGAGAGGATTCCTACGGGTCTCATGCATACGCACGAATACCTTCGGTGGGTTCCTGCCACGACGGCCTTCCTTCAGCCGAAGATTGCGAACAGGCTAACAAGGCGAGCCCCGCCTCTTTGATATTTACGGCTGCGACGAAATCGGCGTTGGCTGTGAAGCCGCACTCGACGCACGTGAACTTCTCCTGCGTCTTGCGATTGTCCGCAGAAACCGTACCGCACTCTGGACACCTACGGCTGGTGTTTTGCGGAGGTACGGCTACCAGCAACCCGCTAAGCGCGACAGAATGGGCAGAAGGCACCGACGCTGCGACCTACACCGCGGAAATGCGCAGGGGGAATATCTGACCGCTCAAAAGTGGGTTGACTCAGATTCACGAACCACAACCTCAAAAGGGAAGGAAATA
>DATAIH010000127.1:0-2987 GCA_036262755.1 Candidatus Acidiferrum sp.
TGTAGCTTTACGTCGGCAGATTCGAGTCTTGGGCTTGTAGCCTCGTCGAACCAGTTTCACGCGAACCCAGTCCAGGTTCACCGACGGGAGTTACCGGGAGGAGCGTAGCACATTCCGCTGCCGCTTGAAAACGGCAGTCCCTGTGCTCTTTCATTATGGTTCGGCGTCGATTGGCGAGCGGAGTTTGGCCCGCACGTCCGGGGGGCTTCCACCGGTCAGCAGGAATCTAGCGCCGCGAGAGACGCTGCCGGCGCGTCTGGTATCTTGACCCGCCGCCAGGCGCCAGGAAAGATGCTGCCGAGCGGCGGTCTGGAGGGAAGTGCCGGAACCGTCGTGTCTAATTCCCTTTCAAGGCGTAACCCAGGTCGAAGGGCAGCTTGCCGTCGATGCGGAGAACCTTCACCGAGCTATTGATGGAATAGACGTCGACAATGCCGACCGCGCCGGGCGTCGCTTCCACGGTGCGCAGCAAATCCTCGTCATTCTCCACAATCTTTACGGTAAGCCGGGGTTCGTTCAGCTTCGCGATGAGCGCCTTAACGTCTCCGGGCGCCAGGCCAAACAGTTTCTGGGCGGCCACCCGCATGTCCGGAGATCCCGGATCCTTCATCACCAGCGTGAAATTCTTTCCGTCGGGCCACGTTCTCTGAACGCCTTTACAGAGTCTCCCGAGGTCGGCAAGCGAAACATCGTTCAACTTGCTTCCGGCGGAGACCACTAGGGCCATGTTCTTGATTCCGGCAAACGTCCCCGCGGCCAGCAGCAAAACGCCTAAAATCGCGCTGGCCCGAAGGCTCTTCAGCAATCCACGTCGATTCATAGCCACGCTCACTTCGAGCAATTTCAGCGAGTATGTTCACTTCCACGGTTTCTTGGCAAGCATGGCTTTCAAGGGATGTGTCTAACCGTGCGATTCGCCGCGGGCGTCGGTGTTCCGGACCATCCGCCCTTTATCGTTCCGTACCACCTGCCCCACGGATCAGTATCAAGCCTATTCCGTCGTGCGCTACGTTCAGGGACTGGGACTTAATCCGAAGTGGAATTTCCGAACAGGGAGTGATTCGACATGGCTCGTTTCGCCGCGCGATGGTTCCCGCTTCTTTTTCTCGGCTTTCTTTCGACCCCTGCGTTCGCGCAGACGGCCGCTCCGCATGTCGAACCGGCATCCAATCGTGCCGCCCACGCGTCGCCGATCGCTCCGCTCTCGCAACAGCTTTTTGGGGTCATTCCTCTCTCCACGAGCTCCGAGGAAGCGCGCAAATCCCTCGAACTTGCCTGGGATAAGTACGAGAACGCCATGTATCAGTCTTCGGCAAACCTGGCTCGACAGGCCGCCAAGAAAGATCCGCACTCGGCGCTCAGCTACGCCATGGTTTCTTTTGCCGCTCGGCGCGGCATGCCGGACGCTTCCGCACTCGCCAAGGCCAAGACTCTTCTCCCCGGCGCAACTGCCGATGAGCGGCTGCTGGTTCATTGGATGACCGAGATCCAGGAGCGCAACTTACTTCCCGCCATCGCCAGCATGAATGACCTGTTGAGACGCTATCCCCGCGACAAGCACGTCCTGTACATCACCGGAGAGTGGCTTTTCCTTCAGCAGGATGATGATCGCGCGAAAACCTTGCTGGAAACCGCTTTGCAGGTCGATCCCCATTTCCCCGCGGCCCTCAACCGCCTTGGTTATCTGTATCTCGATTCCAGCAATCCCGATCCCGCCAAAGCCATCGCTTCTTTGAAACGCTATGCGGAAGCTGCACCGGCCTCGCCCAATCCGCAGGATTCGCTTGGCGAAGTCCTCCGGGAAGCGGGCGACGACCAGGACTCCCTGGAACACTATGGTGCAGCATTGCGAATCGATCCCGCCTACATCAGCTCGCAGTATGGCTTGGGGAATACCCGCACACTGATGGGCGATTTTGCGGGCGCGCGTCAGGAGTACGATCGCGCCATCCCGATGGCGCAGAATCTGCTGGACGAACTTTACGTCAAATATCTCAAGACTCTTGTCTACTTCTGGCAAGGACAGCCGGCCGAAGGCCGCAAAGCGCTGGCCGCCCTGGCCGAGGAAGGCGCTCGGAAGAAAGAGCCGAACTCGCAATTTCAAGTCGGGATGGCCGAGGCCATGCTCGCGGCCGATCCGCAAGCGGAACTCGAGCGGCTCGAGTCCCTTTCCGCCTTTCTGAATAAGCCGCTCGCGGGCATGAGCGAATCCGATCGCGGCATCGCGCGTGCCGCCGTGTTGCGCGAGCGCGCTCGAGTCGAGGCGCAGCGCGGAGCCTCCCACGAGGCCGATCAGGCCATTGCCGAGCTACGGACGCTGGCCGCGGCTTCCCGCGATCCATTGATCCGAGGCTACTTCGAATCCGCTTGCGGCTACGTGCTTTTCTCGCGAGGGGATTTTGCCAATGCCGCCGACGAACTGGCCGCGGATCCGCACTCGCCGCTGGCCCTCGCGCACTTAGCGGTCGTCCAGGAAAAGCTGGGAAATGCCGCTGCGGCCGCCTCTGCCCGTACGGGGCTCAAATACCATCGCAGCTCCGAACCCGAATGGTTCCTTGCGACGCACAACAGCGCAATCAGCCCGGACTGACTTTGCGTTCCTTGTCGTTGCGCCTTTGACGCCTGAGCGTGGCTCTGGCTGGGTGTACGGCCGCGGCTTGCGACGCAGCGTTCCCTCCTGTCGGAAGCGACCCTGCCGCATGCTCGATTACTTCTTCTTCACCAACCGGGTGATCCACACCAGAATCACCGCGCCAACAAAGGAAACGACGATCGATCCGATCAATCCCCCGGCGTGGAGCCCCAACAGCCCAAACACCCAACCACCGAGGATGCCACCGAGAATCCCGAGAATAATGTCCACCAGAATTCCATAGCCGCCGCCCTTCATCACTTGGCCTGCAAGCCACCCTGCAATGAGTCCCACAATAATCCAGGTAAGGAATCCCATTTTGGATCCTCCTCTTCGAATCGTCTTGGAAGCCCCC
>DATAIH010000128.1:0-50217 GCA_036262755.1 Candidatus Acidiferrum sp.
TCACCATACCAGTACAACCGTTTCCTCTGTTCTGTTGGCAGCTTGTTCACAATTGTCCCGAGGATCTCCGCCGTTCGAATGGATCTGTCTTTTTGGTGGACGATCAGTTTCTTTTCTGGAAAGGCAGCAAGGACTTCTTCCAATGTGGGCATCATACCAACCCCGCTGCCTCGCAGAGGATAAGTCTTCCCACCATCGGGAGTCTCAGTCCCAGCTGGGATTTGCGAGCAAGCTCAAAGGCGATCCGAAGAAGAGAGAGGGGCGGCTTTCGACCGTCCCTCTTTTGTGTTCACTCGAGGATCTACTGGTGAGCGCCGGCCTAATTGTTTCCATCGCCGAAACGAAACAGGTCAAACAAATCGCCAATGGTGGGACTGTTCAGCGGCACATAGGGATTGTCCTGGTCCACAATTGGGTTGGGGAATCGATCCCGGCTCCTGTCCGTCAGCGGCTGCAAACCCCAATTCCGCTCGATGAATTTCAGAATCGAAACGTGGTCCGAGTAGGTGTGGCTGATGTGGCCGCCCCGCGTGAAAGGTGATACGGCAATTAGCGGAATGCGGGGCCCGTCGCCGAAGAAGTCGAGCGGCTGAATGTATCCCGAATCGTAGTAGCCGCCGCTCTCGTCCATGGTGATGAACAGAACCGTTGACGCAAAGAGCTCCTGGTTGGCAGTCAGGTGGTCCACGACTTTCTTGACCATGCCCTCAAAGAGACCTTCCTTTGAAGACGCCGGGTGGCCGTCCAGAAGGCCGTCGGGCTTCACGAAGGAAACCGCGGGCAGCGTGCCGTTGTCCACGGCCGCGAAGAAGTCCGTGGTGTCCTTGATGTGAGCGCCCCGTTGCGAGGGGTCGCCCATGATTGCGCCGCTATAGGATTCGAAATTACAGATGTTGCAGTAAGCAAGCCCAATCAGCACGGTAGGATCGGTGCTGGTCGGATTGTGTTGGAGCGCCACAGCAGCGTTGTAAGCGCCACCGTAGTAGGCCCAGGAAATGCCCTTTTCGTTCAGCGCCTCACCGATCGTGCGGACATTGCTCGGCGGGAGGGAGCCGCCCTTTGTGATGCCGTTGGAATCTAACGTGCCGTCCGGCAAGAATCCCGGTGAATCATTGTTGATCATGTAGAAGCGCCCGGGCTGGCAATTCGGCTTGGGGTGGTAAGGCAGCGATGCAAGGTAGTCGCGGACCGCGCCGACTCCGGGCTGCGTTCGATCGCCACATTCGGTAAAGTTGCCGTCAAAATTGATGTCCACCGTGTACTGGTTGTTCGAACCCGGCAGCGGATCAGGGTTGGCAATGTGCGACGGTGGAGTCGCGGGATGCCCCTGACCATCGCTCCAAAAGATGGCGTCGCCGCTGCCGAGCATGACGTGGTTCGCAGCTGTGCCTCCCATGAACGACTGATGAAAATTGTCGCTCATGGCGTATTCGTCAGCCAGGCTCTTCAGAAGCGGCACGTCGCCTTTCTGCATGTTATAGAACGCCATTGAATTTCCTCCGCCGTTGTCATCGACTTGACTGGCGACGGGGAAACTGTTGGGATCGATTTCGCTCGTGTAACTGGTGATAACGAAGGGATACAGGTCGCTCAGGCACCCCGAGGGATTTTGCTGGGTGGCATTTTTGATGCTGCAATCGGATTGTTGCCACATCTCGTAGAGCCTGTGCGTGGTATCGCCCGTGTAGGAATCATAAGGGAGATTCGCTCCCGCAAGCGGGAACGGCCCGCTTGGCAGATTATTGAAATTGTTTATGCGCGAATCGAAATCGGGAAGCTCAGCAGTTTGTGGCGCGCCTGACGCCCCGGTGGTCAGCAACTGCAAATCGGCGTCTTCCAGAGATGGCTCGATAGAGGCCAGGAAAACGTTCGGTGTGCCCGGGAGAAATGGAGGGGGCTCGCCTGTGGCGGGGCTGGGCGAAAAATTCAGTGTCGGTTGCGGCAGAATGCCGTAAGGAGCCTTCTCGTCCTCATCCAGGCTGATGTAAAACTTCGTGCGGAAGGGAGCGACAGCCTCGAACTGCCGGGCCTCCTTGAAATGCGGACCAGGCGTGCCGTCGGCATTGATGATTCCCTTGGAGAGCAGGTTAGAGACGGAGTCATGGCTCTTTGGCACATAGGTTGCGAAGAGATGATCGAAGCTGCGGTTCTCTCCGATGAGCACGATGACGTGCTTGATAGGCGTCAGCGTGCTTCCTCTTTCAGGTTCTTGCGCCCGGAGCGGACCGGCCAGCGGGCCGCCCAGGCTGAGTTGCAACACGGTCAAGGCCATGAAACTTTGCTGAAGGCCGTGCAGTGATTTTGAAACGAGTTGCTTGAACGACATGCAATCTCCTCTCTACTCGAAGAATGGATTAGGGCTCGCTCGGGCCAAGAGAGAATGCACGGCATGCATTACAGGCAGATTGCATGCCAATAAAATGCGGGTGATGCGAAGGTTACAATTTGTCCCCGGTGGGACCTAGGCCAAGATTGCAGGGGTAGAGGTTTGCCGGTCGCCGCGCACAATCCTCACTCATCGCAAAGGGCCCGCCGACTCATGAAATCGACGTCGATTGCCGGTGACTCAGTGGAGAGAACGGACGAGGTTTTGCGCCCACGCGGCCAAGCTTTGCCAAAGGATGGTTCGCCCGATCGGCATCCGCACTTGCTGCACCACGATCAGAAGCACGCTGGCCCAGAGTGTGGAGCGATGAATCTTTCCAACAGACCGCAGATCGTAGCCCATCAACAAGAGCAGGAGCGGGTAGCAGCACATCTGCGCTATGCGGAGGTCCCACCACGCCGCGGGGATGGGCCAGCGGACGAAAGCGGCGTCAAGGAGCGTGATGGTGGCGACCAGCATGAGCCGCTTGTGCGCGGCTGGATTGAAGCGTTCGCGGAATCCAAAATAAACGAGCGTCGAGAACACCAGCATGTCGCCTACAGGAACGGCGTAAAAGGCCTTGACTCCCGCTCCCGCTTCGCCAGGCGCAAAGTGCCGGGCCAGGCTGTCCGTAGCAGCCATCAGGCCCAGTATGACCACGAGACACGCCAAACCGAAGCCGAACAGGCCCACACGCCGGTGAACATCCACGCGGCCGCTGGCAATGAATGAGGTTTGCGCGACTAGCAAAAGAATCCAAAGGGAAAAAACCGCGCCGTGAATGTGAACGAGCAAGTTCGGCAGTGGAGCGCGAAACACTCCGGCAAGATAATACGTACGCGCGAATCCGAGAAAAACTGCAGCGAGAATGAGTCCAGCCACGCTGGGAAAAAATAGTTTGTCGAGCTGCGAACTGCTGTGGCGAATTGCGCCTGTGGCCATGATCCCCCGCGATACGAAGCTCGGCATGCGCGCTCGGCGCCTGGAAGAGCGACAATATTATATGTGTGTCTCGCCCTCCGAAATTGGCTTCGTGTTTGGCGGACAGTACGCAGGACCGACCATCGCTCTAACTTTTCGAACGACCGGTGGTTAACACTTTGCGTCGTAAGCCCGTCTAGCTTAGAAGCCCACAAACAAAAGGAGTGGTCTGATGCTGACGCCTCTCGGGTCATCTCTACGGCTTTCGTCGTCGAATGCCGCCGCCGCTGCGCTACTGGCTGCGGTGCTTTTGTTCGGTCCCAATGGCGCAACTGCGCAGGATGCGAGCGCACCGGAGAAAGCGGATCGCGAAGTTGCAGACCGCATCCGCGACGTGGCACTGCAGCACTCACAGATTCCCGACATGCTTGGCTACTTCACCGACGTTGTTGGTCCACGGTTGACCGGCTCGCCAAACCTCAAGCGGGCCGAGGAATACGCCCTCGGCAAGCTGCGCGAATATGGCCTCGCAAATGCGCACCTCGAGGCTTGGGGCCCTTTTGGACGAGGCTGGACGCTGACAAGCTTTACCGCAAACATGACATCGCCGGAGTTCGGCCCCATGATCGCGTATCCCAAAGCGTGGAGCCCAGGAACGAATGGCGTTGTGCGCGGGGAACCGGTCTTTCTCGACGTGAAGACCGCCGGCGATCTTGAACGCTACAGAGGGAAGTTGAGAGGCAAGATCGTGTTATTCGCGCCGGCCCGGCAAGTCGATCCGCTTTTCGAGCCGCCAGCGCATCGGCAAACCGACGAAGAGTTGTTGCGGCTGGCCAATGTGCCGGCAACACAGGCGCGACCGTTTCAGTTCTCGCCGGAGCAGCGCCAGACAGAGCAACTCAATTACCGCAAATGGGAGTTCATCGAGAACGAAGGCGCAGCCGTGGTGCTGCAGCCGTCGTTTCGAGATGCGGGAACACTCTACGTCACTTCCGCCACGGTCCCGTATCCGCCCGAGGTGCCATTCGGCCAGCGCAAGGGAGCGTGGGACCTGAGCAGGCCCGCGGTCGTTCCACAGGTCGTGGTGGCTGCCGAGCAGTACAACCGCATCGTGCGTCTCACAGCGCGAGGAATCGCAATTGAGCTCGAAATCAGCGTGGGCGTGCGCTTTTACGACGACGATCCTATGAGCTACAACGTCATCGCGCAAATTCCCGGAACGGACTTAAAAGACGAACTTGTCATGGTTGGCAGCTGCATCGATTCGTGGCATGCCGGAACGGGAGCCACAGACAACGCCTCGGGTGCAGCGACAGCGCTCGAGGTCGTGAGAATCCTCGAAGCGTTGCAGCTGAAGCCGCGCCGGACGATTGGCATCGGGCTCTGGAGCGCCGAAGAGCAGGGCGCACTGGGATCGCGCGCGTACGTGGCCGCCCACTTCGGCAAAAAATCGGATGCCACGGGCGGCTCCCGGCAAGTTGCGCTGCCGGCCCAGTACGAAAAGTTCGATGCATACTTTAATTTTGACTACGGCACCGGACGGGTTCGCGGGCTATACTTGCAGGGCAACGAGGCGGCCCGGCCGATCTTCCGCACGCTGCTCGAGCCCTTCCAGGACCTGGGTGCCTCCACGCTGTCCCTCGCGAGCCTTGGCGGCGATCACGCGTCGTTTGACGAAGTTCATTTGCCTGGATTTCAATGGATTCGCGACTATATGGAGGGCAACGACACGCGCGCGGCGCACACCAACATGGACACCTACGACCACGTTTTGGAGGAAGACTTGAAACAGTCCGCGGCAGTGGCCGCATACATCATCTACGAACTTGCGGTGCGTGACGACCAGGTTCCTCGCAAACCCGTGCCTGCGCATTGAGGGGCACATTTCATGGCAAAGACGAGCGCGGGCGTGTTGCTCTACCGCAGGGCCGGTAAATCCCCGGAAGTGTTTTTGGTTCATTTCGGTGGGCCGTTTTGGGCCAAGAAGGATCTTGGCGCGTGGTCCATTCCAAAGGGCGAATTCGCCGAGGGCGAGGACGCCGTCGAAGCGGCAAAACGCGAGTTCGCGGAGGAAACCGGGTCTCCGCTCAAAGGCAAACTGGAAGCACTCAAGCCCATCAAACAAGCGGGCGGCAAAATCGTATACGCCTGGGCAATCGAGGGCGAAATCGACGCGAGTGCCGTTCGCAGCAATACGTTCTCGATGGAGTGGCCGCCGCATTCAGGGAAGAATCAGGAATTTCCTGAAGTGGATCGGGCTTCCTGGTTTGATCTGGAAACCGCGCGCAACAAGATTCTGAAGAGTCAGATGCCGCTGCTCGAGCAGCTTCAGGAAAAGTTCCTGAAAAGCGCGTAAAACGCGTTTTCCCTTTTTGAAGTGGATTAGCGCGGCGGCGATTTCGGTCCATTCCGGATGCGTTGAGGACGAAGTGGTCCTAGGGACTTCGCTACATGCTGCAAAACCCCTCGAAGCCACACACATCCTGGATCGGAGTGCTTGGTTGCCGGATGGAGCAAGTATTCGTCGAAGGTTCCCACGTCCAGCGGCACCGGCAGCACATCGAGACCGAGGATTGCGGAGTACGCACGGACGAGCCGCTCCGGGATCACCGCGATGAGGTCGGACTGGGCGACGACATGCAGGGCCTGAAGGTAGTGAGGAACAGTTAGCGCTACGCTTCGCTGATAGCCCCCTTCGTGGAGCCACGTATCCACGGGATCTTCGGCGAACTCCCGTCCAACGACCGCAACATGCTTCATTTTGAGAAAGTCCGCCTGACGAGAAATCCGGTTGGTAATCGGGTTGCCGCGCCGTACCGCGCACGCATCGCGATCGGTAAAAAGCCGCTGCTGATAAAAGCCCTTGAACGAGTGCGGGACGCAGGCGATGGCGAGATCGACAGAGTGAGCAAGCTCGATTGAGTCTCCTTCAATCCTTCCATCATTTTGAACACGAATCGAAATGGCAGGGGCTTCTTGCTGTAGTTGTTTTCGCACCAAGGGAAGCAGTAGGTCGCCGGCGTAGTCCGACACGAACAAGTGGAACGTCCGCGTGCTGCGCGTCGCGTCAAATTTTTCGGTGACCAATAAGTCTCGCACGCGCGAGAGAACATCCTTCACGGGGTAGCGCAAGGCCTCTCCGCGAGCGGTCAATTGCATTCGCGGCCCGACGCGAACCAGCAACGGATCGCCAACGAGCATCCGAAGCCTTTTCAACGCGTGGCTCATAGCCGGTTGCGAGAGGGCCACCCGGTCAGCCGCCCGCCCCACGCTCGCCTGCTCAAGGAGTGCTTCGAGTGCGACGAGCAGATTCAAATCCAGCGAGGCTAAATTCATCATATGAATATTCTATATAAGGGCAATCGATTAGGAGAATACCGCTCGACCGCGGTACGGTCAAACGGCGCAGCGGGAAGGCATTGTTCCTATGCCAATAAAGACCGGCCTGCTGTCGAGCGTGGCGCTTCCCGGCCTCGCGGGTGAGCGCAATCGAGAAACAGTCCGATAAAGGAGCGAGAAAAGAGATGTCCAGTCAGCGAAATTTTGAATTGCTGGTTCCGAATACCATGCCTAAGTCGGTTGGCTACTCGCAGGTCGCAACGGTAACTGGCGGGACCATCGTGTTTGTTGCCGGCCAAGTGGCACTCGACAAATCGGGTAATGTCGTAGGCAAGGATGACTTCCGCGCGCAGGTGCAGCAAGTCTTCGAAAACCTCAAGGCGGCGGTGGAGGCCGCAGGTGGAACGTTCGACGACGTCATCAAGTTGAACAGTTACGTCCTGGATCTGTCGCACTTACCTGAATTCCGAGAGGTTCGCGACAAGTACGTGAATGTCAACAATCCTCCCGCCAGCACGGCCGTTCAGGTTGCAAGACTCTTCCGGCCGGAATTCCTTGTGGAAATCGAAGCCGTCGCGGTCGTCAAGAAATAGACGAGTCTGCTCGTGCGGCTTGTTCACCGTCCGATAATGCCGCTTGGACCGCGACCAGGCACAGCGCCAGTTGTTCCTGACCCGTGTATTTCTAACTCCGCGACTTCACTCCCTACGAAAGAAGCCGGTTAACTCGTTGAAAACAAAGCATCGACCCCTGCTTCTTTCATCCGTCGTTGTGGCGCTCCGAGCGCCATGATTTACTCGTACCTTAAGGCTTCCAGCGGATCGACCCTTGCCGCCCGGCGAACCGGTACCCAGCAAGCGAGTAGCGCGACTCCCACGAACAGTGCTCCAACAACGATCAACGTGGCAGGATCGCTGGGCTGCACCTCGAACAGGAACGACCTGAGTACACGAGACAAAACCACTGCCAGCGCAACTCCCGCGAGCACGCCGCTCGAAATCAATTGAAATCCCTCGCCAAAGATCAGGTTGCGAATGTCGGTTTGCTTGGCGCCAAGCGCGCTGCGAATGGCCAGCTCCCGCCTCCGGGAAGCGACCGACAGTGAAAGCACACCGTAAACACCCACGAGCGTCAGGGCGCTGCCCACAAGCGAGAAACCAATCAGTAACCGCATCGCGAAGGTGCGGGACGCCAGCGAATCATCGCGAATCTGCTCCAGGGTCTTCACGTTCTCGACGGCGGCTGTCGGATCAATGGCGTGCAGTTCGCGCTCCACGGCGAGCACCACGGCGCGGGGGTCCGCCGTCGTTCGCACTACTAAATGCTTCGAAAAAGCAGTCGCCTGCCACAGCGGCAGATAAATCTCCGGCGACGCCTGTTGCGTGAGGTCGTCGCTTCGGCTGTTGGAGATTTCACCGATAATCTCCGTGCCAGGCTTATCCCGGCCGTTCAGCCAGAACTTCCGCCCCGTCGGATTCTCCTGGGGAAAGTAACGGTCTGCGAATGCCTGGTTCACGATCGCCACTTTCGGCGCCTTGTCATCATCGGTCGAGCGAAATTCCCGCCCCTCAATCAACGCCACGCCCATCAAGTTGAAATAATCGGGTGTGACGGCGCGCAGGGGCAGAGCGGTCTTGTCGCTTTCCTTCAACGCCGGAGGCTGCCCTTCGACTTCCAGAGTTGCCGGCCAATTGTTGCCCGTCAACGGCACTCCCCACGCAAACGCCGCATACCGTACACCCGGAAGGGCAGCAACTCGCTCCAAAGCCTGCCGATGAAAGCCGCCCCAAGTCGACCAGCTCTGTACTTCTGTCACGCTCATGGTCAAAATGTGTCCGGTGTTGTAGCCTGACGGGACCTTCGCGATATTCACCATCGTGCGAATCAACAGACCGGCGCCTACCAGCAGCGCCAGCGTCAGTGCCATCTGCGCCATCGTGACTCCGCGCAGCAGCCGCCGCTCGCCGATTCCTGCCGTCCCTTTCGGCCCGGCATTCTTCAGCACTTCCATCGGATCCAACCGGAGGGCCCGCAATGCTGGAAACGCTCCTGCAAAAACCGAAGCCAGCACTGCGGCGGTCAATCCCCAGCCCAGCACTGCCCACCCGGCCGTCACGCCATCCAGCCGCGGAACGGCGTGTCCGGCAACCAGCTTGAACAACCTCACGACGCCGAAGGCCAGCCCCACTCCCAATGCTCCGCCCATTAACGCCAACAGCAGGCTTTCGGTCGAGACCTGTCGCAAAAGAGCCACGCGCCCCATCCCCATCGCGCCACGCACAGCGTACTCCTGCTGGCGTTGCAGTCCGCGCACCAGCAGCAGCGCGGCCGCGTTCCCGCAACCAATCAGCAAAACCAGCGCCGCCGCTCCCAGCAACGGAAGCAGAATCCTCCGCCCATCTTGATTCATTCCCACCGTTACGGATTCGAGCAGCGGCGTAAACCCTTCAAAACTCTTCTCCGACTGTGCCTCTCGCGCGGCAAAGAGGGCCAGTTCCTGCTGTCCCTGCCGTTCGGTCGTTCCATCGCGCAGTCGCGCTACCAGATTCCAATATGGGCCCTTCAGATATCTCGGGTCCGGCGCCGCAGGTACCCAAAAATCCACCGTCGCATTGACGTCGTAATTCGGCTCCTTTGCCGCCCCCGGCGAAGGCAGAAAGCGCACACCAGGCTGCATTACCCCGATCACCGTAGGCGGTACATCCCAGCGGCTGATGCGCACCGTCTTGCCGATAATCTGTGGATCGCCGTTGAACGCGCGCTGCCAGAACTCGTACCCCAGCAGGACTACCTTCACCGGCCCTTGCCCAAAATCTGACTGCTCGAAACCCCGCCCCACAACGGCCTTCAGTCCCATCACGGGCAAATAGTCATTCGTAACAAACATGCCTTGCATCGATTGGCTGCCATCGTTGCGGATCAGAAAATTAAAGATCCAGTCGTAAGCGGCAATTCCTTGAAAAGACTTCGCTTCCGTCTGCCATTCCTGCCATTGCTGGGCTGGCCAGCCGCGCGGGCTCTCCATTCTCTGGCCGTCTGTTCGCGCGGTCGTCACAAGCACAAGCTGATGCGGCCGCCGGTAGGGCGGCGGTGTCAGAAGCACACCCTGAATCAAGCTCAAGACCGCCGAGGTCGCACCAATTCCCAGTGCCAGGGTTAGCATCGCAATCAGGCTAAAGCTCGGTTGTTTTAGTAGAATCCGAAGTCCGAATCGCACGTCTCGCAGCATCTCGCCACCTTTGTGCATAGCCGTTCGGAGCCGCTTCAGGAATCCGTTCAAGTCCTTTGCTAGTAGAACGTTCGAGGGCCTCGCCAGGTTCCCCACTCTTGCGGTTTTGACGAATGATTTGAACGAACGGTTAGGAGGCGTCGCCCAAGTTTGCTGGATCTCTCGCTCGATCGTACCGCAACAAAAAGAACAGCAATCCGGTATTTAGCGCCGAGGAGGCTGTGGAAAAAGGCTGACCATGCGATCCTGGAGTTGCATAGGTTTTGAACGCACGGCCTGAACCGGAAGAGCCGAAGCTCAATCGACGGCGCAATGACCGAGCCTCACGCATTCTTTCGCAGCGGTCAAACCCCCTCCGTCCGGTTCGAGACGTTCGCGCCCTCTGGCGACCCGGGCCTTACCCCCTAATGGCGGCTTTGGTCCATTGCCCCTGCGATCTTGCTGCGCGAAGAGTGCATTTGGGTTTACTGACTTTCTCCGCATTCTTCTTATTCCGGTCGAGTTAGGGCCAACTTCTTCCTAATCTGGTACGGGAAGGGGCGCCCGATAGTTCGGAGCTACCTTTTCATCGCGGGATGCTTTTCCATATCCACGTTCCATTTTCGGTTTTCCTCCCTTCCATCGGGAACTTTTCCGCTTTGTGCCACCACACCCCTTTCGGCCGGTAGGTGACGACAAAGAACATTTCCGCATGGATTTCACGCGTTTCCATGTTGTTCTGCTTGGTTGCCATTGCTTGTCCACACGGAACTGTCATTTCACGCCCAGGAGACAAGATTTCGGCACGGGACTCAGGGAAATAAACCGTTGTCGGCTCCACAGAAGCGGGTGTGTCAACGCGCATTACCTCGCATCCGGCTTTCACATCGTAAACAGGCAACCAGCCTTTATTGTTCAGACTGAATATGGCTCCCGCGTCGTTAGAACTTGATGGAGGGGAAACATCCGCGGACAACTTGGGCAGATTGGTTAGGCCAAATTCGGCCACGATTAGAATTACGCAAGCTATCCCCACAACCCATTCTAAGGTTCGTACTAACCGTTTTCCGGGTGTGGGCCGCGGGGAGCCTGTGGCTTCCTTTTTGTCGCTTTGTGGTGCGTCGCCAAACAGCGGATGAGCCACAAAAGACGCAGGTACTTCCATTTCATATCTCAATACCTCCGACGGCTGATACATGTATTGCTTGCCGCATTCATCGCAGCGGACGGCGAAGGGTTTATCGAGCCTCGGTCGAGGTGACACCGCGTCGGTCTCCCCCAGCGGAATCCGGTGCACGTTAAAAATGTTGGGATGCCGGTGAAACAAGTCGTTCTTACATACGACCATCCAGCAATAATCGCTGCCTACCCACATCTCTTTGGCGGGCTCGGTTTCCTCTTCTGCAGCTGTGGCGACCTCGACGGAAGCGGGGTTGAGACGATCCGCGATTTGAGCCGTGGTCCAGCGCTCCTGAGGATCTCGACGAAGACAGTGCTGCGCGATGTCGAGGAATGGCTGCGGAACCGTGGATGGAATGGTCGGATCGGCTTGACTCTCCGGGGATGAAACGGGAGCCTGTTGCGTAAGTAGTTCGACCAGCGTCACACCGAGAGACCAAACGTCGCTCGAACCGGCAACCGGTGCGCTGGCTGCCTCGGGTGCGGCGTAGGCGTCAACCGGGCGGCAGGCAGGGCGCGGCTCTCCGAGAGGGAGAACCGTGTCGGCCGAAAGTTTTACCTGATTACCGATGGTCATGATGTTGGACGGTTTGATGTGAGCGTGGGCAAAGCCTTTGCCGTGGACATAGCTAAGTGCGTCGAGCAGCGGTCCGAGTACTTCGCGAACTTCTTTTTCGCCGAGGGCATGGTCGGGAAGACTCCGCCCGAGGTCTGCCTCCGCGTATTCCATGAACACGAAAACCAAATCCATCTCCGCAAGCCGGCAGCGGCCACCAGGGAGCAGGCGGAGGAGATTGGGATGACTAAGCTTCGAAGCCTTCTCCCAGAGAGCGGCCTGGAGATCCGCCTTTGCGCCGCAAGTCATAAATTTAATGGCGATATTTTTTTGTTGCGGCGGGGGAGATTGCGTTAGAAAGACCGCGCCGTAGCTCGTGCTGCCCAAAAGCCTTTGGAGCGGAAACTTGTTATTGAGAACCTGGCCCTCGAGTTTCTTCCATTCATCTCTCATAGAACACCCCACCAGCGCGCTTGACGGGAGCGGCCGACTGCGGGGCGATAGGGTTGGAAGAATCGCCCGGACCTGGAGCGAGGTGCTGGTTGGACCAATTCTCGACGAAAAGGCAGGGAGAGTGCAAGTTCCGTGTCAACGCCGGAGCGAACCGAGGGCCCTTTTTAGGGTCCGTTACCGTCCTCTTGCGAAGCAGACCCTTAAAAAGCTGCCGCTAGAAAGCGACACAGTAAGGTTTTCATCTTCAAGTCTCCCCCTGGTATCCTCTTAGCTCTTATTCTGCTGTCAAACGAAAACTATGCGCGTACTGCCCCTGCTGATCGTCTTTTCCTTTGGCCTCGCCTCCGTCTCCTCGGCGCAACAAGCCGTCCCAGCCCGCGCGCCAGCCGCGCCGCAACGCGGCTCCGGCAAACTCCTTTTCGAAAGCCACTGCGCCCTTTGCCACGGCATTGACGGCAGCGGAGGCCGCGGCCCTTCTCTACGCCGACGCAAGCTCGTTCGTGGGGCCGGTAAGGAAGCCCTCGAATCTCTCATTGAAAATGGCATTCCGCCCGAGATGCCCGATGCCTGGTTCCTCTCAAAAGGCGAAATCGCCAGCCTGGCCGCCTACGTTCGTACTCTCAGCAATGCGCCGCCGGAAGCTCCCCCCGGTGATCCGGCTCGCGGAAAAGCCATCTACGCGCGCAGCGGCTGCTCGGCTTGCCACATTCTCGCGGGCGAGGGGTCCGGCTTTGGTCCGGACCTCAGCGAGGTTGGCGCCCGCCGCGGCTCTGCGCGCCTGCGTGCGACGCTCGAAAATCCTGCCAAAACCATCCCCGACAATTTTCTTCTCATCGAAACCACAACCGGTTCCGGCCAAACCGTGCGCGGCATCCGCCTCAACGAAGACACGTTTTCGATTCAACTAAAGGACCAGCAAGGCAACATCTACAGTTTTCGCAAAAGCGATCTCCGCAACCTGCAAAAGCTCCGCGGCGAAACTCCGATGCCTGCTTACGCCTCCGCCTTTTCTTCAGCCGAACTCGACGATCTCGTCAAGTTCTTGGCCGCGCAGCGAGGCAAGCCATGAAGCTCCTCGCGCTTTTTCTTCTTTTCTGCTCGTCTACTCTCGCGCAAGTCCCCTTCGAGCGCATCGTCAACGCCGACAGGGAACCCGGCAACTGGCTCAGCTACTCGCGTGACCTTCAGGGAAGCCGCTTCTCGCCGCTCACGGAAATCAACACGCAAAACGTTTCCCGCCTTCGCGTCAAATGGGCCTTTCAGTTCCCTGAACCCCGCACAGAGGTTTCCCCCATCGTCATCGACGGCATCCTCTTCGTCACCGGGCCCAACTCCGCTGCTGCAATTGACGGCCGCTCCGGCCGCTCGCTTTGGACTTGGACGCGCCCGCTTCCCGCCGACTTCCATTCCATCGGCTTCGGCCACACCAATCGCGGCCCCGCAGTTCTTGACGACAAGCTTTTTGTCGCTACGCTCGACGGCTATCTCGTCGCTCTCGACTTGAAAAGCGGGATCGAGCGCTGGTCCTCGAAAGTTCTCAATTACAAAACCGGGTACAGCATGACCATGGCTCCGCTAGCTATCGATGGAAAAGTTGTCATCGGCGTCAGCGGCGGCGAGGCCGGCATTCGCGGATTTATCGATGCCTACGACGCCAAAACGGGACGACAGGCATGGCGCTTCTGGACCATTCCGGGTCCCGGCGAACCCGGCCACAAAACCTGGGCAGGGGAAGCGTGGAAAACCGGAGGTGGCGCCACTTGGGTCACCGGCTCTTATGATCCTGAATTGAAGCTCATCTACTGGGGCGTCGGCAATCCTAGTCCGGACTGGAATGGGGACGCTCGCCCGGGCGACAACCTCTACACCTGCTCTCTCCTCGCTCTCGATGCCGACTCCGGAAAGCTCCGCTGGTATTTCCAGTTCTCGCCCCACGATACCCATGACTGGGACGCCACGCATGTTCCTATCCTCTTCGACGCACCCATCCACGGCACAAACCGCAAACTCATTGCCGTCGCTAACCGCAACGCTTTCTATTACGTCCTCGATCGGACCACTGGCGAATTCCTGCTTGGCAAGCCTTACGCCAAACAAACCTGGGCCACTGGGCTCGACGCGAAGGGCCGGCCCATCGCCGCACCTAACGCCCAACCCACCAAGGAAGGAAATCTCATTTGGCCCAACTTGAACGGCGCCACCGTCTGGTTCAGTCCTTCCTACGATCCTCAAACCGGTCTGGTGTATGTCGCCACTCGAGAAATCGGTGCGCGCTACTTCAAACGCACCACTCCGTATAAGCCCGGCACGTTTTTTCCGGGCGGCGGCGAAAACGAATTGCCCCCCGATGATGCTTGGGGCGCGATCAAAGCGCTCCAGGCCGAGTCCGGCGAATTGCGCTGGGAGTTCAGGTTGCATTCTCCTCCTTGGGCCGGTGTGCTCTCTACCGCCGGTGGCCTGGTCTTTTCCGGCTCCGACGAAGGCAACTTCTACGCCCTCGACGCGGGCACCGGAAAGCCTCTGTGGGATTTTCAGACCGGTGGTGCCATCTGCGCCAATCCGATCTCGTTCACCGTCGACGGGCACCAGTTCATCGCCATCGCGGCCGACCGCGTCCTCTACGTCTTCGGCCTCTGAATCGGTAGAGAAGTGTCGAGGTGGCGTTATCCTGGGAGTGCTTATGCGGAAAAGAGAAAACAAGTCTTTGATTAAGAGATGGGCGGTACTGCTTTTCTTCCTTCTGTTCTCGTCGGTCGCATCGTCGCTCTCTCGTTCCTCAGAGGGCCAGGTGGTCACGTTTCCCAGTGGGGAGCTTACACTGAGCGGGGTGTTGTACAGGCCGGATGGAGCCGGGCCGTTCCCCGCAATTGTTTACAACCATGGAAGCGCTCCCGGCATGCTCAGCAAAGGAGCTTTCGATGCCCTGGGGCCCGTTTTTGCAAAGAACGGGTGGGTGTTCTTCGGACCGTACCGGAGAGGCCAAGGTCTAAGCGCATCAGCCGGTAAGTACATTGGCGATGAGATCGCCGCCGCGACAAAGGCAGGAGGCCTCGCCGGCGGAGCTGCAACTATGGTCCGCTTGCTTGAGACCGATCACCTAAATGACCAACTCGCTGCGTTAGCGTGGTTGCGAATGCAGAAGTTTGTTAAGGCAGATCGGATCGCTGTGGCAGGTAATTCTTTCGGTGGCATCGAGGCTGTGTTAGGTGCCGAGCGCGCTTCCTATTGCGCGGCGATCGATTCTGCAGGCGGCGCGCAGAGCTGGGCGGAAGCGCCTGAACTTCAATCGTTGATGACGCGTAGCGTTCGCAATTCCCGTGCTCCCATCTTCTTCTTTCAGGCCGCGAATGATTACGACCTTTCTCCGAGCCGGGTTCTTTCCGACGCCATGAAGGACGCTGGCAAGGAATTCGAGCTCAAGATCTATCCACCCTTTGGGAACTCCGTGCAAGAAGGCCATACCTTTGGCTATTTCGGAAGCGCTGTCTGGGCCGACGACGTGTTTAGGTTTCTGGGCAAGCACTGCAAAGCGTAAAGCGGTCGCTGGTACGAACTTCGGCAGTTTGCGCGTTCGCGTCACCTTCGACGCCCTCTATCACCTCATTGACGCAACGAGCTTTCTATAATAAAGTACTTCGCTTGGTGAAGCACGAGCCACGCGGAGTTTCGAATGGGCGCACAAAACACGCTGCGACGACGCCTCCTGCGGATCTCCACAGCCCTTGCGGTACTGGGGTTTTGCGTTGTCTTCGGAGTCGGCCTGTTGTTGGCATCCCTTTGGCTAGAGCACAGCTTCTGGGTCACATTGCCGAAACCCACCGGACCATTCGCGGTGGGACGCGTGGTGTACGACTGGGTCGACGATAAGACCGTGGATACCTTGGCACCGTTGCGGGGAACCAAGCGTGAACTTCTTGTTTGGATTTGGTATCCGGCTGCTGCCGGGCAATCGGCGGCGATGGATGACTACTTCCCTGCCCCGCTCCGAACGGCAATCGCACATCAAACGGGCTTCCTGCTCTCGCATTTTCTGACAAGAGATCTGTCGAAGGTCCGTGGTCACAGCGTACGTAACGCGGACGTCTCGCTCGAGCAGCAATCGTATCCCATCGTCATTATGCGAGCGGGGGCCTCCTTGGAGGTGGCGAGCTACTCCGCGCTCGCTGAAGATCTGGCCAGTCACGGATATGTCGTCGTAGGAGTCGACGCACCTTACCGAACCGGCATTGTCGCTTTCCCGGACGGCCGTGTGATCACCCGGACACCGGAGAACAATCCAGAACTCGTCTCGGGGGAGGAGCTAACCCGTCTCGCGAACAGGCTGCTGGACGCATGGACCGCCGATATTGCGTTCGTTCTCGATCGATTAGAGCGCCTAAACAGATCGGATCCGACTGGCAAGTTTACGGGTCGCCTCGACATGACTCGGGTGGGACTATTTGGACACTCTTTTGGCGGGGCGCAAGCCGCGCAATTCTGCTCCCAGGATTCCCGTTGCAAGGCTGTTATCGATGTAGATGGTTCTCTGCACGGGAGCGTCATCCAAAACGGCTTACATCAGCCGTCTATGTTTCTCGGGAGCAGCCAAGGTGACTTTTCGTCCAACGCGGAAGTCCGTCAGATCCTGGCTGACCTTCACTCGGTCTACGATCGCCTGCCGGCGGATAAGAGGCTATGGGTCACCATCCGCGGTGCGAATCATTTTACTTTCAGCGACGACGGAGCCATGTTGAAGAGTCATATTGTGCGCGGGGTGCTGCGCGCCGCCGGGAAGCTCGGAATCGATGGAGACCGCCAGCTCGCCATCACTGCGTATTGCTTGCGCACCTTTTTCGACGCCTACGTTAAGGAATCAGCGGTTTCACCGGTCCAGATTTCATCTCCGCTTTACCCTGAGATCCAAGTCCTCGAGTGAGCGCAACGGATGAGTCTTTCCCCGCATCGGAGGCCTTCCGATCGGCAACGGTCGGATAGCTCAAATGCGGGCCGCGGCTCGAGTTTCCGACAGCGGCTTCTACGAATGCTCGCGTTAAATTGGCGCTGGCAAATGGGTATGCTAGACTCCGGACAAAGGAGGGCCAATGAATCGTCTGTTCTCTTTGCTTATGATTTCGCTGTTTACGTTGGTGATTTGCACACGAACTTCGTCCACGCCGACATCCGACGAGGAAACGCTTAAGAATCTGGAAATGGAAGCAGCCAAGCATTCAGGATTCAGCGACGCGGATGTCGCCTTTCAGAAAAGCATTCAAGGACCGCGCGTTATCAGCATCGACCCCCTCGGGCACATCTATGACCAGAGCCCAGCCGACTACGAGAAGATGATCGCAGGAATGAGAACGGCCAACCCAGACGCAAAGGCAACTACTGACATACACGATATTAAGGTTCGCATCTCGGGTGATACGGCAACGGTGACGTATGCGGGCACCTACACGTCTTCTGGGTTCAAAGACCCCAATGCAAATGTTCCCGGAGCGCATTTCGTTGTGGCTGACACCTGGCAGAAGCAGTCTGGAAAGTGGAAGCTTATCTCCGGTGCGGCAGTCTCGACCGAACCGATTCCGGCGGAGGCCTACAAAATGCCGGCTCCGGGAGCATCGAACTGACCTCACCTCCCTAATCGGCTCAGGTGCCGGTTAGTCCGCGGTGAAGTCCCTGTGCCTAATCGGCGTGTGGAGGGTTAATCAACCGGCCCAAAAAGTAGACATCCTCGGAACGCTAGAAGTATCCTCGTGCGATGACACTATCAGCGCGCAATCGTCTCGAAGGAAAGATTCTAGAACTCCAGCTCGGCGGGGTGATGGCCCACGTTGTCGTTAAAGTTGGCGAAAACTTGATCGAAAGCGTAATCACGCGGCGAAGCGCGGAGCAGATGAAGCTCAAGGTCGGCGACACCGTTTCCGCGATCATCAAATCGACCGAAGTCATGCTGGAAAAGCCGTAGCCGCAGCCCCGTTCCTCCCACGCCTCTAAAACGGAGGCTTGCTGAATCGAGTCCGGCGACCCCTCCTTTTCCCTTTTTTGCCTTCTACGGCTGCAATTCCACAGACTGCTCCGCGACCAGCCCAGCTCAAAATCAGCGGGGCAGTTACGACCCACTCGCGCCAACACTACAGAAGTTAGACAAGGCAAGCCTCGGCGATCGCCAATATCAGTACCGGCCTATACGGTTTCGATTAAGTCGACTCCGGGGTGATAAACACGCATAAAATCGACTGCCGTTTAGCCGAATTAAGTCGGTTTGACTTAACGATCCGAACTGTATTGAATTAAGAAGCCGCTGGATGCTGGCCTTAGCGGCCTCGTCGGGGCTTGCTCTCAGCTTTTGGGGGATTCCAAACGATTATGCACTGGCTCAGCTTGGATCATAACGCCTTCGCAAGGCACCGCAGGGGCTCCTGCAGAGCACACCTTCACGTCATGTTGTTAACCCTATTCACCATGTTGGTTGGCGGATATCGCGCTCACGCACAGGCGTCTGCCAGTATCGAAGGCGTGGTTATCGACTCGTCGGGAGCGCCAGTGACTTCGTGCAGGGTTAATGCTAAGAGCATGGAAACAGGAGTGACTCGAGCCGCCACGACGGACGACGCGGGCCGTTATCTCCTCATGTCCTTGCCCATCGGTGAATATGAACTGACGGTCTCCAAGCCTGGATTCCAGGAAGCGATCCGCAGTGGGGTTCGCTTAGTGGTCGGCCAGGAAGCCAGCGTTGACCTCACATTACAAGTGAGCGCGGTCAAGGCTGAGGTCCGCGTCAACGGTGACGCCCCGGTTGTAAGCACAACGACGCAAGATATCTCGGGCCTGGTCGCCGAGCAACAGATCAAGGATCTGCCCCTAAACGGCCGCAGCTATGACCTGCTGCTGGCACTCAATCCGGGAGTGGTCAACTTTACGTGGATGAAAACAGGCGGGACCGGAATCTCGAATTCCACAACTGGAAGCAACTTCGCGGTTTCCGGGAACCGGCCCCAACAGAATCTCTTCCTGCTCAACGGCGTCGAGTACACGGGCGCAGCCGAGAACAACATGCAGCCCGGCGGAACGAGCGGCATGCTCCTTGGCGTGGACGCGGTGCGCGAATTCAACGTGCAACGCGATTCCTATGGTGCTGAATTCGGCAAGCGTCCTGGCGGGCAGGTCGTAATCGTCACGCAGTCCGGCACGAACCAGTGGCACGCCTCCGTCTATGAGTTCCTGCGCAACAATTCTTTCGACGCCCCCAACTTCTTTGATCGAGGCGGTCCTCCGCCATTTCAGAGAAACCAATTCGGCGTCTCCGGCGGCGGCCCGATCCGGACCGCCAGGACTTTTCTCTTTGCCAACTACGAAGGCTTCCGCCAGAACCTTCACCAGACCTCCGCCGCTTTTGTTCCGGACCTTGCAGCCCGAGCTGCCGCAGTTCCCAGCGTTCAACCGTTGTTGAACCTCTGGCCCACGCCTAGCGCCAGCGATCCCGATTTTCCGGGAGTCTGCACACCGTCAACGATCCTTCCGCCGAATGCCTGCGGCATCGCCGAGGTCTTCAGCAGTCCCCTACAAACCATTCGTGAAGATTTCGGCACCGCGCGGGTCGATCATACCTTCTCGCCGCGCGATACGCTTTCCGGCATCTACACCATCGATGACGGCGACGACTTTACTGCTACGCCGCTCGATCCATTCAGCGCGGACGTTGTCAGCTTGCGCTCCCAAGTGGCCACGATTGAGGAAACGCATATCTTCTCGCCGTCGCTTATCAACACGGTGCGCTTGGGCTATTCCCGTGCGGCGTATTTCTTCACCGGCGAACCCACTCCCGGCACTCCCGCCGCGAGCGTTCCCGGTTTTCTACTGGGCCGCCCGGTGGGTGCGGTGGTCGTAGGCGGCAGCACCGCCTCGAATCCAACGGCGCAAGTCGGCCTGGCCGGCAGCAACAACGGCAGCAATCTGACCATCGTGCGAAATCTCTATACCATCGAGGACCGCGTCACGCTCAGCAAGGGCCGTCACCAATTCGACTTCGGCGTGTGGCTGCAGCCTTTCCAATCCAACGAAACCCTTGCGCTCAGCCAATTCGGACAGGCGACCTTCTCGAGCGTACAAACCTTTTTGCAGGGCAACATTTCCAGCTTCCTCTTTGATCCTTCGCCGAGCGAGCTGAACTGGCGCTCCTTTCTCAGCGCGGGGTATGCACAGGACATGATTCGCCTTAGCCCGCGCTTTACATTGACCCTTGGCTTCCGGGCCGAATCCTCCACCGGATGGAACGAAGCGCACGGTCGTGCTGCGAACTACTTTTTCACCAACGGCGTAATCAACACTACGCCCAACGTGGGTGACTCTGTCTTTCAGAACAACAACGCTACGTTCCTGCCACAACCCAGGGTCAGCGTCGCCTGGAGCCCGATGGGTCCCAAAACCGTCATTCGTGCCGGTTTCGGCATGTACAACGATTTGCAGGACGCACTCGGCTATCGCACCGATCAGAACGCCCCTTTCAATCCAACCTACGGTGTCGCGACAACGGTCTCGAAGCTGCCCATCGATCCGGCGGCACCGCTTCCGGCGGGCGCCAAGCTGGTTCCCGGTGGGGTCGATCCCAACATGAAGACACCCACTCTGATTTCCTACTCGCTGCGCCTCCAACGCGAGCTGTCACCCAACACTTCCATCACCGTCGGCTACATCGGTTCTCATGGCTATCACGAACTCATTGGCATAGACGCAAACGAGCCTTTCCCTGTCGTTTGCCCGGCGGCCCCTTGTCCGGCGACCTACCCGGCCACTTTCCCCGCCGGCATTGCGGGCACGCCCGTTCCCGCAGGCACCTACTTCATTCCTCCCCCGCAAGCCAAACCCAATGCGACCTTAAACAACACGTGGACTTGGTTCTCCAGAGGGGACAGCGCCTACAACGCGCTCGAGCTCGATGTGAATCGCCGCTTCAGCGGAGGGCTGACGCTACGCGGTGTCTACACCTTTTCCAAGGTTCTTGACGACGGTGACTCGCTTAACGCCACAACCTCGGGCGGCGGCCCAGCGCTTGCTTCGAATCCCTTCCATCTTCGTTCGGATTGGGGCCTGGGAACGTTCGATGTGCGTCACGTAGCGGTCGTTTCCGGCACTTACGTTCTGCCCATTGGCAGGGGTAAGCGCTACGTCAGCAATTGGAGCGGGTTCGCCAATGGTCTCATCAGCGGCTGGTCGATCAACTCCATCGTGACTCTACAGGGCGGGTTCCCGTTCTCGCCGCAACTCAGCTACAACCCGTCTGGGAACGGCGACACGCGCAATCCCGTGCGTCCGTTCCTTAACCCAAACTTCTCCGGCCCTATGATCCTCGGCAATCCCGGGCAATGGTTCAACCCCAACGCGTTTCTCGCGCCCACCAACGTGGCGGCCAACCTTGGTTTTTACGGCAACGTTGGCCGCGATACCTTGATCGGTCCGGGGCTTGCCACATGCGACTTTTCGACGCTGAAGGACACGCGCATCCGCGAGCGGCTAAGCCTTGAGTTTCGCGCGGAAATCTTCAACCTGCTGAACCGAGCTAACTTCAACACGCCCAATGGCGTCGCCTTCACTCCCTCGGGTGTTTCACCGACGGCCGGGGCGATTTCGAGCACCTCCACCACGTCGCGGCAAGTTCAATTCGGTCTCAAGCTGCTTTGGTGAGGCCAAGCGGAAGAAGTGTGCCCGGACGTATGGTCCGGCGCCTCAAAGCGCTTCCCGCCCCGTATCGAGGGTCACTTCATCGTGAGGAGTCGAGGACTAGCCGTCTAGGAACTGAAGTCCCAAAAGTCCTTGCCTATCAGTACCATGGACGCGCCTGCCCTAAGAAATTTACAACTGAACGATGAGGCGAATGTCACTTGTGCTCGCTGGCGTGCTGTTGGCACTAGTCCCCATCGGATGCATCCTAGCGTCACATTTCCGCACCAAACATACCGCTGCGTGCTGTAGCGCCCGGATTTGCGCCATCGCTCACCACCACCATTGACAACGCTTGGACTACCTGTACGTCTTAGGGAATGCTCGAGCGGGTCGTCCATCCCGATTTGGCACTTGCTAGGTCGCAACACGACGATCGCAGTCCCATAGCCCGGCGTCGCCGCGTCTCCGCTTATCTCCGCTACCGGCAGAGCAACTCGCAAAGCTAAAGCACCCGGTCGGCCATATACGCCCATGGGGGTCCATCAGGTTGGAACGGGAGTGCAGCTCGGAAGGGTGGCGAGCGCGGCGGCAGTCGAGTCCTTTTTCCACTGTCTTAGAGGGTTCTACGGGGCACGCGAAATTGACTTCGTCTCATCCAAAACTTAGCATGCGGTTCAGCACTCGCTACCATGAAGGCTACCGACTTCGAATATCGTCACCAGACATTGGTCCATCAATTGATTGTAGGCGCCGCCTTTCTCACCTATTTGTTCGATCGCGAAGATGTTGTGTGGCGGTTCGTCAAGGACCGTGCAACACCGCACCGGCCGGAACGCTTGATTTTCATTATCGCGACTCTGTTGATCGCGCTAGGGGCAGCCATCTGCACCCGGGCCCGCGCACACAACGGGCCCAAAGGCAGGATGGGCACCGAACCGTATTTCCTTCGTTCCCAAGCGCGGTATCTCGGCGAACTGTGCTATGCGATTGGCCTGGGTTCTCTCGTTCCTCTTGCGGGATTCGTCATTCTCGTTGGAGGGGAAGCTCTCCGCGTCTTTCGGCTGATCCGCCGCGATCGACAGAACTCTCTCGAGCCTCCGATGTCCGCGCCTCGGTCGCTGACACGCCCTCGCGCAGAAGAGGCTGATCCTGGTTGGAGAAAGGCATTCCGTCATGAGGCAGTCAAATGGGGAATCTTAATCACCATGATCGTCTTCGTGATCACCCTGAAGGACGGATATGCCGAGTTCCTTCTTGTCGCCAGCTTTCTTGTGGGGACCTCTTTCAACGCGCCTATCGTTGGCCATTCAACGCGCGATGGTCGGTCCATCTAGACGCTACCTTGGAGATCGACGCAAAGCCTGCGACCTGGCGAAGGCCTCGACAAGTTGCTGGCCTTGATCGCTTCCCGGAAACTTCCCTACCCGAGGCATTTCCGACGATTCGCGCACAACGCGGTCCCGGCTTCCTAGAGCGCCGGCTGTGAACAACAAAGGCGGAGTCCGCGATCACCTCCTATTGACATTCTATAGCACAGCCGCTATCTTCCTACAGAATCTCTATAGGAGAGGCTTTTGGTACCGGGTCAAACGAGGCTCCGGCAAGGCATACTCGATATGCTGATCCGGAAGGCGTTGACCATTGAAAAGATGCACGGCCTGGGCATCTCTCACCGCATCGCGGAAGTCACCATTTGCTGAAAGCCTCTTAAAGGAAGCGTTATGTCTTTTGCTCGTATGGCGAGTCTGTTGCGCAATCTGCTCCACAAACAGCGGAAGGAGAACGAACTGGATGACGAAGTCCGTTCCTACGAACTCTTGCTGGCCGACGAAAGACTCCGCGCGGGCCTGAACCCGCAGGAAGCCGGCCGGCAAGCGCGGCTTGAGCTCGGCGGCCTCGAACAGGTAAAGGAGCAGGTTCGCGAGACTCGTGCCGGGCATTTGCTTGAGACATTCATCCAGGATGTGCGGTTCGGCTTGCGCACGCTTGCGAGGGCTCCTGGATTCACAACCGTTGTTGTTCTTTCTCTGGCCCTCGGCATCGGCGCCAACACCGCCATTTTCACCCTCCTAGATTCGATCTTGTTCAAGATGTTGCCTGTGCAAAACCCGCAGGAGCTGGCGCTGCTTCAATGGTCGGTCCCGCTAGACCGCGGCTTCCACGGGCACTGGTATGACGGTAGCTCCTGGCCTGAGGGCGGAAAGGAAGTCGGTTTCTCCTTCCCCTACCCTAGTTTTCAACAGCTTCGCGCGCGCAACCAGGTCCTCTCCGGTATCTTCGCGTTTGCGGATCTTGGGAGGGAAATGAACATTGTGGCGGACGGAGAGCCCGGCCTGGCTCACGCCCAAATGGCTAGCGGAAGCATCTTCACGACGCTTGGTGTTCTGCCTGTGGCCGGCAGGCTGTTCTCGGACAGCGACGATAGCCCTGGCGCACCGCCCGTTTGCGTCATCAGCCGCGGCTTCTGGAAGCGGCGTTTCGGCGCGCGGCCGGACATTGCCGGCAAGGCCGTTATCATTGCAGGCGTTCCCTTCCACATCATCGGTGTAACCACGCCGAACTTTTCAGGCTTGGCGGCTGGTTCCAACGTCGATGTCTGGGTGCCGCTCTCCGCTCAGCCGGTCGTCGAGCCCAACTTAGACCCTAAGGTCTCGATGTTCACGGCGGCCGATCACTGGTGGGTCCAGATCATGGGGCGCGTGAAACCCGGGGTTTCGCGCGCGCAAGCCGCGGCAGATCTCGACGTCATTTTCAAGCCTACCGCCGCGGAGGTCACTCCATCACAGCATGGTGAACCGCCCGTTGTTCCTTCGCTCGAACTCGGCCGCGCAGGCCAAGGATTTGGCCAGCTTCGCAAGCAGTTTTCCAGACCTCTGTTTATCCTTATGGGCCTCGTCGGCCTGGTGTTGTTAATCGCTTGCGCCAATGTTGCGAACCTGCTCCTTGCGCGGGCCACCGCGCGGCAGAGGGAAATCAGTGTGCGCTTTTCGCTGGGCGCCTCGCGCGCGCGTTTGATTCGTCAGTGGCTCACCGAAGGCATCGTTCTAGCGTTTATGGGCGGGGCCGTGGGCTGCCTTTTGGCTTATTGGGGGACCGGCCTGCTCATCTCACTTATCACCGCGACCGGTGACGCGATATCGCTGAGCGTTAGTCCGGACCTGCGCGTCGTCGGTTTCACCGCGGGAGCTTGTCTTCTTACCGGCGTACTGTTCGGGATCGGTCCGGCCTGGCGCGCTGCTCGCGTCGATCTCGTGCCTGGCTTAAAGCGTGGACCCCAATCTATCTCAGTTCGAGGCTTGCGGCTGGGCTTCGGCAAGACGTTGGTCGTCGGTCAAGTCGCCCTCTCACTCGTTCTGCTGTTTGGCGCCGGTCTTTTCGTGCGTACTCTGGTAAAGCTTAGAAACCTGGATCCGGGCTTCGATACGCGGAATGTTCTGATATTCGGCATGAATCCCACAAAGAGCGGGTACAAGGAGGCGGCGCTGAACGATTTCTACTCCCGCGTCCAGCAGAGTGTGGCCGCCTTGCCCGGCGTGCTTTCCGCAACGTCTTCCTTTCATCTACTCCTGAATGACGGCACGCGGGGTGAGGCACTAGCGATCCCAGGCTACTTGCCAAAACCCGGAGAAAGGTTGAGTGTCCGTGTCATGCCCGCCGGGCCAGGATTCTTTGCGACCATGAAGATCCCTCTGCTTCGCGGGCGTGACTTCGCCGAGCGAGACACGGAAGGGGCGCCCAAAGTCGCGGTGGTGAACGAGGCTTTCGCCAGGCTTTATTTTCCAGATCGCGAACCGCTCGGCCAGCGAATAGGTTTGGGCTGGGGCAAGCCGCTTCCGACGTTCGAGATCGTCGGCCTGGCGAGGGATTCTAAATACAATTCCCTACGTGAGTCCGCCACCGCCACGGTGTATCAGCCGATCCAACAGTCCGCGGAGATTCCGTTTCTATATTTTGAGCTGCGCACTGCTGGAAATCCGCTGTCGCTGGTCCCCGCCGTCCGCAGCACCGTGGCTTCGATCGACCGCAGCATCCCTCTTTTCGGTATACAGACGCAAACTCAGCAGATCGATGACGCACTTCTTCAGGAGCGCCTCTTCGCCAAGTTGGCCGGCTTTTTCGGCCTTGTGGCGTTGCTGCTGGTCTGCGTCGGAGTTTACGGCATATTGTCCTATGCCATTACGCAACGCATTTCTGAGATCGGCATTCGCATGGCCCTTGGGGCGCAGCGCGCCGGCGTCCTGAGCATGGTCATGCACGAAGCGCTTCTACTGGTCCTTGCCGGCGCCGTGATCGGTATTCCGGCATCCCTCGCGGCGGCGCGCTACGCTTCGAGCGTCATTTCCGATTTGCTATTCGGGGTCAAAGCGAGCGACCTTCCCACCATCGGCCTCTCGACAGCGGCGTTGCTGGTCGTCGCTCTTTTCGCGGGTTTTTTACCCGCGCGCCGCGCAACGCGTGTCGATCCGATGGTGGCGCTCAGGTACGAATGACCGGTGCTGCCCTTAAATGCTGCTGAGGGGGTCAAGGGCAGTAGAGTCATCGGGACTTAGCAGATGATCGTCGAGTGCGGTTGAATCCGGGGAAGATCAGGTCTCTCGAACGTATTGCACACAGGGATGTTTCACCGCGCATTGAAAACCTCCGCTCTCCGCTTGGCCGACAGCGAGGCAAGTATCGAGACTGACAGGATGGTGACAATGAACAGTAGGGAGACCCAGGTCGGAATTATGTACGTGCCAGCCAGTAACATTTTTGCGCCAACGAAGACCAGCACTGCGGAAAGCCCGTATTGCAAGTAGGCAAACCGTTTCATCACGCCGTCCAAGGCAAAAAACATCGAGCGCAGGCCAAGAATAGCAAACACATTCGAGGTGAAAACGACGAATGGATCCGGCGTAACGGCCAACACTGCCGGAACAGAGTCCACTGCAAATACCAGGTCCGCGCTTTCCAGAATCAACACCACCACGAATAGCGGCGAGGCAAGAATTCTTCCATCTTGCTTTACGAAGAAACGGTCACCTTCATAGTTCGGAGTGACATCCATGAAGCGGCGGAACAGTTTCAGCACCGGATTTCTTTCAGGATGGATTTCCTTGTCCTTCTGCAAGGTCATTTTTATTCCACTGGCGACCAGCAAAATGCCGAAAACGTAGACAATCCAGTGGAACTTCGCGATGAGAGTGATTCCAGCGGCGATGAACACCGCCCGCATGAGGAGTGCCCCAAGGATGCCCCAGAAGAGGGCTTTGTGCCGGTATTCAGCTGGCACTTTGAAATAGCCGAACACCAACAGAAAGACAAACAAATTGTCTACGCTCAGGGAAAGTTCCACCAGATAGGCGGTCAGAAATTGCAGCGCTTTTTCTCCACCATGCCAAAAATAAATCCCCGTGTTGAAACTCAGGGCCAGCCCAATCCAAACCGCGCTCCAAGCGAGGGCTTTCTTCAGACTCACTTCCCGGGACTTGCGGTTAAGAATACCGAGGTCAAGCGCCAACATCCCGAGAACGAATGCGCCAAAACCAATCCATGCCCACAGGTGGTCCAGCATGCCCGTTGGTATCCTCCCAAGCGCGCGATGGATCGAGCGCCGTGATAGCCGGGACGAGGTTAAAAACTTATCAGACGGTTAGAGGCGTGCTGCGGCGCCTTTCCAATGCGACTTGTAGTCGGAGGGCTCGGATAGATTTGAACATTTCATCCTGGCCTTCAACGAGTGATGCCCAGACCCTGGCGATCCGCCGTCGATGCTTCCAATTTGTCTTGCGCATTGCCGAAGGCTTCGTCGACAGTCGATTGAAGCCGCTCTTGCCAACACCTAAGGGCAGCGTGTCGCTCGTCCGGCAAAACAGAAATCATTTCACGGACGAGAGCCTTCATGCGTCGCATGACCTGCACGCTTCTGGCCCCACAGAAACGAATTTCGTCAAATGCCAGGCGAAGAAAGTCTTCCCAGCTTGGAAAAGCAATCAAGACGCGGAGCTTAGCTTCGCGGTCGCGAAAGGCCCCTATCTCCAAACGGCGGCTGCCAAGACGGAGCAAGAGGTCTTCAATCTGGTCTAGGGCTTGGACCGCCGTCGTGGGATCGTTGATGGCCGACGATAGCGCCTTGATGGCTATGTCTACGAGCAAGCGAATCGCGTATTTGGGATCCTGCTCGAAAGTACGTTCACTTCCGAGCTCGATTGCATCCAGTAAATCTGCCGTTCGAAGGGGGCGATTACCTCCGAGAACTCGCAGAATCGGCGTCGAATCCAAAACGCTGTCTCCAACTGCGGCCACGACTTCGATGACAGAATTAGAGCGGCTTGCGAGCTGCAACAAAATCGAGACGTCGATGGCCTGTAGAACAGCGGGCTTTCCATGATGAAGAATAGTTTGCGTGCACCCTCTTCGATCAATCTCGCCGAAGCTCAACGCCGAGGGAGTTTCAATTGGTGGATACAGGTTAGCTATGATTTCCCTCCCCTGGTCACCGGTAAAGATCAACATCCGATTGACCTGGAGCATACCGATCCGATGAATGAGAGTGATGATCATAGCGATGCTGGCAAACAGCAGGACGGCCACTATCCACACGCCACTCAGTTGAACCCGGCCCGAGCCACCCCTGTCGACCCAAGCGAGCGCCGTAAGGGCGTAGAAGAACGTCGCCGTAAAAATTCCGAGGGCGTGCGAAACAATGGGGTCGCGGGCGATCCACAAGCCCAGTCGGGGAGAGTAAGCGGCAGTACTGAATTGAATCATCACGAAGGCAAGAGAAAATACAATACCGGTCAATGCGATCATGCCGGATGCAATGGCCGAGTAGATGCCGATCGCGGCGCCGACGCTCATGGTCGAAACAAATTGGGGGAGAAAAATGGTCGTGATGCGCGGAATTGTGAAACCCGTGGCGATCGCCGCAAAGGCGTACAGACCCGGGATGAGCCACGGCCGGATATGCGCGCTGGACAGCTTGTGGCCCAATTTTCTAAGTCCAATCTGTCGCGCCACTGTTTCGCCCTCATCCTGACAACGTGAATCCTGCCGCGTCACACCAAGCTGCATCGCTAGCGATGGTACCGAGAGTTTGCAGGTTACCGCCCTGGTAAAAATGACAGTTGGGAGAATCGAGTCGACCGATTAAACGAAGAACGGAACTGCAACAAATCGGGCTCACCGCGACAGCAGCACACTCACTCGAGAATGGCTCTGGGAAGAGTCGAGGTCTGGAGATCACATCCAAGACCGCCGCGCTCGAGAAGGCGGCTGTCGGATTTACATTGGCCGCAAGCGGGTTCGGACAGAAGGGATCAAGTTATGTCGCAAGTTCATGCCGGCCAGCAGCATACTAGAGAGTGGGACGCGGTCGGTACCCTCGCGCCGGGAAGCCATCGACCAGTCATCAATGGCGACGCGAATATCGGGCAAAGTGCTCCGCTGGGATCCACGGTCCGGAAGGGCGGGGTAAATTTCAGTATTTTCTCGCGCAGAGCTTCAAGGGTGGAGCTGCTGTTATTTGATCGCGACGACGATGCCAGCCCTCAGCGAGTGATTCCCATCGACCCGGCGACCAACCGCACCTACCACTATTGGCATGTGTTTGTCCCCGGCCTAAAGTCCGGCCAGATTTACGGCTACCGGATCCATGGGCCATTCGACCCCGTCAACGGTCTACGGTTTGATCCCAACAAAACTCTACTAGACCCTTACGGGCGTGGAGTAGTTGTCCCCAAAAATTACGACCGGGACGCGGCTTCAAAAGGTGGGGACAATACCGCGACGGCGATGAAAAGCGCCGTGGTGGACCTAAGCGCATACGATTGGGAGGGCGACGAACCGCTTAGACGGCCCTCTACGCAAACAATCGTGTACGAGATGCATGTCCGGGGCTTCACGATGCATCCGAGTTCCGGCGTACGCGAAAAAATCCGCGGCACATACTGTGGGCTGATCGAAAAGATTCCATATCTGCGACAACTTGGAATTACAGCGGTGGAACTGTTGCCCATCTTTCAATTCGATGCGCAAGACTGCCGGCCCGGCCTCGTCAACTACTGGGGTTATGCACCGGTCTCCTTCTTCGCACCCCATCAGGCATACAGCTCCCGTCAGGATCCTCTTAGTCCGATCCACGAGTTTCGCGACATGGTCAAAGCGCTGCATCGAGCGGGCATCGAAGTTATTCTCGACGTCGTCTTCAATCACACTGCCGAAGGGGACCACCAAGGTCCAACGATATGTTTTCGTGGAATCGACAACAGCGCGTACTACTTACTCGAACGTGAATGCTCACGCTATGCCAACTACAGCGGTACCGGCAATACGCTCAATGCCAATCATTCCGTCGTCCGCCGTATGATCGTCGATAGTCTCCGGTACTGGGTGAAAGAGATGCATGTGGATGGTTTCCGCTTCGATCTCGCCTCGATCCTGGCGCGTGATACCAGCGGACAGGTGCTGTCGAGTCCCCCGGTTCTTTGGGATGTTGAATCCGACCCAGTTCTTGCAGGGACAAAAATCATTGCCGAAGCCTGGGACGCAGCTGGGTTGTATCAGGTCGGGGAGTTTATCGGAGACAGCTGGAAAGAATGGAATGGGCGGTTTCGAGACGACGCGAGGAGCTTCTTCCGCGGCGACGAGGGCTCCTTGACACAATTTGCTGATCGGTTGCTCGGAAGTCACGAGATCTATCGTCACAAAGAACGCGAGGCGGAACAGAGCGTGAACTTCGTGACATGTCATGACGGGTTCACGCTCAATGACCTGGTCTCCTACAACGACAAACACAACCAGTCCAATGGCGAAGGCAACCGCGACGGCACGAACGACAATCGAAGCTGGAATTGTGGAGTCGAGGGCCCAACGGATGACCCTGAGATTGAGAGGCTTCGAAACCGCCAAGTGAAGAATTTCCTCACCGTCACGCTGCTGTCTCTAGGTGTACCCATGTTCTTGATGGGTGATGAAGTGCGTCGAACTCAGTACGGGAATAACAACGCGTACTGTCAGGACAATGAAGCTAACTGGTTCGATTGGTCGCTGATCTCAAAACATGCGGATGTGCATCGGTTTGTGAGATTGCTCATCTCGAGACGGCTGTTGAGAGACAGCAGCGCTGAGCGCCAGCGTATACCGTTGACCCGGTTGATTAGTACCGGAATTAAAGGCTGGCATGGAGCGAGACTCAACCAGCCGGACTGGAGTCCGAAATCGCATAGTGTTGCGTTTAGCGCCGAATTGCGAAGGGAGCCCCTGCTTATCTACGTCATTCTCAATGCCTTTTGGGAGCCCCTGGACTTCGAGCTTCCCCGCATCGACCCAAAGAAAGAGAATTCATGGAGGCGCTGGATCGACACTTTTCTAGATTCCCCCAATGACATAGTGGCGTGGCAGGATGCGGCCGCAGTCCCAGGGAGGGTGTACCGCGCTGGGCCTCGATCCGTTGTGGTTCTCGGTGCACGTCCTCCCGAGAGGGCGCTCTAGGGGTTTATGTCGAAACTTAGAAACAAACGACTGAAGAACATCCATGAACTCGGTTGTGGAAACAACACGCCGATAAATCATTGAGAAGCAACGACGGGCATATCTTTTGGCTAAGCTCATGACCTGAAGGTCGTCAGTTCAAAGTCTGACCCTCGCAACCAAGCTTTCTTTTCTTTGGCGCCACTGCCGCGAAGGCTGCAATTACCCGAATTCGTACGTTGGGGTGAGGGATTCGTGAGTGGCGCCTAGAGTTCCCCCCCTCGGACCTCGCCAGCATCCAACAATTCTCGCTTGTTCTTGACAGGAGGCCGACACATGCATAGGCTATGCATGTGCTACTCGCCAACAAACTCGGCGCGTTTACCGTCCTTCTTGCCGACAGCCTGGAACGGGCATGTGGAGAGCTGTCTTCGAGCGCTGCCGCGCTCCTGCTGACGCTGTATTATAACCGGAATACAACGGCAACCACCCTCGCGAAAGTTGCTTGTATTACCCAGCCCACTGCCGCGCGGGTCTTGGACGGTCTTGTGCGCCGGGGCCTTATCGAACGCGAGAACCGCACCGGGCGAACCACGCTTCTGCGTGTAACGCGAACTGGTGAAAAGAAGGCACGCGCGCTCGAAGCCGCACGGCTGCAAGCGATGAACGAAGTTCTGAGCGGCTTGCGCGAGAGAGAGCGGACCTCCCTGAGGCAGGTGCTGGACACGATTCTCGCGTCAGCGACGACTTCCCGAGCCCAAGCGCGCACCATCTGCCGGCTCTGTAACCATGGCCTGTGCCACGGACGGCTTTGTCCTGTGGGCACGCGAGCAAGCGAAATCGAAAGCCATTCGGAAATCCGAACACCAGGGGTCAACCATGTTGATAGCTCACGCGGGCAGTCATCCCAAGGTTGACGCATCGGCCTGGATAGCACCGGATGCCACGGTGTGCGGCAACGTCGCCATAGGTCCCGGGGCTCGCGTCATGCACGGGTCGCGTGTTATCGGCGAGAACGGAGGTGCAATCACAATTGGGCGAGAGTGTATCGTGATGGAGAATGCCGTCATTCGTGCCACCCAGCGCCATCCCTGCACTATCGGAGATCATTGCCTGATCGGCCCGAACACCCACGTCGTAGGAGCCGTATTGGAGGACCAGGTTTTCGTCGCCACGGGAGCCGCGATTTTCCACGGCGCTCGCCTTGGCAAAGAATCCCAAGTCCGCGTGCACGCCATTGTGCATCTGCGAACCAGGCTGGAGCCCGGCACGATCGTTCCGATTGGCTGGGTCGCCGCAGGTGATCCCGCTCATATTTTGCCGCCTGACAAGCATGAGGAGATCTGGGCCATAATCAAACCACTCAATTTTCCGCAATGGGTCTACGGATTTGAGCGCGGCACTCCCGACCTGATGGTGCATATCACTCACAGGCTCTCTGACTTCCTGTGGGCGCATGCAACGGACGGTGCCGTTGGGCCCTGAGCGCACCTGCAACAGCTGCGCAATTCGAGACGCGCGGAGTTGTTACGCAGAACGTTGTCAAGCAAAGCAAGGTTGGATTTCACCCGCACCGTATCCTCGCCAAGCGAATCAACCGGTAGGACCACAAGGCTGAAAAGGCGAGGGTGACAATGGCGGGACGAACGCGGGTATCGAGGAACGTCAAAAACAGCGAGGCAGGTCACCATGAGATGTATACTTTGAACTCTTGGGCCGATGACTCGAAGAGTCGCAAGTTCGCTGATTGTCGCCAGTCTGATGTGCATCGCAGGCTACGCTGCATTGTTCATTGCTCCGGATGAGCGAACGATGCATGATGCGCAGCGCATTTTTTATTTCCATCTCCCGAGCTGGGTCGCCATGTTCTTAGCGCTCTTCGTATCCGTCTTTGGCAATGTCGCTTATTTGTTGACCCGCAAGCAACGATACGACTGGCTTGGCGTCGCGGGGGCGGAGGTCGGCGTAGTGTGCTGTACGATCGGCCTGCTAACCGGTCCCTTGTGGGGCCGACCCGCGTGGGGAATTTGGTGGACATGGGATGCGAGGCTCACGACGACTTTTCTTCTTTGGCTGTTATACATTTCCTATCTTGTACTGCGGTCAATGGTGGAAGAAAGTGACAAACGAGCGCGAATCTCCGCAGTCTTCGGAATCTTTGCTTTTCTCGACGTTCCGTTGGTGTACGTTTCAAACCGTTTTGGGCGGACTCAGCATCCCGCGCCAGTCTTTTTCGGGGGAGCTAACGCAGGAGTCGACCCCACCATGGGGAAAGTGCTGTTGCTGTGTTTCGCTGCTATGGTTGCAGTGATGACCGTTCTTCTTCTGGACCGTTACCGTCTTGAGCGTTTACGGTGCGAAGTAAACCTACTGACCTCTGAAATTGAGTCTCGCCATTTGGAAAAACGACATCGTATGGCTATGGAGCACGTATGAGAAACTTTCAGTATCTTGCGGCAGCCTGGTTTGCAGTCTGGGCTGTGTTTTTCCTTTATCAGGTTTCGTTATCTCGGAGATTTTCCCGATTACTCGACGAGGTTAAACGCCTCAAAGAACGACTTCAATGACTCACGTCTCGGTTGCCAAGCCGGACAAGTTGTTCCCACTGCCCGCGTCCCCGACCTCGCGCTGAAATCAATTTCGGCGTTCATCGGGACCGTGAGATAGAACTCGTAGAAGCGTAATGCGTGGGGTAAGACCCTTAATGCCGCCCGGCGAAGATGGTTACAACGAGGGCAAATTCTACGACGACCAGCCATGTGCCTTCACGCCAGAACGGGGCACGTTTATTGACGGATTCGATTTCCATGTCAGACGTGCCTGACGCGGGCAATACGCTGAGCATCTGAAAAAAGTCTCAACTTGAAATCTCGAGCCCCTCCGACATCCGTTTCGATATGGTAGCTTTCCTTGATGACTCCTCCCGAACCTCGGCCCCTTTTGAATAACGATTTCGCACCGGTCACGTTTAGGTTTGGCTTCATTGAAACACCGTTCTCGTCGCCGTGTGATGCCTTCCGGGAGTGGTTTAGGGCCGTTGATGCCAAACATCCTAATTTGCGAACCGAATTTACGCGCATCACTGCACCACTCGCTACTGCACTTCTGAGCCTGGAACCGCTCACGAATCCCAGTGACTGTTATTTACTTGTAGAAACAAAGTCGAACTGGACCGCCGTCTTTGCAAACGGACTTCGAGTCAACGATGTGGCTACTCCAACGGGCTATCTTCCAACGGTCTTGAACTGTCGCGGCCTCGAGGTTGGCTACACCCCGGACCTCAGCAAGTCGAAGCGCAAAGACTCAATTCGCATGTGGGCGAACATTCTATTCGCGCTTTATGGCCCTACCAAGACCGACTGGCTAAACCGAATTCGTCATCTCCACGCCTCGAACGACGTTGACGGTTGGACTTTCGATGAGGGAGGTGAGCTTCAGCCGTTTGAAGAAGCGGAGGCCTATAAGAAGCGCAGGATTCAAGACAGACTCACCTTTGAAATGCTAGAGCGATACTGTAAAGCACTTGGTATCGAACTTAATCAGGACGACTTCTACGGGTCAAAAAGTTGTTCCGTACGGACAACTGGGCAGAAGCAGCGTGGTGACCTCGCGATGTCAATCGCCGAAGCTAGGTCGCATCTCGATTTGTGACTTGCCCACTGCCGAGTTCTTTGACAGTGATTCGGAATCGCCCGCGTGCAACCAGGGCGACGCTCGATGCGCTCACCTTCGGTGACTTACCCGGGCACCCTTTCATCGCGATGTACCGACAGCTGCCATCCCGAAGCCGGTCTCGCGACCAATGCCGTCGGTAGTCCTCTCGCACCCGATCAGTTCGCTGTCGTCGCCTTACTCCCTCCGCGCTTTTGCTCTTCGATCCACCCGTTGATCCGCACTTCTAACAAATCTAACGGCAGCGCACCGCCATCCAGAAGCTTGTCGTGGAAGCTCCGGATGTCAAACTTGCTTCCTAGTTCCTTCTTCGCGCGCTCCCGCAGCTCAATGAACTTCAGTTGACCGATCTTGTAGCCCAGCGCCTGCGCCGGCCATGCAATATAGCGGTCCGTTTCACTTTGCACCGTGGGCTCATCAGTGCCAGAGTTAGCGTGGAAATAGTCCACCACCTGCTGCCGAGTCCAATGCTTCGAGTGCAACCCGGTGTCAACCACGAGTCGGATCGCGCGCAGCAAATCCGCCTGCAAGTGCCCATACATGCTGTATGGATCCTGATAGAAGCCAACCTCTTCGCCCAACCGCTCGGCGTAGAGTCCCCAGCCTTCGCCATACGCAATGTAATACGCTTGCTGCCGGAACGGGGGCAGCGTCGGCAGCTCCTGTGCAATCGAGCCTTGCATGTGGTGCCCTGGCACCCCTTCGTGATACGCCGTGCTCTCTACCTCCAGCACCGTCCGCTTCTCATAATCGCCGGTGTTCACCATGATGTGTCCAGGCCTCTTGCCGTCCGGCGTGCCAAACACGTAATACGCATCGGAGGCTTCCTTTTCGTGGTAAGACTCCACAGGCATCACTTCGACCTTGGCTTTCGGCAATCGCCCGAACAATTCCGGCAGTTTGCCCCACATTTGATCCACATACTTGCTGTATAGATCCAGCAGCTCCTGCCGCGATTTGGGATGCAGCCCCGCGTTCGTAGTCACGGACGCATTGAGCGCCTTCAAGTCCGCGAAACCTAATTTCTGCGCAGTCTTCAGCATCGCTGCCTGGTCCTTCGCCACCTCTTGCAAGCCCAGCTGGTGAATCTGCTCCGGATTTAAGTCCGTTGTAGTCGTTGTCTTCACCGCATATGCGTAGCGAGCATCCCCATCCGGCAAGGCCCATAGTCCGGGTTCGCTGCGTCCGTGCGGCGCGTACTCTTCCCTCACGAATTTCGTAAACCTTGCATAGACGGGAATGACTTGCTCACGTACCGCCGCCAGCAGTCTCCCCTGCAATCTTGTCTTTTCTTCCGTCGTGAAACTCGCGGGAAACTTCTTCACCGGCTCCATAAAAGGGCTGTCTTCCGGTTGGCTCTTGGCAATCGTTTCGGACTGCCGCACGACCTGTTCGAGCAGAATCTTCGGCGGCATCAGATGATCGGCAAGTCCCTTCCGCATTAGGCCCATCGTGTCATCGAACTGCTTCGGCAGATTCTGCAGCCGAGTCGTGTAGTCGTCGTAATCCTTGACGGTGTCGAACGGCAAGACGGAAACCAGCTGCGGCACATTGATTTGGATTCCCGAATACTGCGTCACCGGCATTTCCCAGTCCTTGAAGGGCACGTCTTCCAGCTGCAATTCGATGTTTCTTACCATCAGCGTCCTGTTCAGCACTTCCTGCTCGGCAAAACCTGTCGTGTCGATGGCCTTGAATCTGGCAAGAAATTTCTTCTGCTCTTCCAAGTTGGCGTATACCGCTTTTTCGGACGCGTCTGAGAGTTTGTCGTTGAAGCGCCTGTCCCCCAGCATCGAGGCCCATTCTGGGTTCGTGCGCATGGTGTAATCCCAGTTCTCCGCAAGCAGGTCGTTCAGTTGTTTGCGCCGCTGCTCGAGACTTGCCTGTGCGCGTCCGTTCTTTTGGGCCGCCGCGCCTTCACCCCGTCGCGGGCCGCTGGCAACCGCGCCCAACGCCAGCACCAGCACCGCAGTAGCGCACCAAATCCCGCTCAAGTCCGCCTTTTGCCGGCCGTTCTCAGTCTTCATTCGTTTTTCCTTCCACTGGATCCGCAAATGGTACCCTCGCGGTTTCTACACCGCCAGCCCAGAGCAAGTCAATGCGCCTTTCCCGCGCGTTTAACTTGCCTTGTTGTCTACAAATGCGTTGCACAAAAATCGTCCGCCCTCGGAGCGCCCACCTGAGCGCTCAGATAGCCTCCACCTTCACGATCTCGCCACACCTCGACTTCACTAAAGTTAATCGGAACCCAGCCTGCTCGTTTCGGCACTAGGGCCGGGCAGCAGAATATAGGCTTCCAAATGCCGCTAGGGCACCACGTGCGTGTCGAACACCGCCGTTTCCACCCGCGCGGCGCGTTTCAGTTGGAGGAAGAGGCGGTAGTCTCCTGGTTGCGGAAAACCATAGGGAAAGGTGATTTCTGTCGGGGACCCCTCGGAATGCATGCCCGGCATAGAGTGCATGTTTCCGTCCGACGCTTCTTCGAGCAGAGCGAGCGCTGCCATGGGGACAGAGCCTGCAGGGTGCACATGCGCGAAGACGCTCAGGTCGCGCCGCACGATCACCAAGTGCCCCGCCATACCCATATAGGGTTCCAGGTCCACCGCCGGGTGACCCGTCTTATCCACAATCCGGAACCTCAGCAGCGCAGGCCTCAGCGTATGGATGGCCGGCCCACTGGCAATCCACTCCACGTGCTCGCCTTCACCCAGAGGCGCAGTCGTTTTCGGCTCTGAACTCGAGACAGATGTCGCTTCCGTTTCCGAATCGTCGCCCGAAAGTGGCTTCCCATCGCTTTCTGCAAGCGTTCTGGAGACCACTACTTGAGTGGTCATCGTATCGGGAAAGCCGGACTCCCGCACGATATCGGCAAAAACTGCATAAGCGCCGGCCGGTACCGTCGGCAACACCTCCGCAAATTCCGTAGCGCCGGTTTGTTCCGGATGGAGGTGAAAAAAACGATCCAACTCGGGCACTCGAACCAGAAAGACGTGCATTAAATGTCCATGATCCGGGATGATCCTGGCGAGTTGTTCCGATTTGCGCAATTCATGCCAGTACGAGGAGCCAATCTTGAGCACGAGTTGGTTTCCGTCAGTGATGGAGGCCTGAATCGGCGGTGGCTTGTACACCATGTCCCGAGCGTTGGCGCTTGCTACCGAGTTCCACCACATGTTCCCGAGAAACAGAACTGTGAGCACCGTGAGCGCCGCCCCAGCCATTGCTGTGAGTGCCCCGAACCGCTTCTTCGACGGAACCTCTTGGCCCGGTGCAAGCTGGCTTTCACGAACAGCCGCCCCGATAATGGAAATCAGGCTCAGGCCCAGAAAAGTCATCAATACGACCAGCAGCGCCCCTGTCGTCTTTTGCATGCGCAGGGTTCGCTGCGCATACGCGGCCACGGGCACGGACATCTTTGCCTTTCCTTGCTGGCCAGCTATGTCCATACGCACTTGGAATGCACCCGATTCCATCAGCCAAAGCTTACCCGTGAAAAATTGTGCGTCTGCCGCGGACTGTTCCATTCGGTCGGGGGGCGGCGCGGTTTCGGAGCCCTCACCGACGACCCGCAAGGGCACAATCCGGATGCCACTCACGCTTCCATCAAGGACCTGTGCTTCGATTTGTGCGACACCGGGGATCATCTGTGGAATGCGCACCGTCACCAGAAGCCGGTAGGGTCCTGCCACGCCCTCATAAAATACATCCGGGCTTCCCACATGCCCTGAAGCATTGGCGGCAACCAGGCACATCGTCACCGCAAAGAAAAACACGCGCTTCATATTGTCAGCGCCTCACTCGTCGCATCCAATCGCCCCAAGCCAAGCCGACTCGCGTCGTCAAAATCGCAGCGGCGAGCGCAAACGCCATTCCAAACCAGAACTGCACGCGCGTTTTTTCCCACTGATAAAACTCGTGATTGTAGTGATAGTCGCTCGGCCGTTGCATGTACGGGTAATAGTCCGTGCCGAAAATCCGGTTCTCGGCGAGCGGTGACACTAAGAAATTCCCGAGAGGCCACTGAACTGCCATCATCACTAGGACGAAGCCTGCTCCGCCCGCGGCGGCTTGCAACCATTTATTTTGCCCCACGAAACGATCCAGCAGGAAGTCCAGCGCGGCTGCTCCGGCGAATAGCACCAATGGAAATCCCAGCGGCACCAGATGCGTAATGCGCGTATAAACAGGTCCCAGCTTCGCCTGCGCCGGTACGAGCGGCACCAGCCACAGCGCCAACAGCCACACTACGAAATAGATTCCCGCCACTTTCGTCGCCGCCCAGCGGTAACCCGAAGCACGCGCAATCCCCACCAGCACCGGAGGCATGGCCAGCCCCAAGACTCGGTAGAATATTGCACTGTGTGACAGAGTGTAGTCTGTGTACTCGTAGATGAGCATGAGAAGCAGAATTGTCAGCATGCATCCCGCGTAAAGAAAGAACCGGTTCAGCTGCGCACGAGTTTCCGCGCTGGCCCGGTTCATCTCCGAAACGATCAAAAACAATCCTCCAAGCCCCAGCGTGAAAATCCCGAGAATAAGCACAACGTGCGGCGGACTCATGATCTGTACGTCCAGCCCGAAGGCGTTGTGCCACCAATCGTCAAACGGCGCTGACGTCAACATCGCCAGACCACCCCACAGCGAAACGAAGGCCCCCAGCGGGCCGTAAAATCCCCACATTTTTACAGCTGCCGCTCGTTGATCAGCATTTTTGCCGAATGTCGTAGATAGGATAAGGAATGCACTGGAAATCCCCGCCACAACTGCACCGAAGTGAATTGCCAGGTGTGCCGGCGTCCAAAATGTATCGCGCCCTATTGACATGTGCCAGGAAATATCCCAGTACAAGCCCACCGACGTTGCTGTGACCGCCAGTGCCGAAGTCCATACGTACCACGGAATTCTCCGCGCTTGATGTGAGGTCGAATCAAGGACCATGGCGTTTCCCATCTTGCCTGCTCCTAAAGCCTTGACGCTGTTATTTGCGACGGCACCCGAAGATGCCCTGGAAGTTCCGCTCTCTGACCGTGGCGCTCATTCTACGCCTCCCCTACCAAACGCGCTGCAGATCTTGTCGCTGTATTTGGCGGAGCGGCAGATCGGCACGGAGCGCCCCGAGACGCGCACGCTATTCGAGTTGGTGCGTACCCAGACCGTGGCCAGGCTCATCCAATCCCGGCAGGAGGGCGATGAAGCATGTATCACGTGCGCCAGGAGAAACTGCCTTTTGTTGGTAGTTCTCATGAGTTTGTCGGAGCGGAGCAAGGCGACACCAGCGTTTCGGTGTTCCTCTTCCATGGGAAGCCCGGTTCTGGGCCGGGGCCGCACCGGCATCCTTACGATGAGATTCAGTTCATCCGGGAAGGCCGGGGAGTGTGGACGGTCAACGGCAAGACCTTCGAAGGTACTGCCGGAGACATCTTTGTCATCAAGGCGGGGGAGATCCACAGTTTCAAGGCCGTTGGCGATTCGCCGCTGGTACAACTTGACGTTCACCTCAGTGCGCGCTTCATCCAGGAGAATCTTGAATCGAGAACGGACAGTCGATGATCCGACAGCATTGCGGCTAAGTCCTGAGGACTCGGTGAGTTTCAAACGGGTAAGGTCCTTGCGACGGAAATCAACTTCTGCGATTTTGCGGTTAACGAGGACCTTGCGGGACCGGACGTGACTTTTTTAGTTTGGCGAGCTGTCTTTTTCCCGTGCCATGGAAGTTCATTTCATCCGAAAGCCGTTCGATTGCAAATCCTCTCTCGTTCCCCTGGTACAAAATCTCGGTCATGTCACCGGCGTTGATTTCAGCTCATCCAATCTTTTGACCAGCTCTTTCCATTTCTCTGGATATCTCTTGGTGGCATATGGCTTCTCAAGGTTGGAGTAATACGAGAGAATATCCTGTCGCAGAGCGTTGGAAATGGGTTTGCCGCTCACTCTCCTCAGCAACTCCGCATAGGTTTCATCAGTGAGTCTGTAGTCGGCGGCGGCGGTAGTCCTGCCTGTATCGAGGTTGTCGTTCTGGAGCTGCAGCCGATTCTCTTGCTGTGCACGGAGCAGCTCTCGGTAGCGGTCCAAGGTTTCATTGAAACTGCCCATAAAAAGCTGCTCTACGTCCGGTGTAGGCGGATGGAACGCGAGACCACTCAGTGGACCGACCTTGGGCATGACCCGTAGGAAGAAGGCCTTGAGGCGTGCCCAGAATTCGGGTGTCTCGTAAATGTGGCCCCATTCCTTCTGATATCCCGAATTGGAGATATGGTAGATGAATTTGTCTTTGGTCTCGCTGGGATCGCTGTGCTGAATTTCGTTTCTTTTGAGATGCCATGCAACTTTGGTCATTCGTGGAATGACCTTGGAGACGGCGTGGCGATAGCTGCCAATGGCCAAATCCACCGAGAAAAATACGCTGGAAAGATCCAGCGAATAGGTCTTGGCAAAGGCTCTTTCCAGTAGTGGTTTTGAGACCTCGAACCCGATGAAGTCGTGATAGGCCTTGGGCGCGTAGCGGCCTTTTGCTACCTGATCGACATCGAAGCCATATTCGACCTTCATATGCGCGGATGGCTTGTCTTCATACGTCACGGCGGACCCGTATTTGTGCGCCAGCCCCGGATATAAAATCGCAACAGAAAGGTTTGTGGCGAGCCGATGGCCCGAATTGTCAGCGGCGTAGTGAGCCAGCGCGCCCATTGCGAAAGCATATTCGTTTAGGTCGCGAGATTCCTCGATCAGCGCCAGAACAAAATCGCCGCTTCGAACATAGTGCGTGAGGTCGCTGAAGAAGCGGTTGCCAAAAGGGTAGTAACCCAGATCCTGTATGATCGCGCCTCCATACACGTAGGCATGGGCCTTGAGCAGATCCTCCGGGGTCGCATTGGGGAATCGCTTTAACAGAAGAGTCTCGATGTTGTCGCTCCAGGCAGCATCGATAATCGCTTCATGCGTGAGGATGGAATAACCGGCACAATCGGAAACGCAAAAACATATCAAGCAAAGCGCGAGGAAGAGATGCCCGAGTTTGGAAAGCAACTTCATTCGCCAGTTTCGCGCCATGCTCCACACTCTTTTAGCTTCTCGCCGCGACAGGAAATGTCCTAATCCGTATTTCGGGCTGTTCGTTACCGACCGAGACGGTACCTTCTCCCCCTCCGCACCACGGCAAATGTTAGCATGCGGACTCAAATTGGTAGGACATGGGCCGGTTAAGGGATTGCTCGGCTTTAAGAACTGCTTCTATAGCGGGAAGCAAATCACGCAATACGCGTGGCTTATGAATATAACCTGCGCCCACATCAAGTGCTTCCCTTACCAAATCGGCGTCAGACTCCACGCTCAAGAAGAAGATTTTTGCGGCGGGGAGAAGCTTATGAACGCGTCTGGCAACTTCGATTCCATTCAGCCTTGGCAGACTGATATCTAGGACAATCAAATCCGGTTGTATCTCTTCAGCCTTTTGGATGGCTTCGAATCCGTGTGAAGCTTGCGTCACCTGAAGATCAGGCATTTGTTGCAAGAGTGAGCAGACAAGAAGGCGGAACGGTTCAAAGTCATCAACTACGAGTATTCGACGACCACGCATTGGACCAACGTTTGTTCTACGAGCAGAATAAGCTTCAACATATGATTCAAAAGTGGGTCCAAGTTTGCGGCGCTCAACATCGAAAGTCAATCGCAATCAAGTTCTTAATCAGACTAGAACGGTCCGCTTACACAAAGGCCTCGGGGAAGCCTGTCAAAGACACTTGCGATCAAGCTGGAACAAACCTATTTACAAGCGCACAACTCGTGAAGCAGAATCGCCCCCGGGCCGCATCTCCCGTTTAGACGTCGCACACAGAGGTTGGCTCCCCGTGAAGTGGCCGAACGCCTGTCGTCGTTCCAATGCGAGTTCGATGTCTTCACGCGCACGTGCCTTGATACAGGGAAACCCCCGCGGTGGGAAAGAATGAGTCGAACGACTGCAGAAATCCATGCGCGCGAAAGGAAGAGATTATGAAACGGCCAAACAGCAAATCGCGCCGGCACTTTGTCAAAACCAGTTCGCTTTTCGGCCTGACGGTCGCCTTCAGCCCAGCGACGATCCACGACGCATTTGCATTTTCGAGCCGTACGACGCCTCGAGAGGAGAGGACCATGACACAAACGAGCCCAAAAATTATCATGCTGATCGAAGCGAAGATTCAACCGCAACGTCGAGCCGAGGTTATCGACGCTGCCCGGCAGTACCTGCCCCTGGTGCGATCGGAGCCGGGCGTCGAAGCGTTTTACCTGACTGCACGGCAGGACGATCCCAATACACTTGTTTTTTACGAGATTTATAGGTCACAAGCGTCGCACGAGTTCCATTTGCAGCAGGACTTCACGAAGAAATTCCTTGCAACGCTCACGAGCGCTCAGGCGGCAGACCGTGTGCGGACAAGTCTGGTCGAGGTAGCAGAGCAAGCACAAGCGCAGACCAATTAGGCCGTTGGTCTACTGTGAAAAGCGTTCATCGCCTTTTCGCGACGACCGCACGACAGCGACGCCGTCACGCGAACGCCTGCCGTTGGAGCTCATCTTAACCGGATAGATAACGCTAAACGCGCATCTGCTCGCCCACGCGCGATCCTCGTCGATCCACTCGAAAGCAACCGTCGAAAAAAGAGAAAGAACAACCAGTGCGGCTTAAGTCAGGAGAGGAAAGACTTGTTGATATTCGGCTAGTGCAGAATAGAGCTGTCAAAACTGGCTGGTCCCAAACCTGTCGGGACCGTCAGTGCCAGTGCCCCGGTCCGGCCTGTACCGAGTAGATGTGACTACAGCGAGGGGATCCGGCAGCGCGAAAAGCAGCCGAGCCTCCGAGTGAACCTGGTGGAGGAGAACTCTCCTGCTTCGCTTCATGGTACGTTTCTGACGTTCTGTAGCAGGAAATTGGACATCACATCCATACTGTTCACAAACCAGACCACGCGCAGCCCGAGGATGTTGCGCAGGATTGGAGCCGCAAACTCCAGGTTGCCGATTATGCGGTCGCGACCAATATGCCTATTGCAACCCCACGATTTATCCTATAAGAATGCGTATAAGCGGAGAATGATCATGAGAGCCGGACTGGCTACGCTGCTCCTTGCTCTTTGTGGCCTCTTCTTTTCGCCATGCCTAGACGCAGCGCACAATGATACGTGGGTAGAGGTTCGCTCGCCCAATTTTACGGTTATCAGCAATGCTGGCGAAAAAGAAGCGCGCAAAATCGCCGATCAATTCGAGCAAATCCGCGAAGTCTTCCAGAACTCCTTTCCTAAGATGCGCGTGGATTTAGGCAAGCCCGTAATCATTTTTGCTGTGAAAAATGAAGACTCCATGAAATCGCTTCTCCCTGCGTTTTGGGAAGCGAAGGGGCACATGCATCCCGGAGGGCTGTATCAGCCTGGGGAAGAAAAGCATTTTGTTGTGGTGCGTACGAATATCGAGGGGCCGAATCCCTACGAGATCGTCTACCACGAGTATACGCATGCCCTCATGAATATCAATTTTCGGGATTTGCCTTTATGGCTCAACGAAGGTATCGCTGAGTTCTTCGGCAACTCTACGATTCATGACAACTATGTCGAAATCGGTAAGATCGCGCCTTACCATCTTCAAATCCTCCAAGAAAACAAGCTCATCCCCATACCTACGCTTCTCCAAGCGGACCATTCCTCGCCGTATTACAACGAAAACAATCGCGCCTCGCTTTTCTACGCGGAGTCTTGGGCGATCGTGCACTACTTGGAGATGGATCCAGACGCCCGCAAACGGAATTTACTCCACGACTTCCTCGTCGCTTATGATGCCGGCGGAAGTTATGTTGACGCCGCGCAAAAGACTTTCGGGGATCTCAATAGATTCGCTCAGAAGATGGAAAGCTATGCCCGCCAGAGCAGCTTCTACGTTGGCAACGTCAAAACCTCCATTCGCGGCGATGCAAAAGGGTATTCCAGCCGCGTTCTGCCGCCCGCCGAGGTTGACGCACAGCGGGGTGAATTCTATGCCTACACTCGACGGCCCAAGGAAGCACGGTCCGCGTTTGATGCCGCCCTTCAGGTCGATCCCAATCTTCCTCTCGCGCATGAGGGTCTCGGCGTCCTTGCATATTACGAGAAAGACCTTGGCACCGCCGAAGCGGAATTTACGAAGGCAGTGCAACTCAATTCCACCAGTTTTCTTGCTTATTTTTTCTCGGCCCGCGCCAAGCTGCGGGAAGGAGGTATGAAGCGCGAGAATGGCGCTGGCGTCATAGCCGATCTCGAGAAAGCCATCGGCCTGAATCCGCAATTCGCGCCAGCCTATGCTACGCTCGCCACATTTTACTCGATGAACCCTGAAACACAGGACAAAGCGTTGGCCGCCGGAAAAAAGGCCATCCAACTCGAGCCTGGTAATTTGTCGTACGCTGTCTCGTATGGCTTTGTACTCCTCAATATGGGCAAAACCTCGGACGCCAAGACTCTTGCTTCCCGGATCCAGGCCGCCGCGCGAACTCCCATGGACCAGGTCCTTGCCGGGCAATTTTCACAAGCTGTGTCAATGCGCGAAGCCTACGGCGATCGGTCCCTCCCGGCGACGGAAGCAGCAAGGACTTCTTCCCCTGAAGAACGTCAGGGCAAAAGTGTCGAAACACCGGATGACTCGGTGGAAAGACCTTCGACCAAGGAGGAAGCGCTTCCCACTTCAACCCCTCCCGCCCGTTCAACCACTCCCGATGAAATGAGCAGCCGGACTTACGATCTACAAGGACGGATCATTGCGGTAAATTGCGCCCCCGGCGTTCCCGGGACGATGACGCTGAATATCAAGTCCGTTCTGATGAGGTTTCACTATTCTGACTTCTCAAAAGTGCAGGTCAGCAGCGGCGTTAATTCGCCTACGGGCGGGCCTACTGCTCTTCCCGCGTGCACATCCTTCAAGAACCGCCAGGCAAAAGTCAGGTTCCATCCTGCACCTGGCGAAGACTACGATGGCGAACTGATCTCGGTTGAAGTGTTTTGAAGAAGCATTTCGGTCGGCCCGAACTTTTCCGGTAAGGCACGGTGTACCGGGACCTTGACCGCGAACAGGATTAGAATCGCAGAATCGGGATTCGCTTTTTCTCAATGAGCACCTTGTTCTGAATCGATTCGACCCTGCGGTACTCGGAACATTGCCTCGCGGCGAACCGGGTTTCTTGCAGGCGATGACCGGACTTGATGGAAGCGCTACGCTTACTTGTGCCGGACCAATTTGGCGGCGCCTGACAATTGGTCAATCGCAGCTTCCACGTCGGAGACACCTGGCGGCATCCCTGCATCTCGGCCCACATAATCCAACACCGATTTAGATAGCCCATCAAAGGAGATAGAGGACACACAGGTCGGGAAATCAGTTATTCCGGACACGTAGCCATCGGCAAGAGAAAAATAGTCCGCCTTACGGAAGGCATCCACGAGCTTCACTAGGGATGACTGCGAAATCTTCGCGCTTTTTCGTCCCGTGGTTCCGACGTTCGCCTTACCGTCATACAAGACCGTTCCGTCGCCATGGATTTCGGTCTCGTAGGTGGGACACATGCCATAGCAGCCGCTCCGGCTAAGGGTGATTCGCAGCGAGTTCCAATCATGAATTTCAGGAAAAGAAATGTGGACCTCAGAACGCTTCCGAATTGGCAGAACCGCGACAGATTCGCGTACTTTGGCTCTTACGGGATGGCCGTTTCTCTCAAATGGTTTGTACTGCCAAGTCTTGCCCAAAAGCGTCAGGTCGCCAATGAATCCGGACATTTTTTCTGCGTACAGTGTCTTTCCGTCAGTTCCGACGACAACGTCTAAAGTCACGGCCACATCTTCGTCGCCAACATTTAGGTTCGTGTAAATTGGACCTCGCGTGCCAACGCGATGTTCGGCGGCCTCTGCTTCGAGAACCTCGACAGTCGCATTGGAGTCTTGGGCAAATCCCGGGGGCGACCCAAGAACAAACCCAAGCACAGCGCACCACAAAGCTCCCTTCATGTGAGTTCGCCTCGTTATATACTTCCGGAATGAAACGAGCCGCTCGAAGTCGCCGCAAAGTGTACGGGCAACTCCTGGAGCATGCCCGCCGCCAGCCACATCGGGAATGCTGCGGAATTCTGGCGGGGCAGGATGGACTAATCACGCAGGCGTTCCCTGCGAAGAACGTCGCGGCTGATCCAGTCAGGAATTACGAGATTGCCCCCAAAGAGATCGTGCGCCTGATGGGGGAACTCCGCAAGCGGCGGCTCGAATTCCTCGGCATCTACCACTCGCATCCGAATTGGCTAGACACGAACGAGCCTTCGCCCAAAGACATCGCGCTGGCCTACGATTCTGAAGCGATCTATTTCATCGTCACGCCCCGGCCATACGCAACTACGCCCATCCGGGCATTTTCAATCCGGGATGGCCATGGAACTTGAAATTCAGGTCCTACCCTGACGTAAACGCGCAGCGGTTTACGCCCCCAAATCTCCACTCCACTTGTCAGGTTAGGCGGTTTCCCGGGACTTGAACTTACATTGCCCTGGTTCCTAATGGTGCGGCAGGGACGTGCGAAGTCGATGTCCGTCACTCAGAGCCGCGATTTCCCCCAGTGCCAGAGACGAGCCATTCCACTGCCGCGTTAATTGCGTTATCCCGCTCGACGAGTGGTGGTTGTAACTCCTTTTGCGAGGCTATCCTCACATCGGGTTCGATACCGTCCTGATACTCATTGCCGTTACGGTCAACGTACACCCCAATCGTCAGAATCATGTTAGCCCCGTCACTGAGGAGGTAATTATTGTTATTCGTCGAGACGCCCTGCGTGTGCTCCCCAAAAAAACGCGTGTGTGGCCTCCCGTGAAATGCGACGGCAACAGCCTCACCTGAGCTGGCGGTATCTCGGTCTATCAGAACGGCTACCGGCAAGCTGCCAGCAGTGCGGTATGGAGCGCCATCGACCCTTGGGTACGACCAGGATTCGGCGCCTTCATATCCCGCTGCTCCATCGCGGTAGAACCAATTGAGGATTTCTCCGCGTGAATCGTGGAATGCTCCCGCGACACCCTCACCCAGCAGCGGGCCCAGTCCCGCCATCATGGGCCACATGTTCCCGCCGCCGTTGCCCCGCAAATCAATGACCCAGGCTCGGGCATGGCCAGCATCGAGTTGAGCTATCAAATGCTGCAACGTCGTTTCAAACCGCACGCCATCGATATTGTCTCTTGGGCTGAAGTGCGGCACGACAACATATCCGATTTTTACTCCATCACGCTCCAACAAACGCGTTTCCGGTTTGTCTCGCGAGAGGAAGATTGAAGCGGTTTCGCGTTGTGTCTCCATTGTTGTTGATTTCAATGCAGTCTTGACATGCGACTTACGGTCTGCCTCTTGCTTTTCCAATTGTGGCGAAAGCTGGAGGAAACTATGCCGATTCACCCGTTTGAGAGCCCAACGGATTGCATCGTAAGTATCGACCGGAACTTCAGCCCCTGCTGCGCGCTCCATGGTTTCCTTGCGCAATGTTCCCCAATCGATTTTTTCCCGATGAAGCGCATTTTGTTGCATGACATCAAGCGCATGCTCAAGATAAGCGCGCGCTTCTGTAGAAATGCTCGAATCTTGAGTTCCGCAGAATAGTGGCAGACCCTCGCCCAAGCCGATTGACAAAACGAGCGCGAACAAACCGAAGACAACTCTCCGCTCGGTACTCATCTGCAGTGGCTCCTTCCGAGGAAGTCTGTGGAGTCTCCCCACGCAAAGTCAATCGGGTGAAAACCTGTATGGTCGCCCAACCCGTCTTCTCGAGGCGGCTGGAGTGAAGGTGGAATTGTGGCCCTCGGCTTAGAAGGAATGCTCGCCCGAGGCCTCTGCTTAATCAGGCAGGTGCGAACGGGGAAGACAATCCGTTTCCTACGAAGCAAATCAGCATTTCCGCGATTGTAGCTAACATGTAGAATCTCCTGCTTGAAAATTCTGGCTAGCATCTGGCTTATCACCATCTTGGGGATGAGATTCGCCTCGCCGCAGAACACCCGAGAGTATCTTCAACGCTTGGTTGGACAGCGACTCATCCTGAGGCACTATGCAGGGACCTCGAATCCTAGAGCGAAGGAAAAAGACCTGATCAGCAAGAGAGGAGGTTGCGATGAGGCCGTTGAGGTGATGAATGTTGCTTTCAAAGATTCCTCACTCCAGCTGCAGCTTAGAAATATTGGATCGCCCACTGTTCGGCAGAAAAACATAGCGTGTTCGACACTCCCCGACGTGTATTCATTCAAGGTTACAGATTTTGACTTTGACCAACCGCGCGACGATGCAGAGAATGCCATCGAACATCTGCTGCAGACGCCGGAAGCGTACTTAGCTGCTTACGGTATTGCGTGGGACCTCCCGCCGTCTTCTGAAAACGGGTCGCCGGTTGATTTCCCTTATCCAGGTCTAAGACCGCCAGAGGTTTTGCTGTCAGTTCAACCTTATTACTCCGAAGAAAACCGTAAGGTTCGCATTCAAGGTACAGTGGACATAAAGTGCGTGATAGGAACGGACGGTCTCATCCACGCTCCCGTTATTGAGAGGGGGCTTACGAAGGAACTCAACCAGCTTGCTCTTGAGGCGATGACGTTTTGGCGCCTTCGTCCAGTTAGTGATGGTTCTCGGGCTGTTGCTGCAAGGGTGCCTGTACAGATTTCCTTCCGGATACTTTGAGTCCAACTACGAGACTTACCGCTAGCTTTCTTCGGTCAAATCAACACATGATGGACGATCAGGCGGTCTACCGGGACCTGGCGAATACCTTCCGGATTGCCGACGATCTGCTCGGCGGTTCACGAGTTGCCAGAACGCCGTTCTCGTGAGTCTGAGGAGAAAACGGCCGGGTCACGAATGCGCGTCAGGAAAGCGACGCAGGGCGTGCCGTCCAAGCCGTTGCGGCGGAGATCAGGCCCACCACGATGGCGCCGAGCAAGATGTACAGCGAGGTGGCGAGGTCGGGCTTGGCAATCATTAAATAGAGGATGCCGAGCGCGAGCAGAAACCGCACTCGGATCAGTGTGAGGATCACGGGATCTTGGACAGACGCGCGCCCAGCTTCCGAAAGCGGGGTATTCCCCTCGGGCAGCACAGCGCGCAGCATGCGCACGCGCGGCAAGATGAACACGAATCCGATCCCGAACGCGAACACGATGGCCAGCAGCGACGCGAGGAGCCAGCCTTGTTTCATGCTTTCGGTGATGGAAGCGAAATAAACGCCGCTGAGGATCAGAAGCAGGAGGCCAGAACCGGAAATGGGCAGCGAGAGTCTGTAGATGCGAAGCCAGGCGCGGACTTGCTCCGCGTTGGTCGAGCGGCGCAGCAGAGAGGAGGCTACCCATTCGAGCCCGTAGCCAATAAACAGGCCCACCACCCCCACAAAATGCAGGTAGAGTGCGAGAATAAAGCGTGTTAT